>JAFDDA010000126.1 GCA_019311105.1 Deltaproteobacteria bacterium
GCCGCACCGCACCCCTGGATGGCGGCCCGGGACCATGGGATGACGATGCGTACGATTCAGGAAGACTTTCGCGAGTTCGCCCACCTCGACCGGAAACGGACGGGGGACGGCGTGACGCCGCGCGAATACCGCCGCTGGCTGCTGCTGCGCCACCGGCTCGACAAGGTGTTCACCTCCGGCCCGCCCGCGGGCCAGAGCGAGCGGCGCACCTCGCTGCGCGTGCCGACCCGGTTGATGGTGTCCTACGACGCACTCTCGGGGCTCGGCGGCGTCCTCACCAATCTCTCGCGCACGGGCTGCTTCATCCGCGCGGACCTGCCGGCGCCCGTCGGCACGCGGCTCGACTTGATGTTGAACGGCGAAGACTTGCCCGAGGTGCTCGAGCTGCAGGCCGAGGTCGTCTCGATCGACGTGCGCCAGGACGGCAGCACGCCGGGCGAGCGCGGCATGGGCTTGCGATTCCTCCAGCTCAGCGCCGACACTCAGAAGAAGCTCGATTCGATCTACGCGGGGCTCCGCGCCGCCTGACCCCACCCCTCCCCACATCGACCCAACGGGGCGTCGGCCCTCCCCACCGCACGCCACCCCTCCCCACTCTGCGATCGGTATCCTCCCGTCCGACCCCTCATCGGGCGGGAGGCACGCCCGCCGATTGGCTGGGAGGCATGACCGAAGCGACCCTGCACGAATACTGCCGCGGCATCCTCGCGGCACCGGGCCTCGATGCGAAGCTCGAACCCCCGCCCGCCGGCCTGCGCGACGGAGACGCGGGCGAGCCCCTGCTCGTCGAACGCCCCGCGCGGTCGCCGGAACTCGCCCTGGCCGGTGGGGCTCCGCCGCTGCCCCGCGCCGACGCTCTCACGACGGACGGGGCGCGCGCGGCGTGCCTCGCGCGCTTCGCGCACCACGAACTCATGGCCGTCGAGTTCTTCGCATGGGCGATCGTCCGCTGGCCCGAGCTGCCGAGCGAGCTGCGTCGCGGTTGGCTCGGCATCCTGGTCGACGAGCAGCGCCACTGCCGGCTCTACCTCGGCCGGCTTCGCGAGTTGGGGTCGAGCCTCTCGGAGCATCCCTGCTCGGGTTACTTCTGGCGCCAGGCCGACGCCATCGCGGCTTCGCCCGCCGGGCCGGCGGCCTTCCTGGCAGCCATGGGCTTGACCCTCGAACAGGCGAATCTCGACTTCACGCTTATCTACCGCGATGGCTTCCGCGCCGGGGGCGATGAAGCGAGCGCCAAGGTCTGTCAGGTCATCCACGACGACGAGATCCAGCACGTCGCCTTTGCCCGCGTGTGGCTGCTGCGGCTCGAGCCCGACGCGGCGAACGATGCCGAAGCCTACGCCGCCCGGGTGCCCTTCCCGTTGTCGGCGGCACGGGCCAAAGGGCGGCGTTTCGATGCCGACGCCCGCCGCCGCGCGGGCCTCTCCGAAGAACTGATCGAAGCCGTGCGAACGGCGCGTTCGACCCAGGAGACCCGACCCAAGGCGCCCGGCGCGTGATGCGCCTCGTCCCGAACCTCGGCGGTGAGGAGGGGCCGCGCTGGCGAGAGCTGGTCGGCGAGCCCGCGGTGCGAGCGCAGCGGCGCTTGTGGCGTCTCCTGTTTGCCGCGGACACCGAGTGCCTCGATCTCGACGAGTCGGCGCCGCGTTGGCCGGGGGCTTCCGCCTCCGAGGAGCCCATCTTCCCGTGGTTGGCCGAGGCGGGCTGCGTACTGGCCTGGATCAACACCGAGGATGCGGAGTGCGCGGCTAGCGGGGCCGACCTGCCGCTTGCCGGGCCGTCGGCCGACATCGTGGCTTCCGTCCACGACAAGGCCTTTGCCCACGACGTGGCCGACAGCGAGGGGATGATCCCGCCGGTACTGCGGGGTTGCATCGAAACGCTGTCGCCCGATGCCCTTCGCGCTGCGGATGCAGCCGACGCCATCGAGGCGCGGCTGGCACGATGGCCCGAATGGGCGCGCGAGCGCTTCACGCTGAAGCCCCGGCTCGGAGGCAGTGGCCGCGGTCGGATTGCTGGCGAGTCGGGCCGGCTCGACCGCACCCGTCTGGGGCGGGGCCTCGAGCGGCTCGCGGCCCGCGGTGGCGCGATGCTCGAACCCTGGCTCGAACGGACCGCGGACCTCTCGGTGCAGCTCCATCTCGGCGGCGATGCCGGCGTGACCGTGCTCGGGAGCCTCGAGCAGTTCGTGTCGCCCTCGGGCGTTTTCCTCGGCCATGGGGGCGAGCTCGATTCGCGCGGGCGGGTCTTCTCCGGCCACGCCGAGGAGGAACGTCTGCGCGAGGCCGCCGCGCTGGTGGGGGTGGCGGCGCGGGAGCGCGGCTACCTCGGGCCCTGCGGCGTCGATGCTTTCGAGTTCCGGGACGTCGAGACGGACGGCCTGACCCTTCGCCCGGTCGTCGAGTTCAACGCTCGATTCACCGCCGGCACCGTGACCGTCGGCCTGGTGCGTCGCGCGCTCCCCGAGCTGAAACAGGAGCTCGGCCTCGCGCCCGGCGAGCGCATGTACTTCCGGTTCTGGCTCGCGCTCCCACCCGAGGAACGCGCAGGCGCCGAGGCGCGCGCCGCAGATTCGGGCCGGCTCCTCCTCTTCGACGCCTCCGACGCGCCACCGGCGCTGCTCTTCTCGCGAACCGCCCCGTAGCGAGCGGGCTACGACGCCCCGTAGCGAAGGGGCTACGAGGTTGGGCGAACGCCCCGACCCGAGGAGTCCAGGCCGAGGCGCCGCCACTCACCCCCGGGGTTCCTCGTCCACCGCTTTGCACTTCGGGGCGCGCGGGCCGCCCGCAAGCCGTTTCGCGGCTTCTTCGGCGCTGTCCAGGCGCTCGATGCGCCCCCGGCGCACGATCTCGGCGCAGCGACGTCGGATCTCGCGCGAGCCGCGATCCATCTCCCCGGTGACGCCGCCGTCCGAGACCCAGAGGCGCGGCTCGGGTTGGCGCGCGAGCCACTCGAGGGCCGGGACGTCCACGATGTTCCCCGACCCGAAGGGCTCGAGGTCGGCTTCGTTCGCGCGTCGCCCACCCCGCGCCACCACGCGCAGCTCGCCCTCGCGTTCGCTCCCGGAGTAGATGGCAACGAGCGCCGCGCCCCGGGACGCGTCCACCAGGGCGTCCAGGCCTTCGAGCGGGAGGTGCATGCTTCCGCTGGTGTCGACGAGCACCGCCCCGCCGCGCCAACGGACCGCCCGGCGGAAGACCTTGCGATCGATGGCGTGGCGGTGTGGCCGCATCAGGTGGCAGCCCTCGGCCGCCGGCCGCGGGCGCCGGCCGATCGCCCGAGTGCCGAGCGAGCGGCCCCGAGGCATGGGCGCTTCCCGGGTCGTCATCGCTCCCGGCTTCACCTCGCGGTCCTCCGAATCGGATCTTTTTCCCCTCAATTTCTCGGCGAGTCGGCCCATCCGGCCGCCGCCGGCCGCCTCGTCGCCCTCTTCGGTCGGGACGGCTACGCAGCAGCCGAGCTCCGGAGCCTGCAGCGGCCTCTGCAGGAGGCCATGACGGTCGAGATCCCGGGCCAGCTCCCGAGCCAGGGCCAGCCCCGCGGGGAAGGGGGCCGCAGCCTCGCCGCACCGCCGGCGGGCTTCTTCGAGCCGGTGACGAACCCGCCCGAGCCAGCCCTCGGCCCACTCGCGCAGCCGCGGCGAGGCGGCCTGGAGTTCCGGCTCCACCAGCGGGAACGCATTGGTTCCGAGGCACGCCACCGATCGCAGCAGGAAGATCGCGACTTCGCCGTGTTTCCGATCGCGCGCGAGTCGCAGGCGGATGTCCGCCAGGTATTCGGTGTCGAAGTCGAGTGCAAAGCCCGCACCAGCGAGCGCGAGATTGACGCGCGCATCCTCCACCGCGTGCAGCACCAACGGTTCGAAGCGCACGCGCGGCATGGCGGGCGTCGGACTGAACAGGACGTGCGCCATTTCGTGACGCGTGACCGCGTCCCCATCGTGACGCAGCGGCGTGTAGAGGACGCGCCGAGTCTTGTCCGTCACGCCGATGCTCGGGAGCCACGGGCGCGTCGTGGAGTCGAGCACCTGCCAGGCCGGGCCGGTGTCCACGATCTCGGGGTAGGGCGCGAAGGCGGCAGGGTCCTCACCCTGCCGCCCGCCACACGAGTCGAATTCACGTTCCCGATCGATTCGTCGCTTGCTCTTCATGACGCGCTCCTAGAACGAGAGCTGACGCATGGTCAGCGCTTCGTGAATCTTCCGTCCGCGCTCGCTCCCGAAAACGGCGAGGCAGGCCTGGAAGAGATCCATCACTCCGGAGAGTTCTTCGAGCTTCAGCCAGCTACGGATCGAGACTGCCCGCTCCGGCTCGAGCGCGAAGGTGCGGAGTGCCGCTTCGCGCAGGGGCTCGGAAAGAAGCGCCAGGGCTTCGGGGTGGGGTGCGTCGATTTCGAGCGTGCAGTCGAACCGGTCGCGCAGGGCGAGCGGCAGACTCGCCGGCGCTTCGTTCGAAGTGGCCACGACGTTGAAGCCCTCGGCCGGCACCAGGTGCTCGCCGGTGGGGAGCGTCAGGCGCGCCGACTCTCGGCTCTCGCAACACGCCAGGAAGAACGCCAGGACGTCCGGGCTCGCCTGGCCGATCTCGTTCACCACCACGCGTGCGCCTTCGCGCATGGCCGAGACGACCGGCCCGTCTTGCCACACGTAGCCGTCCTTCTGCGGCACCCACATTCCGCGCAGCTCGGCGGCGGGTGTTTCGTCGGTCAGCGTGATCGAATAGACGCCGCGCCCGATGCGGCCCTTCTTGTACCCGGCGTAGGTCTTGCCGACCCCGGGCGGGCCGTGCAGCAGGATCATGCGCAGCGGCGCGGTGTCGAGACACCGCTCCACAAAGCTCCAGTCGACCTGGGGCTTGCCCTCGTTCTCGTTCGCTTGCGTGCTCCGCTTCCGTTCCTTGGCCACGTTGGGCTCCTTTCAAATGTGGGTTCGAGCACCACTTCGCACGAGAAGGGAGAAGGCCTTGTTTCTACTTCGAATTTCTTTCACGATCGGTGGGGCTCCAGCGCGGAGCCCCACCGATCCCCGGGGCACGTTTCAGCCTGAACCCTGCCCCGGGCCAGACGCCGCCTGGCCTTAGGCCGCGGGCGGCATCGCGACCACGGGCTCGACCCCCCAGCGCCCCGCCCAGCTCGGGTCCGTGGGCCGCTCGGGCAGGGCCTCGGGCGTCATCTCGTAGAAGTGGAACCCCGGCTGGGTAAGCAAATGAGAGAGCCCACGCCGCAAATGCCAACACCACGCCGCCGTGCTGAGGCTGTCCATGGAGAACGCAATGAACGCGCCGGGCCCGCCCTCCCAGAGTTCATCGCAACGCATCACGAATGCCGGGATACGACTGCGCCGCTCGTCATGGAGCGTCTCCCAGCCGTGGCCCTCGTTCATCTCGCGGTAGTAGCCGAACATCCCCGACTGGGAGATCGAGAAGTTGGCGCGCCCGGCGTAGCCCTCGGGCAGCGAGTCGCGCACCGGATCCGCCAGCTTGATGTGCGAGCGCGCACAGATGGCCAGGTACTTCTCCACGGTCCGGAAGATCAGGAACTCGATGTCGGTCTGACCGGGTTCCACCCACATGCGATTTCCCTCATAGATGTCTTCCTTGGGCGGCCGGGTGGTGAGGGACAGGAAGTCGCCGGCCCGCAGGTGATCGACATTCACCTTCAGCAGCTCGTTCCAATCGAGAAGCCGGCGCGGGCTCACGGGTTCGGGCGGCGGCATGTTCACGATCGCGCTGGCGGGCCGAGCGATGCGGAGCTCGGCGATCGCCATGGTGAGTTCGAAGTTTGCGAGCTGGTCACGCAGGTAGACCGGGTGCGGCGCCTGCCTCGAATCCTTGCGGGTGGTGTAGAAGAACGGGTACGCGAGTGCTTCGTTGTCGAACATGGTGGATGTCTCCGAGGCCGATGCTTTGGCTTCGCCGGTCGAGGCCGACTGCGATGCCCCCCTGTGAAACATCGCGGCCCGTCTCTCTTGGAAGACGACGACCGAAAACCATGCCCTTGCGCGCTTCGGCCGACGCCTGGTGTTTTTGATTGCACGAGCTGTGCCCACGCGGGTCGGCTTCGGCTCAACGGAGTCGCGAGCGCGCAACCGTGCGAGTTCGTTGCGAGTCACCAAACAGTGTCACCGTGTCGGGTCTGCGCAACGAGGAAGTTGGGAACGAAAGTTCTTCTTGCAACGGAACGCATCTTCCACTTTGTGGAAGCCGCGTTCCGCATCGAGCCGCGCGTGCGTCGCGCGCGGGCCGAGCCGTCGCCCGCGCCACGTTTCCTCGACGCATACGAGGCTGAGGCGCCTCCGAGCCGCGCCGGAGCTTCAGCTTGGCCCGGGCGTCAGGCTCGGACGGGTTTCAGCCTGAAACCCGGCTCCGGTCGGGAGCGGACCGAACCCTTGACACGGTGCAGCGCCAAGAGGTCGACCTGAGGCGCCGTCAGATAAAGGTCAACAAAATCAGTGCTTTGATAGACCTTGCCCGATGACGCGATGCGTCTATCATTCCCGCCTTGGGGGTGAGCCTGGTCATGACCGGCCCGATGGTCCTCGGTGAACACACGCTGCGCGATGGAAGACGCGTCCGAATCCGGCCCTTGGGCCCGGAGGATGCGCGCACGCTCCAGGACGGCTTTGCGCGACTCTCGTCCGAGTCACGCCGACGCCGCTTTTTCGGGCCGAAGGCGCGGCTCAGCGACGGCGAGGTCCGCTTCCTGACCGAGTGCGACGGCCAGCGCCGCGTCGCGCTTGGCGCCGTCCGGATCGATGACGACGGCTGGGAGTGCGAGGGCCTTGCTGTGGCGCGTTACGCCTGCCTTCCCGATCGCCCGGACATTGCCGAGCCGGCGGTCACCGTCCTCGACGGCGCCCAAGGGGTTGGCCTGGGGCGCATTCTCTCCGAGCACTTGATCCGCACCGCCAGCGCCAACGGTGTGAAGAGCTTCCGGTCCCTGCTCACCGACGAGCACGAGTGGCTGCGCGATCGGATTCGCCGCAACTACCCCGACGCCCAGCTCACCCGCCGCGGCCAGGTGCTCGGCGCCGACTTCCCGCTCCCGGCCCTGGCCCCTCGCAACGGGGACGAGCCCGGCGGTGAGGAGGGCGACGGACGGTTCTGGAGCCTGCTTCGCTGGGTGGCTCAGGGCACCGTGCGGGCCGAGCGAACGGGCACGTTCCGGCGCGTGGCAGGCCGGGTCCGCCAGCGCTTCTCGCGTGGCTCCCGGTCGGAGGCCTCGCCGCCCGTCTAGGTTGCAGCCTCTCGCCGAGGGGCGTTCAGTTCGCGATCAGGAGCCGCAGGCGGTTGCCGACCCGCTCGGCGTAGTCGGCGATGTCAGCGATCCACTCGACCATATGCCACCAAAAGATGGTGGAGATTCCGAGCTCTCCCTCCAGGGCGAATATCTGGCGGGTGGCGCGCTCCTCGAGCTTGTCCGTCTCGGTCTCGATGCGCGAAAGCTCGTCGATCATCTGCTCGACGCGGGTCACCTCGCGGCCCCGGAAGCCCGTCTCCACGAGCTCGTCGAGCTCGTTGATGATCTTCTCCGCCTGATCGCAGGCCCCGACGACCTGGCGCGTCAGGTCCGTCATGACCTCCGCCATGCTCGGGGGGATGGTCATGGTGCGCTGGTCCGCCAGCTCCGCGATGTCCTGGGCGGTGTCGGCGATGGAATCCTGGGCGTCGAGGATCTCGAGCATGTCGCGCCGCTCCAGGGCCAGCATCATGCGGGCGGGCAGGTTGCTGCGGATCTCGTTCTTGATGCGGTCCGCCTCGTGCTCGAGGGTGTCGATCTCCTGGCGACACTCGTGGATGCGCGCGGCATCCCCAGCGATCATGGCCTCGATCAGGGGCGTGACGAGCCGCGCCGTCGCGACGGACGCCTTCATGTGCTCCTGCATGGGCTTCACCGGCGAGCGGCCGAAAAGATCTCCGATTAGCGACATGGCGACCAAGCCTCCTACGGCGAGAATACGCCCTTGAAGAAGAAGTAGAAGAAGATGGAGAGCACTGCACCCGTGGGCAGGGTGACGACCCACGAGACGGCGATCTTGCCGACGACGCGCAGGTCCAGGGCGCCGATGCCGCGCGCCAGGCCGACGCCCAGGACGGCACCCACCAGCGTGTGCGTGGTCGAGACCGGGATGCCCGCCTGGGAGGCGATCACGATCGTAGTGGCCGCCGCGAGCTCGGCGGCGAAGCCTCGGCTCGGCGTGAGCTCGGTGATCTGCTTCCCGATCGTCGCCATGACCTTGTAGCCGTAGGTCGCGAGGCCGATCACGATGCCGACGCCGCCGATGCCGAGCATCCACAGCTCGACCGGCGCCTTGCCGCCGATGTCGCCGCCCTGGGCCGCGTTCACCGCGGCGGCCAGGGGGCCGATGGCGTTCGCCACGTCGTTCGAGCCGTGAGCGAACGCGACGGCGCAGGCCGTCAGGATCTGAAGCACGGCGAAGACGCGTTCGACGTTCGAGAAGCGGTGCTTCGGGTCGGGCGCCTGGGCACCGATCCGTCCCAGGAGGAACCAGCCGAACACCGCCCCCGCGAGGCCGAGCACCGCCGAGTAGAGCAGGGCGTCGGGCAGATCGAGGTCGAGCTTCAGGTTCTTCAGCCCCTTGAAGAGCGTCACGAGCCCGATGGTGAAGAAGACCCAGAAGAAGAAGAACGGCCCGATGCGTTTCGCGCGCACCATGGGGTCGGGATGGTCGAGGACGGTGCGACGCACCAGGATGAAGACGAGGAAGGCGAGCGTGCCGCTGATGACCGGCGAGGTCACCCAGGAGGCGACGATCTGGCCGACCTTCGCCCACTGCACGGCGTGGGGGCCGATCGCGACGGCGCCGAAGCCGACGATGGCGCCCACGATGGAGTGGGTGGTCGAGACCGGCCAGCCCATGCGCGACGCGAAGATGAGCCACGTCCCCGCGGCGGCCAGGGAAGCCAGCATCCCCCAGATGAGTTCGTCGCGTTGCAACGCGCTCGTGTCGAGGATGCCCTTGCGGATCGTGTCGGTGACGTGGCCGCCGGCGAGGAACGCGCCGGCGAACTCGAGGGTGCCGGCGACGACGATGGCGCCCATGAGGGTGAGCGCGCCCGAGCCCACGCTCGTCCCCATGGCATTCGCGACGTCGTTCGCGCCAATCGCCCAGGCCATGTAGAGCGCGAGAGCTCCCGCGACCAGGACCGGAAGCGAGTAGCCGAGAAGTGTCGAGTCCACCGTCTCTCCCCTCAGCGAGTCGCGGGAAATGTAGTCGGGCGTGCCGGGAAGTGCGCCGAAAAATCGACCGTGTGGAGACTATCTTTGAGGCACAAAGAGAACATCGTTTCGTCGAAGATCCGGGCCGCGAGGGGTACCGGACACCGTGGTAGGGTGCCTCCCCGGGAGGCTCCATGGGACAGGCGCCGGACGTTCGGATCTCGCTGCTCGGCCTCGGCCGAGCCGGCGGCTTCCACCTCGCCAGCATCCGCGCGCTCCCCGGCGTCGAACTCGTCCAGGTCCACGACACCGACCCCGAGCGCGCGGCGGAGGTCGCCGCGGCCCACGGCTGCCGCCGGGCTGCGAGCCCCGCCGAGGCCACGGGCGCCACCGACATCGACGCCGTGGTGGTAGCGACCCCGACCCAGAGCCATTTCGGCTACGTGGAGGCGGCCCTCGACGCGGGCAAGCCCGTCCTCAGCGAGAAGCCGCTCGGGACGACCGTGGCCGAGATCGATCGCTGCTTTGGCCTGGCCGAAGCCCGCGACGTGCCGCTGCTCGTGGCCTTCCAGCGGCGCTTCGACGCCTCCTTCGCCGGGGGAAGTGGGCGGGCTCCAGTTCATCCGCTCCGTCTCGCGCGACAGTCCGGTCCCGAGCCTCGCCTACCTCGAGACTTCGGGTGGGATCTTCCACGACTGTGTCGTGCACGACTTCGACCTCGTGTGCTGGGTGGCGGGCGAAGCGCCCGACGAGGTCTTCGCCTACGGCTCGAACTTCGCGCCGGGAGTGCGCGAGATCGGCGACCTCGACAACGTCGTCGTGTCGTTGCGCTTCCCGAGCGGGTTGCTCGCCAGCATCGACGCAAGCCGGCAGGGCCCGCACGGCTACGACCAACGCCTCGAGGTGCTCGGCCTCGAAGGCATGGTGGAGAGCCGCAACTGGCCGCAGAACACGGCAGAGGTCTCCACGGCGGCCGGAAGCCGG
>JAFDDA010000214.1 GCA_019311105.1 Deltaproteobacteria bacterium
CACGGCATCGCCCTCGCCTCGCAAGATGTCCGCATCCCGCTGCGCTTCGGCCACGATGACCCGAGCATCGCGGTCCGCTTCGGCCCGGACGCGCCGCCCCTCCTCATCGCCCTCGGCGCGATACTTGCGCGCCTGGCGCTGGCGCTCGGTCCGCATGCGCGCGTAGACGTTCTCGATGGTGTCCGGCGGTAGCTCGGTGCGGTTGATGCGGACGTCCTCGGCCTCGATGCCGAAGGAGGTCAGCGCCTCGTTCGCCTTGGCCGTCATCGCGCCCATGATCTCGGCGCGCTTCGACGTGATGACCTCGTCGAGGCTGTGCTGACCGATCAACTCCTGGACGTCGGCCCCGACCACGCGCTGGATCTGATCCACTGCCCGCGCCGTCCCACCCGGGAACGACTCGTAGAAGCGCAGCGGGTCCGAGATTCGCCAAAGCACGTAGTAGTCGACGTTGATCGGCTGCGCGTCCCGCGTCTGGATGAGCAGCGGCCGCGCGTTGAAATACTGGAGCCGCTTCTCGAAGACCAGCACATCGTCGAGCAACGGGATGCGATACCAGAGCCCGGGCTCGGTCCGCACAGTGGCCACGGAGCCGAGCCGCAGCACCATCTTCTGCTCGCCTTCGTTCGTGATCAGGACCGGGCCGAGGCCGAGGCTTCCCGCCCAGACCAGCCCTGCGAAGATCGCCGCCGCAACCAACCCGAGGTAGAGGATCCGCCTCATCGCTCCTCCCCCACCGCCGCACGGCCACCGCGCCCTCCGCGTCCGATTGGCAGATAGGGAAGCACCTGGGTGCCGGGCTGGATGATGACCTTCTCCACATCCGGGAGGATCTCTTCCATGGTTTCGAGGTAGAGGCGCTTGCGCGTGACCTTCGGCGCCTTGCGATACTCCACGGCCAGCGCCTGGAACCGGCTCGCCTCACCGGTGGCCTGGGCGATCTTGGAATCGCGATAGCCCTGAGCCGACTCGCGGGCTTCCGTCGCCTCGCCACGCGCCTGGGGGAGGATCTCGTTCGCGTAGCCCTCGGCTTCGTTCACGGTGCGGCTCTTGTCCTGGATGGCGGAGATCACGTCGCCGAAGGCTTCGCGCACGGCGGCGGGCGGCTGCACGTCCTCGAGGTTCACCTCGTCGATCTCGAGGCCCGTCTCGTAGCGGTCGAGGATTTCCTGGAGCACCTGCTGGGCTTCGCGGGCCACGACGGCCTTCTGCTCGTAGAGGACCCCGTCGATGCTCGTCCGCCCGACGACCTCGCGGATCGCCGCCTGCGCGGCATCGCGCACGGTCTCGCGCGTCTGGGCCACGCGATAGCGCGAGAAGAAGGCGTCCTTGATCCGGTACTGCACCGAGAACTGCACCTGGACGACGTTGTTGTCCTTGGTCTGGATCCCGCCTTCGAGGATGGCGCTCTCGGTCTCGGGCTGGCCCTGGGACTGCCCGAACTCCTCGCGCTGGGCCTCGGCCACCCGCACGGTCTCGTGGCTCTCGAGCGGGGGGGGGAGGTGCAGTTTCGGCCCGGCCGTAGTCACGGTCCGCGCATAGCGCCCCATGCGTAGGATCACGGCGTGCTCGCCGGGTTCGAGCTCGTAGTACCCGAAGAAGGCCCACGCAGCGAGCACGCCCAGCGACGCGATGAGCGTCGTCCAGTTCGCGAGCCGCCGGCCAATCTGCCCGCTCACCTTCTCGGGGGGCGGCAACCGATCTTCGTCCACCAAGCCCAGTCTCCCTTACGCCGGGCCCGAGCCCGCACCGCCATCCGAGGTGCCGCCGGTTTCACGCTTGGCCGCCGCGTCGTAGAGCGGCTTCAGGATGTCGATCGGGACCGGGAACACGACGGTCGTGGTCTGCTCGGTGGAGATCTCGGAGAGGGTCTGCAGATAGCGGAGCTGGAGCGCCGAGGCTTGGGTCTCGAGCACCGCCGCCGCGTCGGCGAGGCGCTGGGCCGCCTGGAACTCGCCCTCGGCATGGATGATCTTCGAGCGCTTCTCGCGCTCGGCCTCGGCCTGCTTCGCCATGGCCCGTTGCATCTCGTGGGGCAGGTCGATCTGCTTGACCTCCACCGCGCGCACCTTCACACCCCAGGGCTCGGTCTGCTGGTCGATGATTTCCTGGAGCTTCTGGTTGATCGCGTCGCGGTCGGCGAGCAGCTCGTCGAGTTCCGCCTGGCCGCAGACGCTGCGCAGGGTCGTCTGAGCGAGCTGCGAGGTGCCGTAGAGGAAGTTCTCGACCTGGATCACCGCCTTCTCGGGGTGCAGGACGCGGAAGTAGAGCACCGCGTTCACCTTGCACGAGACGTTGTCGCGGGTGATGACCTCCTGGGAGGGGACGTCCATCACGACTTCCCGCAGGCTCACCCGCACCATCTGATCCACCATGGGGATGATCCACTGGAGGCCGCGGTTGCGGTTGCCCACGAAGCGACCGAGGCGAAAGATCACGCCGCGCTCGTACTCCTTGATCACCCGAAAGCCGGAGACGGCCAAGACGAGCACGATCACGATTGCGATCCCAAAGCTGGGAAACATCACCCCTCCCCTTCTTGGCCTCGTTCGGAGGCCTGCGGGCGCAGTCTAGCCCCGCGAAGATATCTTGCTCGGCGAAACTAGCTTCGCGCCGGCGCCTTGCGGACCTGTAGCTCCAAACCGTCCACGCCGACGACTTCGACGCGGTCGCCCTCCCCGAGGGCTTCGTCACTGCGCGCCTTCCAGATCTCGCCCCGGACGAAGATCATCCCGTTCGGGTCGAGCCCCGTGCGCACCTCGCCCGTGAGGCCGACCAGCTCGCCCGTGCCCGTGATCTCGGGCATGGCCATGCTGCGGGTCACGGCGAGGATCACGATGCCGACGAAGGCCGACATCCCGGCCACAGACGGCATCAGGACGCTCCAGAAGGACACGTTGAGGTCGTTCACCTCGGGCATGTCGAAGAGCATCGAGCCCCCCATCAGGAAACACGCCACCCCGGTCGCAAACAGCAGGCCGTAGGAGGTGAAGAAGATCTCGGCCACGAACAACGCGAGCCCACCGGCGAGCAGGAAGAGGCCCAGCCACGAGAACGGCAGGATCTGCAGCGCCACGAAGCCCAGGACCAGACAGACGGCGCCCACGGCGCCCGGCACGATCAGGCCGGGGTTCGTGAACTCGACGTAGATGCCGAGCATCCCCGCCAGCATCAGCAGGACGGCGATGTCCGGGCTCGCGAGGACGTCGAGCAGGCTGTTCATGCGCGACATGCCCGGCCGTGGCTCTTGGCGAGCAGGTCCTCGCGGGATTCGGCGACGAGGTCGATGACGTTCTCTTCTAGCGCTTCGTCCTGGTTGATGGCCACGGAGTTGCGGACGGCGTCGACCGCCCACTCGGCGTTCCGGCCGCGCTCCTTGGCAATCGATTCGATGAAGCTCGCCGTGAAGTTCTCCGCCTTCTCGGCGGCGAAGTCGCGCACGGCGTTGCCTTCTTCGTCTTCGGCCGGAGCGGTGCTTCCGCCGGCGACAGCCACCGGGTGGGCGGCGCCGATGCTGGTGCCCGGCGCCATGGCGGCGATGTGGCCGGCCATGGTGATGAAGGTCCCGGCCGAGGCGGCCCAGGCGCCGCGCGGCGAGACGTAGACGATCACCGGCACGCGCGCGTTGAGGATCGCCTGGATGATGTCCTTGGTGGAGGAGAGCAGCCCGCCCGGCGTGTCGAGTTCGATCAGCACGGCGACGGCGCCATCGGCCTCGCTGCGAGAGATCACCTTCATCAGATGGTCCGCCGAAGCCGGATTGATCGAGCCCGAGATCGTCGCGACGTTGACGTGGCCGGCCTGAGCGATGCTCGGTGCGAGGCACGCGAGCACGAGCAGGGCGGCAGAGAGCCGGCGCAGCGGTTTCACGAGCGCTCGCTCCACAACTTCTCGATGCGGTCCAGCAGCACGCCCGCGACCTCGGCCTTCGTGAGCAGCGGGAGTTCCTCCACCTCGCCGCCCGGCCAGACCAGAACCACGGCGTTCGTGTCGCCGTCGAAGCCCGCGCCCTCGCGCGAGACGTCGTTGGCCACGATCAGGTCGCAGCCCTTGCGCGCGAGCTTGCGACGGGCCGCCGGCACGAGGTCTTCGCTCTCCGCCGCGAAGCCCACGACGATGCGGTCGCCGGGGGCCCGGGAGACCTCCGCCAAGATGTCCGGGTTGCGCACGAGCTCGAGGCTCGGCGCCACGCCCTCCGGGAGCGACTCCTTCTTGATCTTCTGGTCTGCGACGCTCGCCGGGCGGAAATCAGCAACCGCCGCCGCCTTCACGACGAGGTCGGTCGAATCGAGCCGATCGAGCACGGCGCTGCGCATGTCGAGGGCCGACTCCACATCGACTCGCCACGCCGGCGGGGGTCGGCTGGGCCGACGGGCCGGCGACGACCGTCACGGCAGCACCCCGCCGCGCGGCCTCCGCCGCGATGGCGAAACCCATCTTTCCGGACGAGCGATTCGTGATGGCGCGGACCGGATCGATGGCCTCGCGCGTCCCCCCGGCGGTGACGAGCACCCGCTGCCCGGCGAGGGAGCGCGGCCCGAGGCGAAGCTCGGCGACGGCAGCGATCTCTGCGGGGTCGGACATGCGTCCGGCGCCCTCCCAACCACACGCGAGGAAGCCCGAATCGGGTCCGACGAACTGGACGCCCCGGGCCCGCAAGGTCTCGACGTTCGTCTGGGTTGCCGCGTGCTGCCACATGTTCACGTTCATGGCCGGCGCCACCACGATCTCGGCCTGGGTGGCGAGAAGCAGGGTCGAGGCCAGGTCGTCCGCAAGGCCGTGGGCCATCTTTGCGAGCAGGTCCGCCGTCGCCGGCGCAACGATCACTGCCTCGGCCCAGTCAGCCAGGGCGATGTGATCGATCTCGCCC
>JAFDDA010000046.1 GCA_019311105.1 Deltaproteobacteria bacterium
CCGAGATCAAGGCGCGAAATCGCAGCCCTGGCCAGCCACGGCGAGGTTTCGCAACGCCGAGATCGGGTCGAAGGCGAGTGTCTGGCGACCGAGGGGTTTGTGAGATGGGTTCTAGCCTCCGCGAGCTGTTATCCTGCTCGCCCATGGGACTTCGAGTCGAACGCATTCCGACCTTCGGTGACAACTACACGTATCTGATCGTCTGCGAGGACACGGGCGAGGCCGCCATCGTCGACGCGCCCGAGGATGCAGGCGTCATCCGCCGCGTCGAGGAAACCGGCGCGAACGTGGTGAAGATCCTCTCCACCCATCACCATCCAGACCACTCGATGGCCAACCCGAAGCTCGCCGAAAAGTACGGCGCGCCCGTCCTGGGGCACGCGAGCGACTCCGGGCGTCTGCCGGGCCAGACCGACGGGCTCGAGGAGGGCGACACCGTCACGGTCGGCAACCAGACCGCGCGCGTGCTGTTCATCCCCGCCCACACGGCGGGCCACATTGCCTACGTGTTCGACGAGGCCGAGGCGGTCTTCAGTGGCGACACACTCTTCGCTGGGGGCTGCGGGCGACTGTTCACGAGTACACCGAGAGCAACCTCGCCTTCGCCGTCCACGCCGAGCCGGAGAACGCTGCCGCGAAGGAAAAGCTCGAGCGCGTCCGCAAGATCCGCGCGAACGCCGCCGCCGACTGGCACGACGCCACCCCGGCCGAGATGACCATCCCCACGACGATCGCCGAGGAGCACGCGACCAATCCGTTCATGCGAGCGAAGAACGCCGAGGATCTCGGCCGTCTGCGCACCATGAAGGATTCGTTCTAGCTCATTTCGCTAGCGAAAGAGGGCGCCGAGGGTCCGGCGCAACCCGCCCTGGAGCTGATCCTCGGTCCAGGTCGTCACGCGCTGGATCGTCTCGAGGGCATCCTGCTTCCCCGGCCAATGCGAACGCACCACGTCGGGGTGCACCCGGTTCATCATGCGCGAGAGCACCGTCCCGAGGATCAACAGGTCATCGATGAGGCCGATCGGGCCCAGCAGGATCTCGGGCAGGATGTCGATGGGCGACAGCACGTAGCCGATCCCGAGCAGCGCGATCCCCTTCGAGCCGACCGGCACGCGCTCGTCGCGCAGCAGACGCATGAGCAACACGGTCAGATCGGGCACCAACAGCAGCAGGTCGAGAAGGCCGGTCTGTGCGTCGCTGGGCTCGCTGACCTTCTCGCGCAGGCGGTCGTAGAGCCGTCGCTCCTTCGGGTTCAGCTCGATGGTGACGCGATCTTCGATGGACGAAGCGCTCAATGGCCTTCCTCCCGGGCGCGCGGCTCGCCTCCGGCTTCGTCGAAGCGAAGCGAGAGCCGCCGGTCGCTCCCATCATAGTCCTCCGTCAGGAAGACGGCGTCCCCCTCCCCCAGAGCCTGGTCGAGCAGCAACTCCACGTCGTGCACGAGGGGGCTCGGCAAGGTGGCGATGGGGTGCCAGGCGACCTCGTGGCCCGGCGCCGGGTGCAGCTCGCGTGATGCACTCTCGCCGGCAAACACGAAGACGACCCATCCCTCGCCCATGAGGCCCGACTCGTGGATTACCGCGCGCAGGCGAAGACCCGGCACATCGAGGCCCGCCTCCTCGCGAAGCTCACGGCGCGCCGCCACGCGAACGCCCTCCCCGGCCTCCACGTGCCCGCCGACACCGTTCCATTGGCCGGCGAAACGCGCACTCGTTTCGGGGTGACGGATCATCAACACATCCTCGCCGTGACGCACGAACGTCAAAGTGACGAGGCGTGCGCGGTGGGGATCAGCGGGCACCGGAGTCTGCAGGCCGTCGCCCGCCGGCGCGCGGCGCGGCCACCGAGGGCGGCGGCGGACGCAGCATCCCGACGAGCGGGCGGCCATCCGACCCGTCGAGCACGAGGCCTACTAGACGGGCCACGGTCGGTGCTACGTCGGTCTGTCGCAACACGGGAATCCGGACGCCGACGCGGATGCCCGCCCCCCAGGCCACGAATCCGACATCGGGTGTTGCCTTGTGAGAGAGCCTTCCCCACGCGCCCCGTGCCGCCGACGGCAGCACGAGGGCGGCGCCTCTCAGCCCATCGCCGAAGACGAAGCCTGGCTCCGCCTCGAGGCCGAACCAAGCCTCGCGGTCCGCACCGAGGGCCAGCATCTCCTCCGCCGACACCACGCGATAGGCAAGCGTCTGTTCGGCCGCCTCGCGCAGCGCCGCCCGCGCCAATACGGCCACCTCGGGGTCACGCGCGTAGACGAAGGCCGAGGTGCCATTCGATCGTGCCAGCGCCTCCCAGCGCCGGATGCCGGTGCGCGAACCGGGGCCCGGGACGAGCAGGCCAGCCCGCTCGAGCGCGACGTTCGGCTGGATCAGGGTGTGGACCGGCTCGACGGGAACGTCTCCCGTCACCAACAGCGCGGTCGCCTCGAGACGGCCCACTCCGGCGAGACAACCCAACACCTGCCCGAGCGCCGCGTCGACGCGAGCGAACGCTTCGCGTGTGGCCTCGGAGTCGGGCCCCGCACGCCAGAGAGGCACCTCGGTCTGGGAGAAACGCAAGAGTGTCAGACGAGGCGGGTCCGGCTTCGTGAGCACATGGCACGCGAGCCCCGCCAGTACGGCATCGCGTGCGGGCCCTTGAAAGCCGGCCTCGGGGCGGTCGGCCCCGAGTTGGCGCGCCACGTCGAGCAACTCGGGTGTCGCCTGGCCCTCGAGCAGCTTGGGCGAAGCCTCACCGAGACGCGCGGGGATGAGCTCGGGAAAGAGCCACTCGACCTCCGCGCCGGCGGTCGTCGGCCAACCGAGGAGAGCCATCGAAGCCCCGGCTTCGGCAGCGGCCGTCCACAGGGTCGGCGCCTGGATCGCCGCCGCTTCGCGATGGAACGCCGCGTCGACCCCCTGCGCCCCGAGTGGATGATCGGCGCCCAGGCCGTGGGCCGAGGGCGTCCGCCCGCTGGCGAGGCTCGCGTGGGCCGGCCCCGGGCTCGCCGGCGAAACCGACGCGACCGCATCGGCAGCCGCACCGTCCGCTGCCAGCCCGGCGAGGTTCGGCATCCACGCCGATGTCCACGACGTGCTGCGATAGGCCCGCGGCGAGAGCCCGGCGATGCTCACCACCAGGGTATGACTGGGCACGGGCGCCAAGCCGCTCGGGTCCGGAGCCGTGAAGGCCGGGTTGCCCGGAAGCGATGCCGTCGCCACGGCCGGACGCGAAGGCGTCGCCACGGCCGGACGCGAAGGCGCGGCCGTTTCGCCCGGCGTCGCTGCGCACGAAAGCGCCGACACCGAGACCACGGCGACCCCGAGCGCCAGGAGGCTCAATGTCGCGCACGGCCCTCGGCTCAACGAAACACCCCTCGCCGCTCGCGCAGCCCCTCATCGAACATGTCGTGGATGGCCTCACGAACCCGGTCGACCTTGGCCTGGATTGCGGCGTCCTCATCGTTCGAGTCGCCGTCGAAGTGCATCGGAGGGCCGTAGTGAATGTGATACTTGGTCGGGAGCGGCAGCATGCCGAGTGGCCCGAGCCACGGGAAACCCACGGTGATCGGCAGCGACGGCAGGCCGAGCGCCTGGCCCGCGCCTTCGAAGTTCGCGAGGCCCGGGTTCTGTTCCTCGCTTCCGATGAATGCCACCGGAACGATCGGGGTCTGGGTCTCGAGGGCGAGTCGCATGAAGCCGAGCCCAAAGCGCTGCAGCTGATAGCGCTTCGAGTAGGGCTTGTTGATGCCGCGCGCGCCCTCGGGGAAGACCATCACGCACTCGCCGCCCTCGAGCATCTGACGGCAATTCTCCGGCGTCCCCACCATCATCCCCGAACGGATCGCCGTCGTCCCGAGCCACGGGAGACGCGGGATGAAATACTCGCCCATGCCGCGCACGATGCGCGGCGGCGTCGCCTCGTGGAGCATCGCGATGGTCAGCATCATCCCGTCGAAGGGGAGCTGGCCAGCGTGGTTCGCGATCAACAACACGCGACCGGGCGGCACCTGGTCGATGCCGTGGTTCTCGACGCGGAAGTAGTACTTGTAGAGGGCGATCACCGGCGCCATCGAGCGCAACGCCGCCTCGGGCTGGAAGCCGTAGGGGTCGAAGCCGTACTCGTTCAGCGGGGTCGGCGTCTTGCGAATGCTTTCACCGAGCTCACGCTGGAGGACGCGCAGCGGCAGCGGCGTGACGCCGGCCGCCAGGTCGCCCAACGCACCGCGCAGGCTCACCCGCGCACTCCGGGGCGGCTCAACGCCGGACCCCGTGGAAGATCTCCGGCAAGCCGAACAGCGGCCGGAAGTTCGTGGCCTCGACGAATCGCTTCCCCGAGAGAGTCACCGGGAACTTCAGGTAGTCGAGCGCGCCCGGCGGGTACGGCCACATGCCCCAATCGAACATGCGCGCGAACAACGGGCGCACGATCGGCTCGGGCAGCGGCCACGCCGTCCCGCCCGTCTCCTGGATCGCCGTGTGGAGCGGCACCTCGCCAGGCCCGGTGACGTTGAAGACGCCGCGCAGCCCGTGCTGCAAGGCCAGCGCGATGGCCTCCGCCAGATCCTCCTCGTGGATGAACTGCATCATCGGATCGAAGCCCATCATCGTCGGGATGCGCTGCTGCTTCAGATACTCGCCGATCATCGAGTGCACGAAGTAGCCGAGCACGTTCACCGGGCGCAGCACGCAGGTCTGGATGTGGGGGTAGCGCCAGATGAAGGCGGAAGTGAGCGTGTCGACCTCCACGAGGTCGCGGATCTCCGGGTAGGAGCGGCTGGCGGAGATCGGGTGATCTTCGTCCATGTAGAAGGGGTTCTCGGGGAAGGCCCCGTAGACGTAGCCGCTCGAGACCACCACCAGCTTCTGGACGCCGTAGTGGGCGCAGTGGTCGAGCAGCTGCTTCGTCCCGCGGACGTTCACGTCGTGGCGCGTTTTCTCCTCGCCGCGGAAGTGGCGGATGAAGCCCATGTGGACGATCGCGTTCGGAAGCTCGGTCCGGATCACGTCCTCGAACTTCTTCTTCCGCAGGTCCACGACTTGGACGTCGACCTCCTGGGGTCGGCCTTCCCAGGCGACCCGATCGACGCCACAAACCTCCCAATCCGACAGGAGGCGCCGAGTCAGGAGCCTTCCCTGGCCTCCTGAAATACCCGTGATGAGGACCTTTTCCATCGTATCTCCGGGGGTTTACGTGCCGAGCGTACCCCGCCCGCGGCCGGCGCACCATCGCAGGCCGTGTTATAACCGTCCCCCCGGAGGGCAGCCTGGCATGGAGCCTGCAGCAAGATTCGAAGATCTAAAGATCCCCGTCCCCTCGGCGGAGGGCGGGCTCGAGGTCAGCGGCGTCCTGGGCATCCCCGAGTGGTGGCCCAGCGGGGCGCGCGTGGGCGTCATCCTGGCCCCCGGCGCCAGCGGGCGCCACGACGAGCCCCTGGTGGAGGATCTCCACCGCGAGCTCACCGAGCGCAAGTTCCTGACCCTGCGGTTCAACTTCCCCTTCGGGGAAGCCAAGAAGAAGCGCGCCGACCCGATGCTGACGCTTCGCCAGACCTACCGGGCGGCGGTCCAGATCCTTTCCGCGGACCCGACCTCGGCGCCGGCCCACGTCTTCATCGGCGGCGTGGGGCTCGGGGCCAAGGTGGCCAGCGTCGTGGCGACGGATCGGATCCGCGTGACGGGCCTCTTCAGCCTCGGCTACCCGCTGCACCCGGCCCGCAAGCCCGACAAGGCCGAGGCGGAGCAGCTGTATCGCATCATCACGCCCATGCTGTTCGTCCAGGGCGAGAAGTCCCAGAACTGCGACCTCGACGTCCTGCGCCGCTGCCTCGCCCGCGTGGGCGCCCCCACGGGCCTCCACGTCATCGACGAGGCCGACCACCTCTTCAAGGTCCCGAAGAAGTCCGGACGCAGCCAGGAGGAGGTCCTGAGCGAAAGCCTGACCGTCCTCGAGAACTGGTTCGGCAAGGTCGTCAACAGCTAGCGCCATGAGCGCTCCGAGCGACCTCTACTTCCGGCAGATCGCCGTCGGCCAGATGGCCAACTTCGCATACCTCGTGGGCAGCCTCTCGACGCGCGAGGCCCTGATCGTCGACCCCGCCTGGGATGTCGCGGGGTTGGTGGACGCTGCCGCCCAGGACGACATGAACGTCGTGGGCGCCCTTGCCACCCACTATCACCAGGACCACGTGGGCGGCGAGATCTTCGGCCAATCCATCGAGGGCCTCTCCGCCCTGATGGAAGTGGCGCCCGTGAAGGTCCACGTGAATCGCGAGGAGGCGGACGGGCTGCGCCGCATCACGGGCGTCTCGGAGTCGGACCTGGCGCGCCACGACGGCGGCGACGAGATCGCCCTCGGCGAGGTCCGGGTGCGGCTGCTCCACACCCCCGGCCACACGCCGGGCTCCCAGTGCTTTCTCGTCGAGGACGGCCAGGGCCCCGGCCGGCTCGTCTCGGGCGACACCCTCTTCCTCGGCAGCTGCGGCCGCGTCGACCTGCCGGGCGCCGACCCCGAGGCCATGTACCACAGCCTGAACGGCACCCTGAAGGCCTTGCCCGACGACACCGTCATCTATCCGGGCCATCTCTACTCGTCCGAGCCCTCGGGCAGCCTGGCCGACGAGAAGCGCAGCAACCCGTACCTCCGGGTGGCCTCGCTGGAACAATTCCTGATGTTCATGGGTCGCTAAGCCCCGAAGTCGAACGCCTCGGGTTCGCCGGGCCGGCCATAGCGAAAGCCCTGGAGTCGATCGCAGCCGGCTTCGACGAGAAGCCGCTCCTGCCCTTCGGTCTCCACACCCTCTGCCACCACCCCCATCCCCAGGCTGTGCCCGAGCTGGATGATCGCTCGCGTGATCGCGGCGTCTTCCGAATTCGTTTCCATGTCTCGCACGAAGCAGCGGTCTAGCTTCAGGCTATCCACCGGAAAGTGCTTGAGATACGCGAAGGACGAATAGCCCGTCCCGAAGTCGTCGATGGCCAGCCTCAAGCCCATCCGCTTGAGCTCGGCCATCTTTCCAACGGCCGACTGTTCGTTCGACATCAACAGGCCCTCCGTGATCTCGAGGGTCAAGTCCCCTGGATTGATCCTGGAGCGTATCACCGCGGAGCGGACCTTCGTGATGAAGGTCTCTTCGCGGAACTGACGCGGCGAGACGTTGACCGAGACCGAGATCGGAGTGCCCGCCTCCCGCCAGCGGCGTGCCTGGTCGGCGGCTTCTCGCAACGCCCAATCTCCGATCGACACGATCAACCCCGCCTCCTCGGCGATCGGGATGAACTCCGTCGGGGGGATTGTGCCGAGCTCCGGGTGGTCCCAGCGCATGAGCGCCTCCGCACCGATGATCTGCCGACCCGGCTCCGTGGAGACGATCGGCTGGTAGACCAGGCGCAGCTCCCCTGCCTCGAGTGCATGGCGTAGAGCCTGCTCGAGTTGCAGGCGAGCGACTGCCGCCACCGTCATGGCGTCGGAGAAGAACTGGTAGTTGTTTCTACCCTCCTCCTTTGCGTGGTACATCGCCACGTCGGCATGCTTCAACAGGGTCTCGGGGTCATCGCCGTCCTCGGGATAGACCGCGATTCCGACGCTCGCGGTGACGCAGACCTCTCGGCCATCGAGGTCGAACGGCTTGGCGATCTGGTCGAGCAACCGCTCGACGGCGCGCGCCACGGGCTGAGCGTCCGCGATGTCCGAGAAGAGGACCGTGAACTCGTCTCCGCCCACTCGCGCGAGCTGCCCGTCGCGAAGAACCTTTCGTGCACGCGCCGCGACGAGCTGAAGAAGTCGATCGCCTGCGCCATGGCCGAGGCTGTCGTTGATTCGCTTGAACCCGTCGAGATCGAACAAGCAGACGCCGATGCTCGTCTTCGTCCGACGCGCTCGGAGCACTGCCTGATCGAGGCGCTCTCGGAACAGCAGACGGTTTGGGAGATCGGTCAACGTGTCGAAATAGGCCAGCGTCCGATTCTCTTCGTGGACGTGTGCACTGTCGAGAGCCACCGCCGCCTGGTCGGCCACACGACGCGCGTAGACGAAATCTTCGTCAGCCCGTGTCGACGAAACCTCGCGCCATGCCAGCGCGACGACCCCCCCCAGCTCGCCACGAAGCTGCATTGGAAGCAGACGGGCGCAAACCATGCCCAGCTCTCGTAGCGGCGCCAAATAGGCGGCCGGGTCGCTCTGCAGGTCGACATCGACCGACTCGCCGCGCTGGAGTCTCTGGCGATGGTCTGGCGGAGGCCAGTTCTCCGTCTCGCTGCGCTGGGGCTCCTCGGATTCGTCGACCGGAGCGGTCACCGTCGTACACCGATCGGGCCCCATCCGAACGATCGTGACCGCGTCACACGGGCAGACACGCGGGAGGTCGCGCAGCACCGTCTCCAACAGGCCTCGCCCATCGGTGGCCTCCAGGATCCCCCGGTCGATTTCGATCAGGGTCGAGAGCGACTCGAACTGGTGGCGCAGGCGTTCGGCCATGAGGTTGAACGATTCCGCCACCTCTTCGAACTCGTCGCCGGAGGTCAGCTGAACCCGCACGTCGAAGTCCTGCTCCGCGATGCGAAGTGTCCCGCGCTTGAGCTCCTGCAGTGGCTCGAGTCGCGCGCGGATCTGCCGGATGCTGATGAGAAAGACGAAGATCAGCGAGAGGAGACCCGCCAACGAAAACACCCGGCCGAAACCTTCCGCGGCGGCCAGGGCTTGAGCACGGGGCTCGCTGAGGAGGACCGTCCAGCCCGGGTTCTGGAACTCGGCATAAAGAAAGAGCGGGTAGACGTGTGCGAACTGCTCCTCGCCGGCACGCTCGAACCGGAAGGAGCCTCGCTCCGGCATGCTGGCCAGCGTCGATGCCTTGCCATCGCAATAGAGCGAGGCCGTTCCTTCGAAGACGCAGACACGAGCCTCTCGCGGAAGGACGCCTTGATCCTCCACGTCGAAGAAGCGCTGTGGGTCCACAAGGGCCACCAGCGAAACGGAGGAGTCAGCGCTGGTCTGGCGAATCACCTCGATCCTCGGTGACTCGGACCCCGTCACCCGGACCAGCTTCCCACGGACCGCGAGCCGCTGACGTTCGGACCGCGACAGGGCGGCGAACGTGAAGGGCCGGCCCTCGAGCGGGCGGGTCGCGCCGTCGGCGCCCACTTCGAGGAGACCCGCGATCCCATCTTCCGCCACCGGCAACGTCCCGCCCGAGGCGTAGCGAGCGAGTGCCCAGTCGATCGCCAGGAGACGGTCCAGCAACTCGAGGCCGATCGCCTTGCTCGCCTGGCGCAGGCGCTGCTCGCTCTGCGCCTGGAGATTGTTCGTCACCTCCCAATAGGCAAACGACATCGCCGCGGCGACCGGGACGAGGGCCGACACGACGAACGAGATCAGAAGCCTTCGTCCAACGTCGAACCCCTTCCGTCGGAGCAGGGTGGGTGCGCTCCTCATGGCCCGGTCAGAACTCTTCCGCCAACCCGATGAACGCCCCGTCCGAGGCTCGCACGATGTCGTCTTGGCTGACCTTCGCGGCCAGCGGCGCCCGGCTTTCTCCATCCGGGCCCAAGCTGTAGAGGTCGAAGTCGGAGTTGATGGGGACGAGGTTCTTGTCCTTCCGGACCTGACCCATGGCGCTCGGCGGAGCACCCTCGATGGCCAGGAAGACGTACGGATTGCCCCAGGGATCGATCTCGACGCCCGCCTGGATGGCCTGGGTCAGCCGCGCCGGGTAGCTGCCGAACTCCGCGTGGAAAGACTTGGCCATCACGGCGATCCCACTGATGTCCATCGCCGCATCGGCGGAAGTAACCCGATCGCGCCAGCTGTGATAGGCAGGGATCGCGAGGGCCGTAAGAACCCCGATGGCCGCCAGGACCAGCATGAGTTCGACCAGCGTGAAGCCGCTCGAACGGCGAGCCCTGGCGGCATCGAGCCGCGGGGTCGCATGAAAGACGAAGCGCATCCTCGGTCTCCGATCTGCGTGACGACACTCACAACAATCGGCGGCCTATTCGAGTTTCTGGAGTGAAATACACCCATCAAATAGGCATGGAGACCCAGGAGATCTGTCTCATCAGGTCGGTTGCGCATCCCCTGCCGCAGAAAAGCAAACCCGCCCGCGGCCATGAAGGCCGGGGCGGGTTTCGATTCGACGGTCGCGACCCAGCGCGGCCGGGAGGTTCAGCCCTCCTCGGGCTCCTTCACGATGATCTCGCCCTCGATGCGGCGGCGCGAGCCGGCGCCGCTCTGGCCGGGGTCGGGGCGGACGACCTTGTAGCGATAGCGGCCGGGCTTGAGCTGGCAGAAGCTCGCGAACTCGCCGGCGTGGATCGGCGCCGAGCGCAGCTCGTCCTCCTTGATCGTGAAGTTCACCAGGCTGTGGCAGATCATGTCGCGCGCCACTTCGCGCTCGAACACGATGATCGACGGCTGGGGCGCATAGCTCACCCAGGCCACGAGCTGCCCCTTCTCGAGGAAGACGCGATTCGGGCGGAGAGCCTGATCGGTGATGAGGACCACCTTGTGGCTCTCCATCCGATAGCTCGGGTCCAGGCTGGGGATCGGCCCCGGCGTGTCGTACGGGACCTCTGAGGGGCGGTCATCGGCCGAGAGCGGCGAGGCCACCATGAGGGCCACGGCCGCGAGGGCCAGGGCACGGGTCGTTAGGCGCAGGGACACCCGGATCTCCTTCCAAGAGTTGAGGCTTCGAGCCTCGCGGGCCCGCAGGGCGGCCAGCGCGGTTCGGAGCTTGGACGGCAGTCTATACCAGACTATTCGGCGTGTTAGAGCCGTTTTCGCCGCTCCGGCGCCGCCCTGCCCGGAGCCGCAGGCGGCCCGCCCCATCCGCGACCTAAACCCGCGAATCCGAGGGCCTTTTCCCGGCCCGACCGGCTTGAAAGGACCCGGACGCCGAGCTACCGTGCCCGCGCCCCGGAACCGGCGCGTCCTGCGCTGGCCCATCGGGGGCTCGACGTTCGGCAACAACACGCCGCATCACGACACCCGGTCCCTCGGGAACGGGTGGAGAAGGAAAGGCCTTCCATGAAGATTCTGGTCTGCCTGAAGCAGGTTCCGCACTCCGACGCCCGCCTCGACATCGCGGGCGACGGCAAGTGGATCCAGGAAGACAACATCAAGTTCGAAATCAACAGCTACGACACCTACGCCCTCGAAGAAGCCTTGAAGCTCAAGGATGCGGGCGAGGCCGAAGTCGTGGCCGTCTCCATCGGCCCGGACCGCGTGACCCAGGCGCTGCGCACGGCGCTCGGCATGGGCGCGGACCGCGCCATCCACGTGAACGACCCGGCAATGGAAGGCTCCGACTCGCTCGGCATCGCCAAGGTGCTGGCTGCGATCGTGAAGGAAGAGAGCCCGGATCTCGTCTTCGCGGGCCTGATGAGCGAGGACGGCAACTTCGCCGCGGTGCCGCCGATGGTGGCCCAGCTGGCGGGCCTGCCCTCCTCGACGGCCGTCATGTCGGTCTCGCTGGCGGACGGCACCGTCACCGTCGAGCGCGAGCTCGAGGGCGGCGCCCTCGAAGTCGTGCAGCTTCCGACGCCGTGCCTCCTGGCGGTGCAGTCGGGCCTGAACCAGGTCCGCTACGCCTCGCTCAAGGGGATCATGGCCGCGAAGAAGAAGCCCATGGACACCAAGACCGCCGCCGACCTCGGCGTCGGTGACCAGGTGGGTGCCGGTGCGGCCAAGGTCGAAATCGAGAAGGTGTACACGCCGCCCCGCGGCGAAGGCGCCCAGCTGATCGAAGGCTCCGCGGACGAGGTGGCCACCCAGCTCGTCGGCAAGATCAAGGAACTCGGGCTCCTCTAGCCCCGGTCCACGAAGAACTCGGGCACCGTTGGCCCGGGTTACGAAAGGAAGAACCGATGGGAACGATCCTCATCGTTGCAGAGATCCAGAAGGGCGTGATTCGTGAGGCGAGCTTCGAGCTTGCCGCGTTCGCGCAGAAGCTCGCGGGCTCGGGGCACGAGGTGAAGAGCCTCGTGGTCGGCCAGGGCGTCAAGGGCCTCGCCGAAGAGTTTGCCCAGAGGGGCGGCGGCGAAGTGCTCGTGGCCGAGGCCGAGGCGCTCGCCAACTACAGCGCGGACGCCTTCACCCAGGCCACCCTGGCCGCGGTGGCGGCGAGTGGCGCGGACCTCGTGCTCATCTCGAACACGCCGAGCGGCTGGGACTTCGCGCCGCGCGTCGCGGCGGCCCTCGATGCCGCGTTCGTGACCGATTGCTTCGACGTCTCGGACGAGGGCGGCGCGATCGGTTTCAAGCGCCGTATCTTCAACGGCAAGCTCGACGCACAGGTGAAGGCGACCGGCACCGTGGTCGCCACGGTCCAGCCCGGTGCAACCCCGGCCTTCGAAGGCTCTACGGAGGGCAAGACCACCGACCTCGATGCCGGCATCGGCGAGTGCAAGACGAAGTTCGTGGAGATCAAGATCGCCGAGTCGAAGGGCGTCGACCTCACCAAGGCCGACGTGATCGTTTCGGGCGGCCGTGGCCTCGGCGCGCCGGAGAAGTTCACCGAGGTGGTACAGCCCCTCGCGGACGCGCTCGGCGGCGCCATGGGCGCCTCGCGCCCCGTGGTGGACGCAGGCTGGCTGCCGCACGAATACCAGGTGGGTTCTTCGGGCCAGGTCGTCACGCCGAAGCTCTACATCGCCGTGGGCATCTCGGGCGCGATCCAGCACCTCGTGGGCATGAAGGGCTCGAACTTCATCGTCGCGATCAACAAGGATCCGGATGCACCGATCTTCGAGGTCGCCGACGTCGGAGTGGTGGCGGACCTGTTCGACATCGTCCCGGCGCTGACGGCCGCCGTGACCGCTGCCAAGGGCTAGCTCCCAGCGCGCGTTTCGGAAACGCGTTTCATTCCAGAACGCCCTGGCTCACCCGTGAGCCGGGGCGTTCTCTTTTGGGTCATTGGACGCGCTCGTACCGGCCGCCCGGGTTTCGACGTTGACACGCACCGCGCATCGCGTGAAGCTTTCGGTGTGGGAGGGGTTCCCGTCGCTGCGCTGTCGGGGACGCGACCAGCGTCTCCGCTTCCGCCGATCGCTCCAACAGCTCGCGGGTTCTCGGGTTTCGAATGCCGGATCGACGGCTTCGGTTGTGCGCTGGCGCAAGCCGAAGCCATGGGGAGTCGACCATTTCTCGGCGCATTGCGTTCATCAATGAGAAAGGCGGGAGCGCCAAGACGACGCTCGTCGCCAACCTCGGGGCCTACCTGGCGCTGAAGCGCGGCCGGCGCGTCACCGGCCGCTCGGCCATCGACCTGCTCCTCGACACCATGCTCGACGACGCCGCCCTCGACGTGCCGGGCCCGCGGCCCGCGGCCGCCGGCGGCTCCCCGACGTCGGGGCTCCCGGTCGTGCCCACCCGGATTCCGAACCTCGACCTGGTCGTCGCCAACAAAGCCCTGGCGCTGTTTCCGGCCTGGGACGGCGGGGACGGCAGGGACGGCGACCCCACGGACCGCTTGGAGAAGACGCTGGGAAGCTTCGAGGCCCTCGACGACTACGACTTCGTTCTCTTCGATGCACCTCCGTCGTTCGGGCCGCTGACGTTGAACGTGCTGCGCGCCGCCACGGAGCTCGTCGTTCCCGTGCCGCTGACCTTCCTCGCTCTCGACGGTTGTGCAGAACTCGTCCGGAGTGTCTCCATGGTGCGCTCCCGCTACGGCCACGACCGCCTCGCGATCACGATGGTCGTGCCCACGTTCTACCGGCGAACGCGCATGGCGAACGAGGTGCTCGACAGCCTGAAGCAGCGGTTCCCCAAGGAGCTCGCCCACACCGTCGTCGGCTTCCATGTGAAACTCGACGAAGCCCAATCCCATGGGCTTTCGATCTTCGAGTACGCGGCGTCGTCGCGGGCTGCGCGCGCCATGGCGGCCCTCGCCGAAGAGCTCGAGCTGCGGGGCGGCGGCAACCACGAGGCGGCGCAACCGTGAAACCGCCGCGACCTCCGGAGATCCTGAGCCTCGACGCCGTGCCCGGCGAGAGCCTCGGCGTGCCGAACGGCGAGGCGCGGCGCGCACTCGGCCGCGACCCGTTCGCGTCGGACCCGGTCTCCGACCCCTTCGTCGATCGTCTGGCCGAGTTGCGCGGCACAGCCACGCCCCCGCTGCCCGAGCCCACGCCGCCGAAGACCGCCCCGCCCGAGGCCCGCGAGCCGGAGAGTCGGGAACCCGAACCCGACTCCCTGCGCGACTCCGGACGCGAGTCCGAGCGCGAGTCCGAACGCGCCTGGACCCGGACGCCCCGCATCGACGAGATCGAACTCCCGTTGCCGTCCGGCTTCGCCGAACGGCTGCTCGATGACGACGTCCGACGGCGCCTCGCCGCGCTGACCCACATGGCGGAAGGCGGCGCGCCATACGACCGCTTCGGCTTCTCACCTGCGGCGGCCCAGACCGCGTTCCCCCTCTTCCACGCGCTCTACCGCGCGTACTTCCGCGTGCGCAGTGAGGGGCACGAGCGGGTTCCCGTCGAGGGGCCCGCGGTGCTGGCCGCGAACCATGGAGGGCTCCTGCCCTTCGACGGTGCCATGACGGTGGTGGACGTGTTGCTTCACACCGACCCGCCACGCCTCGCACGGGCTGTGGTCGACCGCTGGGCCGGAACGCTGCCCTGGGTGAACGTGTTCTTCGCCCGCATGGGCCAGGTGGTGGGAACGCGCGAGAACGTGATGGACCTGCTCGACGACGGGCAGCTCGTGCTGGTCTTCCCCGAGGGCATGGACGGCGTGCGCAAGAACGTCACCCAGCGCTATCGGCTGCAGCGCTTCCACGTGGGGTTCGTCGAAGCCGCGCTCAGGGCCCAGGCGCCGATCGTGCCCATGGCGGTCGTCGGCTCCGACGATCAGGCTCCGATCCTCTTCGACCTCTCGGAGCTGGCGCGGCGCTTCCGCGTGCCCTTCTTCCCGGTGACGCCCACCTTCCCGTGGCTCGGCCCGCTCGGATTGCTGCCCTACCCCGTTTCCTACCGGATCGTCTACGGCGAGCCGCTCCACTTCCACGAGAAGTTCGGGCCCGACGCTGCCGACGACCCCCAGCTCGTTCGCTACCTGGCGAATCAGGTGCGACGTGACATCCAGCTCCTGCTGGACCGCAACCGATGAGCGCGTCGACGGCCCTCCGCAACGTCCTCGTCACCCACGGCGACGAGCCCATCGGCCGGCGCGTGGTGAAGGCACTGCTTCACGACCCGCAGGTCGGCAAGGTGTTCGCGCTCGGCGAGGGCGCGGTGCCGCGCGCCTTCGATCACTTCGTCGCCGAGAGCCCTCCCCGCTTCGTCTACGCACGCGTCGACCTCGCGAAGCACCGGAGCTGTGTCGACTTCTTCCACTCGGGCCGCTTCCGCGAAGCCGAGATCGACACCGTGGTACACGTGCCCGGCCACGCGGCGCGCGGAACCGGGCGGCCCGGGATTGCAGGGGTGCCGGCGCGCACGGCGGAAGCGCGGCTCGTCCTTCACCACGCCCTCGAGACCGCCTCGGTCAAAAGCCTCATCGCCCTCGGCAGCGCCTTCGTCTACCGGCTCGCACCGGGCAACGCGAACCGACTGTCCGAGGCGAGCGAACTGAACCTCGACCCCGGCGTACCGAGCGAGATCCGCTCGTGGATCGACTGCGACATGATCTTCCACGGCGAAGTCGGTGCCGACCGGCTGCGCGTGGCCCTGCTGCGCGTGCCGACGGTGGTGACCTCCGGCGGCTACGTCTACTGGAACCCGATCCTCTCCGGCCCGCCGGGGCTGCGCGCACGCCCCATCGGCTTCGACCCGCTGTGCGCCCTCATCAGCGACAAGGACGTCGCCAAGGCGACCCAGGCCGCCCTACACAGCGAGCGGTCGGGCGTGTTCAACGTCGCCGGGTACGAATCCGTACCGCTGTCCGTCGTCGGCAGCTGGACCGGGCGCCCGGGCCTCCCGGTCCCCGGGCCGGCCCTCGGCCTCCTGTCGGCCGTCGCAGGCTGGCTCGGCCGAGGGGCGTCGCTTTCCGGTGTCGGCGGGACCGAGTTGCGCTTCGGCTTCACGCTCGACACGCGGCGTGCCGCGCGCGAGCTCGGTTTCCGGCCCCACTACCGCGTGGGTCTCGCGCGAGCGGGCGATGGCCGCCTGCGCCTGGAGACCTCGCCGGCCTGAGCTGGGCCATGGCCCGGTGGAAGCGGCTCCAACGGCCGTCGGCTATCATCCGGCCCGTCCCAGGCCTTCTTCGTCGGCCGGGTCATCCGAATCTTCTACATCTGCAACGAGGTAGCGAACGTGGCGCTCGACACGTCCCAGTTCAAGAATGGCCTGCGCATCGAACTCGATGGGCAGCCTTTTACGATCATCAGTTTCCAACACGTGAAGCCCGGCAAGGGCGGCGCCTTCGTCCGCACCAAGATCAAGAACCTGGTGAACGGCAAGAGCGTGGACAAGACGTTCCGCGCCGGCGAGAAGGTCGACGAGGCCGACGTCGAGGACCGCAAGATGCAGTACCTCTACATGGACGGTGAGAGCCTGGTCTTCATGGACACCACCAGCTACGACCAGATCCCGATCCCCGCCTCCCAGGTCGGCGACGACGTGAAGTTCCTCAAGGAGAACACCGATGTCGACGTGCTCTTCTGGAAGGGGAAGCCCACCAACCTGACGATCCCGTCCTTCCTCGAGGCCGTGATCTCCCAGTGCGACCCGGGCCTCAAGGGCGACACCGCCTCCAACACCACCAAGCCGGCGACCCTCGAGACAGGTGCGGTCGTGCAGGTCCCGCTCTTCATCAAAGAGGGCGAGACGATCCGAGTGGACACCCGCACCCGCGAGTACGTCGAACGGGTCAACTAGCCGGCTCCGCTGAGCCCCGAGCCGGCCGCGGGCGCTTTCCGCTTCCGATTCGGGCCGTTCGCGGCGACACTGTCCGGGATGAGCGCCTCCAGCGAGACTTCGAGCCGATGGCTCTGGGGCCCGGTACCGGACCTGCTGTTCGGCTGCGGCCTCTGGTATGCCCTGGTCTTCGCGGGCCTATGCGCTGCCGGCACTTCGATCCGGCTCGGCGGCGGCCTCCAAGCCGTGCCCTACCTGGCCCTGATCTTCGGGACGCCCCACTACGGCGCAACGCTGCTGCGCATCTACCGAAGCGCGGAGGACCGCCGCGCGTACCGGTTCTTCGTCGTCCACACGAGCGCACTGCTCTTCGCGCTGTTCGCCATCGGGGTGCACCAACCGCTGGTCGGCTCCATGATCCTGACCCTCTACCTGACCTGGAGCCCGTGGCACTACACGGGCCAGAATTACGGGATCGCGGTGATGATGCTGCGCAAGCGCGGCGCCGTGCCGCCGGCCGGGCTCAAGCGCTGGCTCTACCTCTCGTTCTTCCTCTCGTTTCTGCTCACCTTCCTGGGCCAGCACAGCGGGGGCAACGGGGCGAGCTTCGTGCCGCTCTCCTATGCCGGCGCGAGCTACGGCTTCCTCGCGATCGGATTCCCCGACCCTTGGGCTGGCTGGGCGATCGCGCTCGTGGGCGTAGCCTACCTGGCGACCTCGGTCGTGGCCGTGGTCGGACTGGTGCGGGCGGGCGGTCTCTCGGCCTGCGCCCCGGCGCTGGCGCTGATGGCGAGCCAGTCCCTCTGGTTCTCGATCCCGCTCGCCGCACGACACTGGGACGTGGCTCAACAGTTCGAGCCGCTGTCCCGGAACTGGACGGATTACTATTTCATCTGGATCGCCGTCGCGCACTCGGTGCAATACCTCTGGGTCACCTCGTACTACGCCCGCGGTGAAGGCGACCGGGCGAGCATCGCGGGCTACTCGGTGCGCGCCATGTTGGCGGGCGCGCTCATCTGGGTGCTCCCCTCCCTCGTCTTTGCGCCGGACCTGCTGGGCCGCCTGTCGTTCGACGCGGGCCTCGGCATCCTGGTCGCGTCTACCGTCAACCTCCATCACTTCATCCTCGACGGGGCGATCTGGAAATTGCGGGATGGGCGCGTGGCACGGGTGCTGATGCGCCCGCGTAGCACACCGGCCGACGCTGCCATCGCGCCGTCGCGCTTGCCCTGGCGGGCCGGCCTCGTCTGGGGCCTCGGCGCGATCTGCACCGTCCTGCTCTTCTACGGGAAGGTCGAGACGCGCTCCGCCGAGCAGGCGCTCCAGCAAGGCAACAGCGGCGCAGCGCGCACCGCCCTCGGGCGACTCACGTGGATGGGCCTCACCAACTCCGAGGGCCACCGCCTGCTCGGCGACCTGCTCGTCGAGCAGGGCCGCCCGGACGCGGCCGAAACCGAGTACGAGCGTTCTCTCGAGCTGCGACCCGGCGCCATGGCCTGGAAAGCCATGGCCGGCCTGCGCGCCCGGGAGGGCGATTGGTCCGGCGCCGCCGACGCCTACCGCGAGGCCCTCGCAGCAGCCCCCGAGCAGGACATCCTCCACCACGAGGCCGGCATCGTGCAGATGAAGCTCGGCAACCTCGAGGCGGCTCGCGCCTTCTTCGAACGCGCCGTGGCCCTGAACCCGCGGCGCGGCATCCACCAGAAGATGCTCGAGCAGGTCGAAGCCCAGATCGCCGAGGGCTCCTAGCCGCGGGCGCCCCGTCGCCGGTGCGTGCGGGCTAGAATCGCGAGCGTGAGGGGTGACCAGCTCGCGCGCCAATGGAAGCTGATCCAGCGACTCGCCAAGAGCCGCGCCGGGGCCACCCCCGACGACCTGGCCGAAGACCTCGGCTGCGTGCGCCGCACGGTCTACCGCGACCTCGACGCGCTGATGTACGCCGGCTTCCCGGTGGTGAGCGAGAAGCGCGACGGCCACGTCTTCTACCGCTTCCTCGATAGCTTCGGGATCGGCGACGTCCCCTTCACCCCCGACGAGATCCTCGCACTGGCCTTTGGCGAGGATCTGCTGCGGATCCTCGAAGGCACGGTCTTCCACGACTCGGTGCAGTCGGCCCTGACGAAGATCCGCGCCGGGCTCTCGCCCGAACTCTCTCGCTTCCTCGAGCAGCTGGGCGAGAGCTTCCGCGTGCTGCCGGGGCCCCACAAGCGCTACACGGACTATCGCGACACGATCCAGGTGCTGAACGACGCCGTCCTGGCGAAGCGCACCCTGCGCATGCGCTACCGCACGGGCCGGACGGGCGAGACCGCCACGCGCCAGCTCGACCCCTACCGCGTCTGGTACCGGAGCGGCGGCCTCTACGTCGTCGGACACGACCACCGCTCGGGCGAGGTGCGCACCTTCGCCGTCGAGCGCATCCAGAAGATCACGCCCACCGACGAGGCCTTCGCCGTGCGCTCCGACTTCGACTTCGACGCCTACGTCGGCCAGGCCTTCGGCGTGATGTCGGAGCCCGCCTCCAAGGTCGTGATCCGTTTCTCCCGCACTTGGGCGACCCACATCGAAGAGCGCACGTGGCACCCGAGCCAGCGGCTCGAGAGGCTCGCCGGCGGCGGCGTGAAGCTCGAAATGGAGGTCGGCGGCCTGCTCGAACTCAAGAGCTGGGTGCTCTCCTTCGGCGCGGGCGCCGAAGTGATCGAGCCCGAAGAGCTGCGCGAGGCCGTTCGCGCCGAACTGGCCCAGGCGCTCGCCGCCTACGCCAAGCCCTCGAAACCAAGACGCCCGCGAGCCGTAACCCGAGGGCGTCGTTCGTCTCCGCCGTCCTCGCGCCGCTAGCAGCGAGAACAACGGTTTCGCCGCTAGCGGCGAGAGCGACGGCCTCGCTGCCTAGGAGACCGTGAGGCCGCTGAAGCCTTCCGCCGGCATCACCGTGCGCATGTACATGAGGCTGTTGAACTCCGCGAAGTTCGGCATCGACGTCGGGGATGGCGGCGGCATTCACGCGGGTTCTGGCCTCCGGATCTCCAGGATCGACACAGGAACGAGCCGCCGGGCTGAAGCGTCCTTCGGGGTCGGGAGGGCCTGGGCGCCCTAGGGCTGGACGATCTCGACGGGCCCGAGGCCCTCGAGGGCCGGGGCCAGGGTCTCGGCCGGGCCCACCACCACGATCGCCGCGCGGCCCGGATGGATCCGCTTGCGCGCCTGCTCGGCCGCTGTGGCCGTCGTGACCGCCGCGACCCGGGCCCGGTAGGTGTCGAGCCCATCGAGCGGAAGGCCGTGGATGTCGAGGTCGACGAGCGAGCCGAGCATCGCTCCCGAGGTCTCGAGGCCCAGCGCGAAGCGGCCGGCGCTGTAGGTCTGGGCGTGGGCCAGTTCGGCCCCGGTCGGCGGATTCTCGCGGATGCCTTCGAGTTCGGCGAGCAGGAGATCGATCGCGCGACGCGTCTCCGAGACCCGGGTCGCCGTGCTGACCACGAAGGGCCCCGCCCCGCGGCGCAGCCGGAAGCCCGAGTGCACGCCGTAGGCCAGACCCTCGCGCTCGCGGATCACGGTCATCAGCCGCGACGAGAAGCCGCCGCCACCGAGCGTGCTGTTCATCAGGCCGGCCGGCACGCGCTCGGGGTCAGCGCGGCCGACGCCCTCGTGACCGATCACGATCTGAGCCTGTCCGAGGTCGGGACGGTCCACAACGACGATGCGACGGGCTGCCGGGGTCGGTGTGGGCGGTGCAGCACCGGGCTCCGGCACGGGCGCGGCGGCCCAGTCCGCAAAGGCCACTTCGACGCGGCGAACGAAATCGGCGGCATCGACATCGCCTGCGGCGTAGAGGATCGCGTTGCCCGGCACGAACAAGCTCTCATGGAACGCGCGTGCCTGATCGGCATCGAGGAGGGCCACCGTTTCGGGCGTGCCCGACATGGGCAGACCGAAGCGATGTTCGCCGTAGACCACGCGGGCGAAGCTCCAGGCCGCCAGGGTCGGCGGTTGATCCTTCGCGCGCTCGAGCCCTGCCAACGTCTCCGACTTCACCTTGGCCGCTTCGAAAGCCTCGAGCCGAGGCCGGCGAATGAGATCGACCAGCACCGCGAACATTGCGTCGAGGTCGCGGGAGAGCCCGCCCACGTCCACCTGGATCGAATCCCAGCCCGCTGAGACGCCATAGGAGGCGCCGAGGCCTTCCACGGCCTCGGCGAGGGCCAGAGCATCCCGCTCCCCCGCACCGCGCTCCATGAGGTCTGCGAGGAAGACGGCAAGCCCGGCCTGGGCCGGCGCTTCGTTCGCGGCCCCGCGGCGCAGCGCCAGCCCGAGGCCGGCCTGAGGAAGCCGATGATCCTCGAGCACCATCACCCGCAGCCCATTGGCGAGGGTCGAGATGTGCAACCGCTCGGGGTCGACGATCGGGCCGGTCTCGATGGGCGGCGACGGATCGAGCCAGCTGCGATGGGCGGAGGCGGCCGGCAACGGTGCGGCGGCTTCGGTCGAGCTCTCTCGGGGTGCCTCCGCCACCGGAGCGGGCGACGGGTCCGAAGCGCATCCGAAGAGAAGTGTCAGGGTCGCGAAAGCCACGGCAGCGCGGATCACGATTCGCTCCCTTCGGTGGCCGCAGCCGGCTCCGGCGGAGGCTCGGGCGTCGCCTCCGGTTCCGGCATCGAAGGCGGCGGCGGCGAGATCACGTGCACGACCGTCCGTTTCTCGGGCTTCATGTACTCCGCCATCACACGCTGGACGTCGGCGGCGGTGACCGCCTGGATCTCCGCCAGGATCTCGTCGAGCGGCCGGATCCGGCCGAGGTTCACCCAGTCCCGCCCGAGGCGCGAAGCCAGGGCGTGCACCGTCGAGAGCCCGCGGACCAGCGAAGCCTCGAGCCGGCGCTGGGCCTTCTCGATCTCGGCCGGGGTCGCCGGCTCCGACCCCATGCGCGCGATCTCCTCGAAGAAGAGCGCTTCGACCCGGTCGACGGAGACGCCCGGACGCACCGTCGAGAAGGCGTAGAGGATTCCGAGATCCTTCAACTCCCACCACGCGCTGCTCGCCGACAGCGCCACCTGCTCGTCGTAGATGAGGCGGCGGTAGAGCCGGCTCGATCGCCCGCCCGAGAGGATCTGACTCGCCACGTCGAGGGCCGGGCCGTCGGGGTGGCCCGTCGGCGGCGCAGGCCAGGCCGCGGCCAGGATCGGCGCGCGCGCGTCGAAGTGGACCACCGAGCGACGCTCGCCCTTCTGTTCGGGCTCGAGGGTCGGATTCCGCGGGATGGAGCTCGCCGGCGCCATCGCTCCGAAGCTCGCTCGGATTCGCTCGAGGGTCGGCTCGAGTTCGAAGTTGCCGGCCACCGCAACGACCAGGTTGTTCGGTGCGTAGTAGGCGTCGAAGAACTCCTGACAGGCCTCGACCGTCACCTGCTCGATATCGCTGCGCCAACCGATCACCGGCCAGCGGTAGGGATGCGCGAGGAACGTGGTGGCCAGCAGCGCTTCGAAGGCACGACCCTGGGGACGATCTTCGGTGCGCATGCGGCGCTCTTCGAGCACGACCTCGCGCTCGCTCGCGAGCATCTCTTCCGTGACGACGAGATTGCCGAAGCGTTCGGCCTCGAGGTCGATGATCAGGGGCAGCGCGTCGGGCGTGACGTCTTCGAAGTAGACCGTCACGTCCTTGCTCGTGAAGGCGTTGATGCGGCCGCCGCGTTCCTCGACGTAGTGGGCGTGCTCTTCGGGTCCGAGGTTCGTCGAACCCTTGAACATCATGTGCTCGAAGAGGTGGGCAATTCCCGTGTAGCGGCTCTCGTCGCGGGAGCCGGCCTTCACCCAGACCTGGAACGACACGACGGGCGTCGTCGGTTCGCGCAGGGCCAGGATCGTGAGCCCGTTGTCGAGGGTTTCGACGTGGGTGCCGAGAGCCGGGTCTTCCAGCTCGGCCCGGGCGGCCGGGGCCGAGAGGAAGAGAACGAGGATCGTCGAGAGAAGGCGGGCCGAGGCAGACATGGCGGCGTAACGTAGGGGTCGGGCTCTCCCTTGTCGAGCCGAGGCGATGCCATGAGCGACGACATTCCGAGCGACGACGCGCTGCGCGAACTGCTCACTCAGGTTCGCTCCATCGCCGTGTTGGGCATCAAGGCCGGGGCCGCCGAGGAGTCGCACCGCGTCTCGGCCTACATGCAGCGCGCGGGGTATCGCCTGCTCCCCGTCAACCCGAAGCTCGAGGCATGCCTCGGCGAGCCCTGCGTCGGCCGGCTTGCCGAACTCGGTGGACCGATCGACCTGATCGACGTGTTTCGCGCGGCGCAGCATCTCCCCGGTCATGTGGACGAAATCCTCGCCCTGCCGACGCTCCCGAGGGCCGTCTGGTTCCAGCTCGGCATCCGCGACGACGCATCGGCCACTCGGCTCGCAGAGGCCGGCGTCGGGGTCGTGCAGGACCGCTGCCTGATGGTCGAGCACGCCCGTGTGCTCCCCGAGCGGGTGCCCTCACCGTGAGTCGCGATGACGCTCGGACCGTCTATTCCACCCAGGCCGGCCGCGTCTGCCCGGACTGCCGGATGCCCCAGGCGAACTGCCAGTGTCGACGCAAGAAGGGCGCGGCGGTTCCCGAGGGTGACGGCGTCGTGCGGGTGCGGCGCGAAGTGAAGGGCCGGCGCGGCAAGCCCGTCACGACGGTGAGCGGCGTCCCCCTCGATGCGGACGGACTGCGCGAGCTGGCCTCGGAGTTGAAGCGGCGCTGCGGCAGCGGCGGCTCGGCCAAGGACGGCGTGATCGAGATCCAGGGCGACCACCGCGACGAGCTGATCCCCTTGCTCGAAGCACACGGCTACACCGTCAAGCGCGCCGGCGGCTGAACGCGCTAGGCCTCGTCTTCGCCAGGCGGTGCGGGTGGCACTTCCCGCACCTCCCACGGCTCGTGACGGCGCTGCATCCAGCGCACGGCGAACACGTCCACCAGGCCCACGAACAACCGATTGCCGATGCCGTACTTGCTCTCGCCATAGCGACGCGAGCGGTGAGCCACCGGCATCTCGGTGACGCGCGCGCCCTCGAGGCGCAGCAGGGTCGGCAGGAAGCGGTGCATGCCGCGGAACATCTTCACCCGCTTCGCGTGGCTCGCACGCATCACGCGCAGCGAACAGCCGACGTCGGACACGGACTCGTCGGTCATGCGGTTGCGGAAGCCGTTGGCAATCTTCGACGAGACCTTCCGCACCCAGTCGTCCTGGCGGTCGGCGCGCACACCGTTCACCACGTCGGCCTCAGCGAGGTGTTCCATCATGCGCGGGATGTCGGCGGGGTCGTTCTGGAGATCCGCATCGAGGGTGGCGATGAACTCGCCGCGCGCGGCGCCGAACCCGGCCTCGAACGCCGCCGACTGGCCATGGTTGGCCTCGAGGGCGAGCACCCGGACTCGTGAATCCTTGGCCGCCAGGCCCCGCATGACCTCCAGACTGCGATCCCGGCTCCCGTCGTCCACGAGCACGATCTCCACCCCGCCGGGCAGGCCGGACAGCGCGGCGTCGAGCTCGCGGTGGAGCGGCTCGAGCGAATCCTCTTCGTCGTAGATCGGGATCACCACCGACAAGCGGGGTGAAGCATCGCCGTCCAACGGGCACCTCCTGGGCCGACGGAGGGGGCACCTCCTGGCCCTGGAGGGTAACGTGGCGCCCACGATGGACGCGAGGGAAAGCTCGGTCAGTTTCGGCGGCCTCGATGGGCGCTGGGTTCTTGCCCTGGCCGCGCTGCTTCTGCTGCTTCCGGCCCTTGGGTCGGTCGGGCTCTCGGCTCCGGACGAGCCGCGCGCAGCGGCGGTGGCGCGCGAGATGTTTTCGATGGAGCACGGTCGGTCCGGCCTGGCGCTGCTTCATCTGAACGGCGAGGCCTACACCCAGAAGCCGCCGCTCTACTACTGGATGGCGAGCGCGGTGTCGCTCCTTCCCGGCCGTGTGACCGAGTGGAGCGCGCGTCTGCCGTCGGCCCTCGCGGGCTTGGTGACGCTGTGGCTCACGTTCGTGTTCGGTCGGCGCCTGCTCGGCACGCGCACGGCCCTGCTCGGTGCCGCGCTGCTCCTCACGACCTACAAGTTCGGCCACCTGGCGCGGCGGGTTCAGTTCGACGTCGTCCTCACGGCCTTCGAACTCGGCGCCCTGCTCTTCTGGTGGCGGCTCGACCGCGACCTCGGAACCGCAGCCCGCAACCGGCTCGCCCTGCACGCCTGCATGGGCCTCGCCCTGCTCACCAAGGGGCCCGTCGGTTTCCTCATCCCGATGTTGGTGATCGGCGCGTACCTCGCTGTAGAAGGCCGCGTGCGCGACCTACGCCGCGCCGTGTCCCCGCTCGCACTCGTGGTCTCCCTCGGCCCGATCCTCGCGTGGCTTGCCGCCGCCGTGGCGCTTGCACCCCCCGGCTTCTTCGGTGAAGCCGTGGGCGGTGGCGTCCTCTCGCGCTTCTTCTCCGGCACTTCCCACGCACGCCCCTTCTACTACTTCGCCTATCAGTTCCCGCTCGAGTTCCTTCCCTGGGCCCTGCTCTGGCCGACCGTGGTGTGGGCAGCGCGCCAACGCATCTTCGTGGAGGGTGGCGACGAAGAGCAGCGCCGCACCTGGCGCTTCCTGCTGGTCTGGGTCGCCGTGAACCTCGCCTTTTTCAGCTTGTCGGCGGGCAAGCGCGGGCTTTATCTCCTGCCCTGCTTCCCCGCCGTCGCACTGCTCTGCGCAGACGCGCTCCGTGCGCTGCTGGCCGGCCGGGCACGGCCGCCGTGGGCGCTATCCGCCGTCGCGGGCGCGATGTGCCTCGCCCTGGTGGGCGTGGCCGTGCACTTCGGGCGACTCGGCGAAGTCGCCGGTGCGCCGCTTCCGCCACTCTTCCTCGGCCTGCTCGCAGCGATCCCGATGCTTGGCGCGATCGCATGGGTGGCGAGGGTGCGCAGCGGGCGAACCGAGCACGTGGCCGCGGTGGCCGTCGCATGCGTCTGGGGCATCGAGGTCGCGGTGTTCACCGTATTGAACCCGGCCCTCGACCCGATCCGCTCGGTCGAACCCGTGGCGGCCGCGGCCGTGCGCCACCTGACGCCCGGCGAACCCGTCGCCTTGCTCGGATCGCGCGCGATGATCGGCGGACTTTCGTACTACGCCGAACGTCCCGTGAAGTGGCTCGACGAAATCGAGGAGGTGCCCGGCTACTTCGCGGCGGGCGGGAAGGCCTTGGTGATCAAGGCGGGCAAACTTCGAAAAGTGCGCAAGGTCGCCGAGGTCGTGGTGCTCGAACGCTTGCGCGAAGGCGACCGCGCGTTGTTGGTGGTCGGCCCCGCGGATGCGAGACGCAGCGTTCCGAATCCTGCTCCGAGCGCCGAACCTATGCCCTGAGTGCAGCCTCCCGCCACGTGCGTCGAGGCTCGGCAACCCCACGCGGGTGAAGCGAAAAATGCCCGCTTCGGCTATCCTCACTTCGCTGCGCCCAACGGCGAGCTCCTGACGACAAGCCGAGCGCGAGGGGGATTCATGGCGAAGACGGCCGAGCTTCGTTTCGACGGCCAGACGATCGAGCTTCCCATCATCGAAGGCTCCGAGGGCGAACGCGCCATCGACATCGGCGCGTTGCGGAGCAAGACGGGCCTCATCACCCTCGACCCCGGCTACGTCAACACCGGGTCCTGCACCAGCGCCATCACCTTCATCGACGGTGAAGAGGGCATCCTCCGCTACCGCGGCTACCCGATCGAAGAGCTCGCCGAGAAAAGCACCTTCCTCGAGTGCGCCTACCTGCTGATGTACGGCGAGCTGCCGAAGCGCGAGGTTCTCCACGCCTTCGTCGATTCGATCCGTCGACACACCATGCTGCACGAAGACTTCCGGGGGTTCTTCAAAGCACTCCCCAAGGACGCGCATCCGATGGCGGCGTGCGCCGCCGCCGTGGGCGCCCTCGCCACGTTCTACCCCGACTCCCTCGACCCCGTGGACGAACGCCAGCTCGAGATCTCGACCCACCGCCTGATCGCAAAGCTGCCGACGCTCGCCACCTACGCTTACAAGCACTCCATCGGCCAGCCCTTCATGTACCCGGACAACCGACTCTCCTACGTCGGAAACTTCCTGCACATGATGTTCGGGACGCCCTGCGAGGATTTCGAGATCGACCCGGTCGTGCGCAAGGCCATCGACCTGTTGCTGATCCTCCATGCCGACCACGAGCAGAACTGCTCGGCCAGCACTGTGCGTCTGGTGGGCTCGTCCAACGTGAACCTGTTCGCCTCGGTCTCCTCGGGCATCACGGCCCTCTGGGGCCCGCGGCACGGCGGTGCCAATCAGGACGTGATCGAGATGCTGACCGCGATCCGCGACGAGGGCCTTTCCGGCAAGGAATTCGTCGAGCGCGCCAAGAGCCGCGAGGCCGACGCCGCGCGCCTCACCGGGTTCGGGCACCGCGTCTACAAGAACCACGACCCGCGCGCGACGGTCATCAAGAAGGCCTGCTTCGAGGTGCTCGAGAAGATGGGCATCCACTCGAAGCTGCTCGAGATCGCCGTCGAGTTGGAAGAGATCGCCCTGAAGGACGAGTACTTCGTCGAGCGCAAGCTCTACCCGAACGTCGACTTCTACTCGGGCGTGATCTACAGCGCCATCGGCACACCGCCCAACATGTTCACCGCCATGTTCGCCATCGGCCGCCTGCCGGGCTGGATCGCCCAGTGGATGGAGATGCACGACGACAAGCACAAGATCGGGCGGCCCCGCCAGGTCTACGTCGGTGAGAACCAGCGCGACTACGTCGAGCTCGAAGACCGTTAGTACCCGGTCCTCCGCAAGCGAACTCTGCTGGGTGGATGGGCGCGTCGTCTCGGCGCGCGAGCCCTCCCTCCCCGTGGACGACAGCGCCTTCCGCGAGGGCCGCGGCTGCTTCTCGACCGCACGCTGGACCGGCGCGGGCCTCCGCTTCGAAGCCCGGCACCTGGCACGTCTCGCTCGCGACGCGACCGGGCTCGGCATCGGCCGCGTCGATGCGGATGAGGCGCGGCGCGCCTACCACGAACTTGGTCAGGCGGCCTTCGGCGACGCGGAGGGCGTGCTCCGGCTCCAGGCGAGCCGCGGCCCCGGGGGCCGAGTTCGGCTCGTAGCCACCGCGCGCCGCCTCGGCCCCGACCCCGCCACGTTCCGCGCGATCACCCTCCCCGCGATCCATGACGGCGCCGTCCTCTACCGGGGCGCAAAGGTCTCGAACCGGCTGCTCCACGCCCTCGCCTCCGATCAGCTCGCGGAATCGGGCATGGACGAAGGGCTGCTCTTCGATTCCCAGGGGCGGTTGGTCGAGGGGATCCGAAGCAACCTCGTCTTCCTCGCGCCGGGTGGCGTGGCCTGCACTCCGCCCGAAGCGCGCGGCGCGGTGGCGGGCATCGCCCTCGAGGTCGCCAGCGAACATCTCGAGATCGTGCGAGCCGATCTACTGCGTGAGGACGTTGCGGGCGCACAGGAACTCGTCGCGTTGAACGCGGTCCGCGGCGCGGTGGCCATCGTCGAACTCGACGGCCGACCCGTCGGCGACGGGCGGCCGGGTCCCCTCGCAGCGCGGCTTGCAGCGGCGCTGGACGTCGCGGTTTGACCGAGTAGGCTGACGCCGACATGACGAGTCTCTTTGAACTTCGGACTTCGCTCCGATGAGCCACGGCCCCGTCGTCCTGACCGGAGGGACGGGCCTCGTCGGCGGCGCGCTCCTCCCCCAGCTCCGCGCACTCGGAGCCCCGATTCGCGCTCTGGTCCGCCGCCCGGGCAGCCTCCGCAACGTGGAAGAAACCGTCTGGGACGGCGTTCACGCACCGACGGGAACTCTCGCCGGCGCCGAGGCCCTGATCCACCTCGCTGGCGAACCCGTCTTCGGCGGCCTCCCGACGGCCGCACGTCGCGAGCGCCTGCGCACGAGCCGCGTCGACTCGACCCGCGCCCTGGTCGGGGCCCTCGCCGAACTCCCGGAAGCCGAACGGCCCAGGACGTTCCTTTGTGCGTCGGCCGTCGGCTACTACGGCGACCGGGGGGACGATGCGCTCGTCGAATCCACCGCGCCCGGCGACGGTCTGCTGGCCGACCTGTGCGTCGACTGGGAAGCGGCGGCGGCCGAAGCCGAGCGGCTCGGTGTCCGCACCTGCTCGTTTCGCATCGGTGTGGTCTTGTCGAGGCGTGGCGGCGCGCTGGCCCTGATGGCGAGGCCGTTCCGGCTCGGGCTTGGGGGCCGACTCGGCAACGGACGTCAGTGGTTCCCGTGGGTCCACCTCGACGACCTGACGGCCATGCTGCGCGAAGCCCTCTCGGACGATCGCTGGCGTGGCCCGGTCAACGCCGTCGCACCGAACCCCGTGCGCAACGTCGACCTCACGCGTGCGATCGGCCGGGCGGTGGGCCGCCCCGCCTTCATCCCGGTCCCCGCCTTGGCAGTCCGCGCCGCCCTCGGCCCGCTGGCGGACGAACTGCTCGGAAGCAAGCGCGTCGAGCCGCGCGCGGCCCTCGGCTTGGGTTTCGAGTTTCGGATGCCGGAGCTGGCGCAGGCGTTGGCCGCCGAACTCGGCTAGCCCGGGCTAGCGCCCTCGGCGAAGCCGCTGGATGTCGACATAGCGCCGCAGGTCGCTGCGCTTCGGCATCGTCCCGTGGGAATCCCAGAAGTCGAGGCGGTTGCCCGTGCCCGTCTGGACGTTGGCGATCGACTCCGAAACGACGCGCACGTCGCGCGGCACCTCGACGCCCTCCCAGGACGGATACCAATCTCGTGCGGCGATCCCCTGCAGGTCGTCCTCACTCCAGCGGTGGTTGTGCGTGATGATCTTCCACAGTGCGCCCGTGTGGTCGTAGGCGAAGGAGTAGAGCGGCGTCAGGGTCTGGCGATCGAGCCAGATCTCCTTGCGCTGATAGGGGTGCAGCTCGTCCTTCGGCGTCATCACGAGCAGGACTGCCCGGCGCAACTCCCAGCGGTCGCTGGCGTAGGAGAAGCCGCTCGGCCCGAAGCTCTTGTCGTTCTCGGCGGCCTCGACGTAGGGAAAGCCGAGGCGCTTCGTGTTCATGGGCGCCAGCACGAACCGCTCGCTCGAGCACTTCCAGTCGTACTGGACAGGCAGACCCGAGAACGAGAAGAGATCGTCGAAGCTGAAATCCGTCCCGGCGACGGCGGAGCTGCGCTGGGTCTGGGAGACCTTGCGAATGCGCCGGATGTCGCGGTTGTAGATCCAGGTTTCCTCGGGCTGAGCCGTCGCGCGCGGGCCCATCGAGGCGTCATACCGATAGGTGAGCGTGCGGGTGCCCTCGGCCTCCTTCGGCTTCTCCACCTGGAAGCCGATCACGACGAGCCGACGCTCGGCCTTGAAGACATCCCCTCCTTCGTCGGCGAACTGCGGCTCGAGCCGGTGTTTCAGGTAGTAGGCCGAAGTCGTGCCCTGATAGGTCAGCGGCAACTGTTCGCCGCGATCCCAGTACGTGTACCGGAAGTGCGCGTCGGCCCCGAAGCCCTGCCAGCGATAGTTGAAGTTCCAGATGATCTTCGAACCCGCCTTCGGGTCGTCCTTGCAATCGATCGCATCCATCGGGAAGGGCTGCCCCCCGACGTAGCCGAGCAGCGAGCCATCCGGGCCGATCTTCGCCTTGCCGCGGTTCGCATCGCTAGCGCGGCGATACAGATCGGCGGGCCGGTAGTCGCGCTGCGACGGCCCGATCTCCATCTCCATGCCATCGAAGAAGTAGAGGTCGCGGTGGGCCCAGACCTGCGGCGGGACCCATGGCCGGAGCGTCTTGCTTGCGGCGTTGTCGACGCGGTCACCGGCTGCGAAGGGGAAGTCGGCGGGCGGCTCGGCGCGGGCGGGCGCAGCGAAGGCCCACACGAGGAGGCATGCAAAGAGCGAACGGGTGCGTTTCATCGGGTGTAAAGACGTCCCATGGTCGGCTGCGGTTTCGGGGCCGAGCATACCGGTTGGACGCAGGCCGGCCCGCGTTTATTTCGTTGGAGAAACGGTGGTTTGAGGCGGAGTATCCAGCTAGCGGCGCGCGGGGAAGGCTTCGAGCAGCACGTCTCGCAGCAGTGGCGCGGTCGGGCCCTTCTCGACGAGCGAGAAGCCAAGCGAAACCGAGGGCGGCTTCGGCGAGGCGGTCTGTTCCGCGAACGAGAGCATCAGCCGGTCGACGATGTCCTCGGCCTGGGCACGGTCGACGTCGGCCAGGAAGAGCACCGAGCGCTCGCGCGTCATGCGAAAGATCGAATCCTCCATGCGCAGAGCGCTCTCGATGAAGTCCATGAACTCCGAGATCTGCAGGTCGCCGTCGCGGCCGGCGACGCCCACCACGACCGAGCCCACGTCGTGGGCCTCGGCAAGGCCGACGACCCGGTCCATCAGCTCGCGCAGGCGGCGGGGATCGGTTCGGGCCAGGTCATCGTTCTTCGCGTCGCTTCTGGAGGTCATTACGTGGCTCCCATCGGCGGGACGGGCCGGGTCCTGAAGCCCTCGGGGTTCTGCCGGAGGGCCGTGGGCTCCATGGAATGGTAGCCGCCCAGAGCCGCCCAAGGGGCTAGGCTCCGAGCCGCGCTGCTCCCCGGCCGAGCGGCCCCCCGGAAATGAAGGCAACCCGTGGCTTCCCACCCTCTGGAAATCTCCGAGTCCGACGACCACAGGGTGGCCGGCCGTCTGGCCGCGGGCTTCGCTGCGCTGCTCGTCGGGACCGTGGGCCTCATGACCCTGGGCGCCCTCGTGCGCGCCCACGAGGCGGGCCTGGCTTGCCCCGATTGGCCGCTCTGCTTCGGCGAGGTCGTCCCTGAGTTCGACGTGAAGGTGGCCTTCGAGTGGAGCCACCGCGTGCTGGCCGGGAGTCTCTCCCTCGTCTTCGCGGGCCTGGCGTTCGTGGCGTGGCGACGGCCCGGGCTTGCCGCGGTGCGAGGCCATCTGGTGACGACGACTCTCGTCCTCGGCATCCAGATCCTGGTCGGCGCGCTGACGGTCTGGGAACTGCTCGCGTCGTGGGCGGTGACCTCGCACCTGTTGACCGGCAACGCCTTTGCCATCGCGATCCTGATGTGCGGGCTTCGGCTGCGCGAAATCGCGCATCCCGACGCTGCGGTTCCGCCCGTCCCCAGCGCGACGCGCGCACTGGTCGCGCTGGCCACTCTGTCGCTTCTTGCACAGATCGCCCTCGGCGGGCTCGTCTCCTCGACCTTCGCCGGCCTCGCCTGCCCCGAGTGGCCCGCCTGCAACGGCGGGCAGTGGTTCCCCTCGTGGCGCGGCTCGGTCGGGCTGCACCTGCTCCACCGGTACAACAGCTACCTGCTGTGGGTCCTGATCGCGGCCGCCGCCGGTGCGGCCCGCGGTGTGCACGGCCTGGCGGGGCCGACGCTCGCTGCTCTCGCCCTGGCCACACTCCAGGTCGGGGCCGGGGTCGCGAACGTCGTGCTGGGGTTGCCCGTGGAGGTGACGGGCTTGCACTCATTCCTCGCGGCGCTGCTGGTATTGAGCACGGCGACGGCCGTGCGCCGCAGCCTCCGCACACCGTCGGCCGTGCGCCGCAGCCTTCGCACACCGACGGCCGGCTAGGCCGGCAGGCCGCGTAGACGCTCTGCGAACCGCTCCGCCACCCAATAGCTGTCCCCGGGCCAACGGGCGGAGACGTAGTGGCCGTCCTCGACTCCGAAGGTCGGCGCGTGGTTGTCGCGGGTTCCGCGTGTCCCGAGATTGAGGGGGCCTCGTTCGAAATCGGCAGCGGAGGCGAGCGCGCTCACCACCTCATCCTCGACATAGGCGTCGTAGGTGCGGTAGTGCCGGCCGAGCTTCCACGCGGTCAGGTAGTAACCGAGCCGCTCCATGTATTTCGGCAGGCACGTCGTGCGGCGGCCGTGCAGGACCGAGCGACCGGTCGCGGGGTCTTGCGCGCGGGCGAGCGGGAGCACGCCGTGGCAGACCGCGCCGACGGGCTTGCCGAGCGCGAAGAAGCCCGCGAGCTGGCGCTGGAGCGGTTCGCTCCCGAGGTATTGGCGCATGCCGGGGCCGTGCCCTCCCGCCAGGAAGAACCCGTCGAAGCGCCCGACCTCGAGGTCGCGCCAGCGAAGCGGCGCGCGAAACTCGGCCGCCTGCTCGAGCTCTCGGTAGAAGCGCTTCGGCTCCGGCTCGGCGCCGAGCTGCCCGAAGACGACCCCCGCGAGGAGCGTCGGGTCGGCGGCCGCGGTCGCGCCCTCTTCGGTGGCGAAGACGACGTCGAAGCCCGCTTCGCGGAGGAGCTTCCACGGCACTGCGACCTCGGTGACGTCGAAATCCTGGTCCGGGAGCGGGATCAGAACGCTTTGAGCCATGGGGGGACCTCGCTGAAGGGAGTCGAGCGCGCCGCAGGATGCTACAAGACAGACGGCCCCGCGCGGCGACCCGCCCGTGGCCCGGAGGGATGATGCGCGCCTATCAGGTATTCGCGGCGATGGAGCCGAAGCACGCCGAGGGCGTCCTCGCGACGCTGGCGGAGAAGGCTCCGGGGGTGACGGCCCAGGCGGTGGCGATCGCTGCGGCCACCATGAACTCCCGCCCTCAATACATGAAGAAGCTCACCGCCGAGAAGCGTGCGGCCGCAGTCCGGCGTGCCCTCGCGCGGGTCAAGGCGAATGACATGGCCGAAGAGGTTCTCGCGGTCTACTTCCTCGAGTGTCGCAAGGAGCTGCTCGCCGAGTGGCTCGGCGTGATCGGGCTCGAGCACGAGGACGGCATCCTCCAGGACGATGCGCCCGAGGCGCCGTCAGCCAAGGAGCTGAAGGCGGCGGTGGAGAAGTTCCAGAGCGCGTCGGACGATGCCGACCGACTGCTGCTGATGCGGGCCTTCGCGTCGCAGTCGTCCATTGATTGGCCTGAGCTGGATGGGTTGATCGCTGGAGACTGAGTTCCAAAGGGAACGCCCCGGGGCCTTGCGGCGCCGGGGCGTTGTTCTGGAATGTCAGGCCAGTTCTGATTCCGCTTTCGGCGGCGGCGGCGGCGGCGCTCAGCCTTTCAGCGCCTTCATCAAGGCCTGCATCTCCCCGGCGATCGAATCGGGGATCGTGTACTCGCTGGTGTCGCGGATCTGGTCGATGTTGGCCGCGATCTCTTCCACCGTGGCCGGCTCGCCGGCACCCTTGGTCCAGCCCTCGTTCATCCCGATGAAGATGCGCGCGTAGCGACCGCCGCCCACGTCGTAGATCTCGCGGGTGTGCTCGCAGGCCTCGCTCACGAGGTAGACCGAGAGCGGGGTCACGCAGTCGGGCTCGAGCTTGTCCGCCATGGCGCCGAGCAGCTGCTCGGTGAGGCGGGTCTTCGCGATCGGTGCGATGACGTTGGTCTTGATGTTGTACTTCGCGCCTTCCTGGGCGAGCACGTTCGACAGGCCGACGAGGCCCATCTTCGCGGCGCCGTAGTTGGTCTGGCCGAAGTTGCCGAAGATCCCGGCGGCCGAAGCGGTGAAGAGCAGCCGGCCGTAGCCGTTCTCCTTCATGTTCCTGAAGGCCGGCTGCGAGACGTAGAAGGCGCCCTTCAAATGGACGTCGATCACGATCTCGAGTTCCTGGGGCGACAGCTTTACGAACGTCTTGTCGCGCAGGATGCCCGCATTGTTGATGACGATGTCGACCTTGCCGAAGTTGTCGATGGCGGTCTGGACGATGGCCTCGCCGCCTTCGGGGGTCGCCACCGAGTCGTAGTTCGCGACGGCCTTGCCGCCGGCCTCGTTGATCTGCTTCACCACCTCGTCGGCCATCACGGAACCGGCACCGGTACCGTCGGCCGAGCCACCGAGGTCGTTCACGACCACCGAGGCGCCGCGGCGCCCGAGCTCGAGGGCGTAGGTCTTACCGAGTCCGCCGCCGGCGCCGGTGATGATGGCGACGCGGCCGTCGAATCGAATGTCGGACATGGGAAATCTCCTTTGAGTACGAAGACGGGTCGGGGGCCGGCCGCTCCATGCGGCGCGAGGCCATGGCCCGGGGCCGATGGGCCCTGCAGGCGCCGAGAGGGGGCTCCCCGCGCTGCGGGCCGCAGCATAGCGCGAATCCGGCCTGGATTGACCCGGGAATCAATGCCTCGCCCGCAAGGCAGGGCGTGGCTCCACTACGGGGCGGGTTCTTCCTCGCGAGCCAGCGTGCGCCTCATGGCGGCCCCGAGAACGCGCCGGGTCAGGCTCCGCGGCATCGCCGCCGTGACCGCTGCAACCGCTTGATTCGCCCGACCGGGGATGACCACGAGGTCGCCTCGCTCGAGCCCCGCGAGCGAGGCATCGACCACCTCCTCGGCCTCCTGCCAGGCGAAGCTCGGGATGTCGTCCGTCCCGGCGCCGGCCACCTCCTGGAACTCCGTGCGCGTGAAGCCCGGGCAGAGTGCCTGGACCGTGACGCCTGTGCCCTCCAGCTCGCCGGCGAGGCCCTCGGTGAAGGAATTCACGAAGGCCTTGGTGGCGGAGTAGGTCGCCATGTAGGGCGAGGGTGCCAAGGCGCCCATGGACGAGACGTTGATGACGCCGCCACGACCGCGCTCGATCAGGCCCGGCAGGGCTGCGCGCGTGAGCCGGACGAGAGCCAGTATGTTCAAACGGATCTCGGACTCCTCGCCGTCGGGGTCGAGTTCCGCAAGGGGGCCGAGCGTGCCGAAGCCCGCGTTGTTCACGACGAGTTCGAGGCTCGGCTCGCTTGCGATTCGGTCCTCGACAGCGAGCAACTCTTCAGGGCGCGTCAGGTCGGCCGGGAAGACCTCGAAACCCGCGCCGTGCTCGGCGCCGAACTCCTTGGCCATGACTTCGAGCCGCTCCGCGCGGCGGGCCACCAGGATGAGGCGGTAGCCGTCGGCGGCGAGGCGTTTCGAAAAGGCGGCGCCGATGCCGGAAGAGGCTCCGGTCACCAGGGCGGTGCGTTCTTTGGTCGAGGTCGCGAGTTCCGGGCTCATGGGGGCCTCCGGTTGGGTGCGCGCCCGAAAGCATGGCACAGCCGCTCAGGCCTGTCCGTGCGGCCGCGCCCGGTAACGAAAGGCGGGGGTTCGACGTAACGAGCGGAGTCAGTCAGCATCCATCCCACGAACGGGGGCCCCATCTCGACGCCGGGGGGCCCGGAGGAAGCGTCCATGTCGGAGCCCGACATCACCCACGAAGCCACCCCCGGCGAGCCGTCCCGCAGCCCCGGGCGCCTCATCGGGATCGGGCTCGTCGTCGTCGCCCTCATCGCCGTCGGGAGCCAGGCCGGGCCGGCCCTTGAACGCTTCCAGGTCTGGGTCGGGAACCTCGGCGCCCTCGGGCCGATCGTCTTCATCCTCGGCTACGCGCTGGCGACCGTCGCCTTCGCGCCGGGAGCCATCCTGACCCTCGCCGCCGGGCCGATCTTCGGCGTGGTCCTGGGGTCGGTCTACGTCTTCATCGCGGCGAGCCTCGGCGCAGCGTTGGCCTTCCTGGCTGCGCGTCACGTGGTGCGCAGCGCGATCGAGAAGCGCGTGGCCGACTATCCGAGCTTCGCCGCCATCGACGAAGCCATCGCGCGCGACGGCCGCCGCATCGTGTTCCTGCTGCGGCTCTCGCCGATCTTTCCCTTCAACCTGTTGAACTACGCCCTCGGCCTCACGCGGGTCGGCTTCGTCGACTACTGCGTGGCCTCGTTCGGCATGATCCCGGCGACCGTGCTCTATGTGTACCTCGGTGCGCTCAGCGGCCAGGCAGCGGTTGCCGCATCGGGCGGGGGAGACACCGCGCTACTCACCTGGGGCATCCGCATCCTCGGCCTCGCGGCCACCGTTCTCGTCACCGTACGGGTCACCCGCACCGCCCGGCGCGCCCTCGCCGAGGCCGCGGTGACCGAGGGAGAATCCGAATGAGCGCGAACCCGAGCCTCGTCCCGGGCGACCCTCACGACGACACCTTGGCCGCCCACGTCTCGCCCGCGGACTGGAAGAACCCGGAGCCGGCCGACCGCTACAACCTCGTGATCCTCGGCGCCGGCACCGCCGGCCTGATCACGGCCGCGGTCGCCGCAGGCCTCGGCGCCCGGGTGGCCCTGGTGGAGCGCCACATGATGGGCGGCGACTGCCTGAACGTCGGCTGCGTGCCCTCGAAGGGTGTGATCCGCGAGTCGCGTCGGGCCCATGAGGCTCGGAGTGCCGCGGGCATCGGCCTGCCCGCTTCGGAGCCGGCCGACGTCGACTTCGCCGCCGCCATGGAGCGCATGCGCGCGCGGCGCGCCCACATCAGCGAAGAGGATTCTGCCGCGCGCTATCAGAACGAACTCGGCGTGGACGTTTTCCTCGGCGAGGCGCGCTTTGCGGGCGGCGACATCGTCGAGGTCGACACCCCCGGCTCCGACACGACGAAGCTTCGCTTCAAGAAGGCCGTGATCGCCACCGGCGCCCGGGCCGCCGCGCCGCCGATCCCGGGCCTCGCCGAAGCCGGATACCGCGACAACGAGACCATCTTCGCCCTGACCGAGCGCCCGCAACGCCTCGGCGTGATCGGCTCGGGCCCGATCGGCTGCGAGCTGGCCCAGGCCTTCCGCCGCCTCGGCTGCGAGGTCGTGCTCTTCGAGCAGGCGGATCGGATCATGACCCGCGAAGACCCCGACGCGGCTGCCGTCGTGCAGCAGGCCTTCGAGGAGGAAGGAATCGAGACGGTCCTCGGCTGCCAGGTGGAGTCGATCCGAGCCGAAGCGGGCGCCAAGGTCGTCCGGATAACCTGTTCGAAAGGCACCGCCCAGGAGTACGCCGTCGATGAGATCCTGGTCGGTGTGGGCCGAGCCCCGAACGTCGAAGGTCTGAACCTCGAGGCGGTGGGCGTCGAGTACGAGCGCTACGGCGTGAAGGTCGACGACGCGCTCCGCACCGCGAACCCCGCCATCTACGCCGCTGGCGACGTCTGCATGCGCTGGAAGTTCACCCACGCCGCCGACGCCACCGCCAAGATCGTGGTGCGCAATACTCTCTTCCCCTTCCTGCCGAAGCAGAAGACGACGGGCCTCGTCATGCCGTGGTGCACCTACACCGACCCCGAGGTCGCCCACGTCGGCATGTACGAAGCCGACGCGCGCGAACAGGGCATCGAAGTCGACACGATCCAGATTCCGCTCGAGCGCGTGAATCGGGCTGTGCTCGATGGCGACGAGGGTGGCTTCGTGAAGGTCCACCTCAAGAAGGGCACGGACAAGATCCTGGGCGCCACGATCGTGGCGAGCCATGCGGGGGAGATGATCAGCGAGATCACCCTCGCCATGGTCGCAAAGCTCGGCCTCGGGACGATCCTGAACGTGATCCACCCCTACCCCACCCAAGCCGAAGCCATCAAGCGCGCGGCGGGCGAACACGCGCGCGGGCGACTTACGCCCACCGTCGCGAAGATCTTCGAACGCATCATGGCCTGGAGCCGCTAGCTCCAAGCACCCAGGAGGAACCGTGGCAACCAACGACGTCTTCACGGACGCACTCTCGCGACTCGAACAGATCGGCAAGGACGTCGACATCGATCCCGAAGCCATCGCGGCCCTGCAACAGCCGCGCGCGATGCTCACGGCATCGGTCCCGCTCCGCATGGACGACGGCTCCATGCGCTACCTCACGGCGTACCGCTGCCGCTACAACGATGCGCGCGGCCCGACCAAGGGGGGCATCCGCTACCACCCGGACGTCAGCCGGGCCGAGATCCAGGCGCTCGCGCTCTGGATGACCCTCAAGTGCGCCGTCGTCGGGATCCCCTACGGCGGCGGCAAGGGCGGCGTGGTCGTCGACCCGAAGGCGCTCTCTCCCATGGAACTCGAGCGGCTCTCGCGTGGCTACATGCGCGCCATGGCGGACTTCGTCGGCCCCGAGACCGACATCCCCGCGCCCGACGTCTACACCAACGCCCGCATCATGGGCTGGATGGCGGACGAGTACGAGACGATCCACCGTCGTAACACCCCGGGCGTCATCACGGGCAAGCCCATTGCCCTCGGCGGGAGCCTCGGACGCGACGAAGCCACGGGCCGCGGCGCCTTCCTCGTAATCCGCCGCTACGCCGAACGCGCCGGACTCGAGCCGGAAAAGACCCGCGTCGCGGTCCAGGGCTTCGGGAACGCCGGCTATCACGTGGCGCGGCTTCTCCAGGAAGCGGGCTACAAGATCGTCGCCGCTTCGGACTCCAAGGGCGCGATCTACTCACCGGACGGCTTCGGCCTGTACCACCAGAAGCAGGAGACGCGGAAGCTCGAGGGTGTGTACTGCGACGGCTCGGTCTGCGAACTCGTCGACCACGAGCGCATCACGAACGAGGAGCTGCTCGAGCTCGACGTCGACCTGCTCGTGCCCGCCGCCCTCGAAGGCGTGATCCACGAGGGGAACGCGGGGCGCATCCGAGCCAAGACCATCGCCGAGGTCGCCAACGGCCCCGTCGAGGCATCGGCCGACGAGACCCTGCGCGAACGCGGCATCGTGGTTCTGCCCGACGTCCTGGTGAACGCGGGCGGCGTGACGGTCAGCTACTTCGAGTGGGTGCAGAACCGCCAGGGCATGGCGTGGACCCTCGAAGAGGTCCGCAGCCGACTGGAGGCACGGATGTTCGATGCCTTCGACGCCATGTGGGCCGAGTTCGACGGCCAGGGTCGGACGGCGCGTGCGGCGGCCTACACCGTCGCCCTGCGCCGCATCGAAGAAGCCCTGCTCGCCGGCGGCGACCACGCCTACTTCAGCGGCGGGCAGCGATGATCGGGCGCTAGCCTTCGGGCGATGGCCCTGGCACGCACCCCACTCCTGCACTTCGTCCTGCTCGGAAGCGTGATCTTCGCCCTGCAGCCGAGCGAGACGCCGGCGCTCGTCTTCGGCCCTGCCGAACGCGAACAGCTGCAGCGGGAGTTCGAGCAGCGCGAGGCTCGCCCACCGAGCCCGGGTGAGGTCGACGCCCTCGTCGACGCTGCCGTCGAAGAGGAGATCCTGCTCCGCGCGGCCGCGCGGGCCGGGCATCTGCGTCACGACGGAACGGTGGTGAATCGGCTCGTCCAGCTCGGGCACTTCCTGTCGCCCGAGGGGGAGGCCAGCGACGAAGCCGCCCTCCACCGCGCGCGCGAGCTCGGCCTCGACCGCAGCGACCCGGTGATCCGGCGCTATCTCGTCGAACGAATGCGGCTCGCGCTGGCTTCCGAAGCGGACCGGCCGGCGCCTGGCGAGGCGGAACTCGAGGCCCATCTCGCCCTTCATGCGGAACGTTTTGCGATCCCGGAGCGGGTTCGACTGGCCCACGTCTTCGTCGGCCGGCGCCACGCTGACGTCGAGGCTCGCCTGGACGCCGTCGGTCGTTCCCTCAGCGGGCTTCGGCCCGAGGACGCGGCTGGGCTCGGAGACCCGTTCGCCGGGCCTCGTACTCGCGTGGCACCGCGAGAGGTGCTCGCGAGAGACTTCGGCGCTGAATTCGTCGCGGCGCTCGACCCCAGCCGGCTCGCAAGCTGGCAAGGCCCCCTGCCCTCCGCGCACGGCTGGCACTGGGTCTGGCTCGGCGCTCCGCTCCCCGCGCGACAGCCGACACTCGCAGAGGTACGCGGGCAGGTGCAGCAAGATCTGTTCGAGATCCGCCGCGCGCAACGGCTCCAAGCGCGGCTCGAAGAGCTGCGCTCTGGCTACTCCATCCGGTTGAACTGAGTGGCCCTTTCGGGCCGCCGGCGCGCTGGCCCTTTCGGGCGGCCGGCGCGCTAGCCCTTTCGGGCAGCGAGGATTGCGGCCACCAGGACGTCGGGGACGTCCTCGGGCAGCGGGTCATCATCCCGAGCACAGACTCCGCGCCCGAGTTCGACCGTCTCGCGATAGGTGTCGAGGTAGACCTTGCAGGGCGGACAGTCCACCATGTGGCCCTCGAAGGTGCTCCGCTGCGCCTCGGGCAGCTCCGCATCGAGGTAGGCCATCAGGAAGTCTACGAACTCCTTGCAGGTCAGGTCCATCTCGGGACTCATACTTCCTCCGCCCGAAAATACGGATCGAGCAACTCTCGCAGGGCCAGCCGGGCCCGGTGCAGCCGGGTCTTCACCGCCCCCGTGCTGATCTCGAGCGCTTTCGCCGTCCCTTCCGTGTCCAGGTCTTCCACGTCCCTTAGAAGCAGGATCGTCCGATAGGTTTCGGGCAGCTCGGCGATCCGGTCGAGGACGAGCTTTCGCGTCTCCTCGCTCGCAAGGGCCTCATCCGCAGGCTTTCTCCAGGCTTGGGCCGGACGCTCCAGATGGCCGTCGTCCAGGAATTTGGGCAGCAGGTCGTCGAGCGGCTCCTCGGGCTTCCTGCGCCGCGTCCGGAGCTTCATGAGGGCCGCGTTCACCACGATCCGGTGGAGCCAGGTGCCCAGGCGCGAGCCGCCCTCGAAGCGGTCGATGGCCCGGAAGGCCGAGAGGAAAGCGTCTTGGACGGCGTCGGCGGCGTCGTCCTCGTTGCGCAACATCCGCTTCGCGACCGAGAGCATCCGGCCGCCGTGGGTCCGGACGAGTTCCTCGAAGGCTCCGTCCTCGCCCTGGCGAAGACGTTCGAGCAGCTTGCTCTCGTCGGGCGGAAGCAGAGGCGTGGCCACGGAGCGCAGGTTACCATGGGCGCCGCCATGTCGAGCCTGCTCCGATTCCTGGGCCTCCGCAGCAGCGAAACCGCCGCCGCCGAACCCGCCGAGACCGATTCGGTCCGCCGCATCGCGGCACGCCTCGACAAGCTCGACCCCCAGATCGCCAAGTATCTCGCCGCCTTTTCCTACGTGCTCGCACGGGTCGCCCATGCCGACCTCGAGATCGACGAGGCGGAAACGAACAAGATGCAGGAGATCGTCCAGGAGGTCGGGCGCTTGTCCGAGGAAGAGGCCGTGCTCGTGGTGGAGATCGCCAAGTCGCAGACGCGCGTGCTCGGCGGGACCGAGAACTACGTCGTCACCCGCGAGTTCCGGCGTGTCTCGACGCCCGAACAACGGGGCCGACTGCTCGAGTGCCTCTACGCGGTGGCGGCGGCGGATGGGTCGATCTCGACCGTGGAAGCCCAGGAGATCCGGAGCATCGCTGAAGAACTCGGCCTCAGCCGGGAGGAAGCGAACTCGCTTCGGTCGCGCTATCGCGACCAGCTCTCGGTCTTCCAGAAGAGCTAGGGAGCCGCAGGCTCCCGCGATCAGTTCCGGACGAGCAGCAGGGTGCGCGGGTCGAGAGCGACGTGCAGGGCAGAGACGTCCGGGTTGTCGTGGTCCCGGATGGCGCGCAGCGCCACGGCCCCGTCGCGGGGCTCGAGGGCCAGGATCACACTCGGGTGCTCCGCCGAGGCGGCGAGCCGTTCGGGAAGGCCATCGACCTTCTCGTCCTTGCAGGCGACTCCCAGCCAGAGTTCGAGGCCCGTCTCGCTCGCGAGTTCGCGCAAGGCCTTCACGTCCGTCGCAGCGAGGCGCTCGGCCCCGTCCACGATCACGACCGCCGGCTTCGTGCCGGTCTCCTGCTCGAGTTCGAGGGCCTCGCGGAGCTTGCCCACGTGGAACCCCTCCGAGCCATAGACGCGAATGCTCCGGTTGCGGCTGGCCTCGGCGTGCACCGTGGCGGCGTCTTCGAGCTGGCTCTGGGCGGCCAGGTCGTCGAAGACCGTCTCGTAGTAGGCGCGGACGTGCTCGACGCTCTCGTCGAGGGCCACGTGCAGGACGTGGCGGTCGCGGAGCATCTCGTCGAGGGCGAGCCCGACGAGGAAGGAAGACTTGCCGACGCCGTGGCCCGCAAGGACCACACCGAGGTTGCCCGTGCCGAGGCCGCCGTGCAGCCCCTTCTCGAGCAGCCGAACGGGGCTGCGAGCGGTCAGATAGTCGCGATACATGAATCCCCCTGATGCGGGCGGCGCGCCGCCGCCCCGGGTCGAGAGTCTGCGCCTCGGAGGCGCGCTCTACTCGTCGTCGTCCTTGCCGGTGGCCTGCTCGGCGAACTTCGCCTTGAGCTCGGTCGAAACCTCGGCCGGCACGGCCACGTAACGGGCGAACTCCATGGTGAACTCCGCCTTGCCCTGGCTCGCGGAGCGCAGGTCGGTGGCGTAGCCGAACATGTCGGCCAGCGGCACCTCGGCCTCCACCCGGCAGAAGTCGCCCTCTTCCTCGCTGGTGCCGATCACCTGACCGCGGCGCTGCATGATGGTCTTGATGTAGGTGCCCTGGAATTCCGAGGGCCCTTCGACCGCGAGCTTCATGACCGGCTCGAGGATCACGGGCTTGGTCCTCGAGTAGACCTCGCGGAAGGCGCCGCGGGCGGCGGACTGGAAGGCCATGTCCGACGAATCCACCGAGTGGGCCTGGCCATCGTCGACCACGACCTTCACGCCGACGACCGGGAAGCCGATCAGGCGCCCCTTGTCCATCATGGAGCGGAAGCCCTTCTCCACGGCCGGGATGTACTCCGTCGGGATCGAGGCGCCCTTGATCGCGCTCGAGAACTCGAAGCCATCGCCGCCCTCGATGGGCTCGATGTAGCCACCGACCCGCGCGTACTGGCCCGAACCACCGGTCTGCTTCTTGTGCGTGTAGTTGAACTCGGCGCGGCGCCCGACCGTCTCGCGGTAGGCCACCTGGGGCTGTCCGGTCTCGACCGGGCAGTCGTACTCGCGCGCCATGCGCTCCGTGTAGACGTCGAGGTGCAGCTCGCCCATGCCGGAGATGATCGTCTGGCCGCTCTCCGGGTCGACGAACGAGCGGAACGTCGGGTCCTCGCGCACGAAGCGACCGAGGGCCTTGCCCATGTTGTCCGAGGTCTTCTTGTCCTTCGGCTCGATCGAGAAGGAGATCACCGGCTCGGGCACGTGCATGGAACTCATGGCCACGTCGATCGTACCATCGGTGAACGTGTCACCCGAGGCGCAGTCGATTCCGAACAGCGCGACGATGTCGCCGGAGCATGCGGTTTCGATGTCCTCCATCTTGTTCGAGTGCATCCGCACCAGCCGCCCGACCTTGTGCTTCTTCTGGGTCCGCGCGTTGAAGATGTTGTCGCCCTTGTTGAGGCGGCCTTGATAGACCCGGATGTAGGTCAGCTGGCCGTAGCGGCCCTCGTCGAGCTTGAAGGCCAGCGCGACCATGGGCTTGGTCGGATCCGAGGGCAGGACGATCGTGGCCTCGTCGTTGGTGAGGTCGACGCCCGTGTTCTCCACGTCGAGCGGGCTCGGCAGGTAGCGCACCACCGAGTCGAGCAGCGGCTGGACGCCCTTGTTCTTGTAGGCGGAGCCGACGTAGACGGGAACGAGGTCGAGGGCCACCACGCCATTGCGCACGGCCTCGTGGATCAGCTCTTCCGTGACGTTCTCTTCGAGAATCGCCTCCATCAGCTCGTCCGAGAACATGGAGACCGCATCCAGCATGTTTTCCCGGGCAGCGTTGGCCGCATCGACCAGGTCGGCGGGGATCTCGGCCACCTCGATCTCTTCGCCGTTCTCTCCGTGGAAGAAGAAAGCCTTCATCGTGATGAGGTCGACGGCGCCCTCGTGCTCGTTCTCGAGCCCGATCGGGATCTGCATCATCACGGCGTTCAGCTTCAGCTTGTCGCGCAGCTGCTGGGTCACGCGCTCGGGGTTCGCGCCGGAGCGGTCGCACTTGTTGATGAAGGCGAGGCGCGGGACCTTGTAGCGGCGCATCTGGCGGTCGACGGTCATGGACTGCGACTGCACGCCCGCAACACCACAAAGCACGAGGATCGCGCCATCGAGCACGCGCAGGGCGCGCTCGACTTCGATGGTGAAGTCGACGTGGCCAGGGGTGTCGATGATGTTGACGTGGTGATCGTTCCACTCGCAGTAGGTCGCGGCGGACGTGATCGTGATGCCGCGCTCCTTCTCGAGCTCCATGTGGTCCATGGTGGCGCCGGCGCCATCCTTGCCACGAACCTCGTGGATCGCGTGGATCTTGTTCGTGTAGAAGAGGATCCGCTCGGTCAGCGTCGTCTTCCCGGAGTCGATGTGTGCGCTGATTCCGATGTTTCGGACTTGTTCGAGGTCGCTCGCCATGGTCTTCACCGCCGCGGTAACGGAATGAGGCCCGCCGCTCCCCCTCCCATGGGGGACTCGGTAAAGAGCCCGTTTCGATTCGGATGAGGTCGCGCGGCTTTCGGAGCGGCCGGCGCGGCCTGAAAGTAGGTGTCCCCGTTTCCCCGCCAGGTGACTGCCAGGGCCTCTCCTGGCGGGCTCACCGGCCTTCCATCGGCTGGCGGAGTGAACGGCACGAGCCCGTTCCTCGGAACGGCCCAAGCCCGTTCTTCGGGCCGAGGAATCTAGCCTTTTCAGGGAGATCCGCCATCCGGCGGGCACCCTGGCTCGCGGGGAGTCAGGCCAGCAGCGTCTCCGCGCTCCCACGCAGGAGAGCGTCCCGAGCCCCCGTGTCGCCCCGGGTGACGATCAGGATCTTCGCCAGGGTCACGGCCAGGTGGTAGAAGGGCCAGTCGCTCCCGAAGACCAGCCGGTCGGGGCCCAGGGCTCGGAGCGCCTGGTCGATCTGACTGACCCCGAGGGACGAGATCCCGAGCCAGACGTTCCGGTGGGCCTGGGCGATGGGGATGGCCCGCTCGAGGTCGCGTGCGCCCCCGTGGCCGAAGACGAAGCGCACGTTCGGGAAGCTCGAAACCGCCGGCTCATAGCGGCGCATGAGGGCGAATTTGCGGATGCGCTCGGGCTCGATCCCGGACCGCCCGGCGTGGAAGACGACGGGTAGGTCGAGCTCCTCACAGACGGCGTAGACCGCCATGGCACCGGGGGCATCGGCGAAGAAGCGCTGCATCTCGGGGTGGAGCTTCACGCCCTGGGCGCCGGCCGCGGCGTAGGCACGGAGCTTCTCGGGCGCGTCGTCGTCGTTCGGGTCGACCGAAGCGAAGGGCAGCAGCCGATCCCCCCAGCCGTTGTCGCGAATGGCACGCGTCCAGCGCTCGGTGAGCGAGCCCGCAAACGGAAGCGACAAGGCGATGGGCAAGATCGCCGCCTGGGCCACACCGACATCGTCCATCTCGGCGAGTAGGTTCGCGGCGGTGTGGGTCTGGGTGGCGCCTCGCGCGAACGCGCCCGCGAGGAACTCCCGCGGCAAGGCGTCGTGCTCGGCGTCGGTGAAGTTGCCGTTCACGTAGCGGTCGAGGTCGAGGTCGCAGCCCGGGTCGGCACCGTCGCAATCGAGCAGGTGGCGGACGCGCTCGCTCCGTTTCGTCGGGTCGAGGGGGCGGTAGACGTCCATCCCGAAGTGCGCGTGGATGTCGATGATGCCGGGCAGCTCCGCCGTGGTGCGCAGCCGGCCCTCGGGGCTGAGTTCGAACCACGGCAGCTCGGCGAGGCCGCGGTAGCCCCGGAAGCGGAGCGCGCCAAACCGGCCGCGCCCGGCCTGCGCGGCCTCGGCTGCGATCTGCTGGTCGAGACGCGCGGCGTCCTCGGCGGTGTAGTCACCTGGGTCGGAGTCCCGGCCGCAGCCCAGGGCCAGGCCCGACGGCAGGCCGGCGAACAACAGACGGTTGAACGCGCGTCGATCGAGACCGCCCACCCTAGGAGAGCCGATCGCCGACTTCGAGGCCCGAAACCGTGGCGGGGGCCTTCTTGGCGTCACCGAGGCGCGCCTTCTTGATTGCGATCGCTCCGCCCGAGGCGGCGACGAGCAAGGTGTCGCCATCCGCGGCCATGATCGTCCCCGGCGCCGCGCCGCTCGCAGCCTCGCGCAGGCCACCGCCGAAGAGCCGCACGGGCTCGTCACCACGCAGGGCGTGAGCCCCGGGCTGCGGGTCGCAGCCGCGGATCAGGCGGTCGATCTCCTGGGCGGGCCGCGCCCAATCGATACGGGCGGCCTCGTCGTCGAGACGCGGCTGGAAGCTCACGCCCTCCTCGGTCTGGGCGAGGGGCTTCGCGGTGCCGGCCGCTACGGCGGCCACCGCCTCCGCCATCGCCTCGAGGCCCAGGGGGTAGAGGTGGTCGAAATACAGGCTCGCGGCCGTCTCGGCCGGGCCAATCTCGACCCCGCCCTTCTGCACCACGATGGGCCCTGTGTCCAATCCCTCGTCCGGCTGGAAGACCGTGACGCCCGACACCGACGCCCCCAGGATGATCTGCCATGGAATGGCGGTACCGCCGCGATAGGCAGGCAGGAGCGAGGGATGGAAGCAGAGCGAGCCGAGCCGGGGCGCGTCGACGATCTCGGGCGGCAGGATCACGGTGGTGAACGGCATCACGTTCAGGTCGGCGCCGAGCGCCAGGTATTCCTCGACGAGCTCGGGCAGCGCCTCGCCCTTGCGGCGGAAGCGGCGGTGGCGGAAGAGCGGCAGACCGCGGGCCTCGGCCTCTGCGGCCAAGGGGTCCGCCCGGCCGCCGGCGTCGGGCGGGACGTGGACACCGACCACCTCGTGGCCGTCGTCGAGGAGCCGTGTGGTGACGTCCTTGCCGAACGGAGCCTGGCCGAAGATCGCGATGCGGAGCGACATGGCGCGCAGTGTACACGGGCGGGACAGGCCCAACGGCCCGAATCGGCAGCCGTGGATGGGCGTCGGGGTAGCGGTCGGGCGCCGCGCGAAGCAACATTCCGCCGGCGGCGAATCGGAGGGGGGGACCGCTTGCACTCCAGAACCCAGGGCATCGGGCATCGGCTTCGCGCTCTCGGCGCGGGCATCGTGATGCTCGGCCTCGCGGCCTGCCAGTCGACTCCAACGCCCGCGGCCCCGGCGCCCACCCACGAAGGAACCAACGCGATCCTCTGGCTGCAGACCGCCGCCGAGTATCGCGCCGCCACGCTTCAGGCCTTTCGCTCGGCGACTCTCCACCTCGAGCGCGCCCTCGCCGACCCCACCTGGAGCGCGGCACTGGAACAGCAAGGCGAGTTCGGCGCGCTCCCGCCGGCCATCATCCTCGACATGGACGAAGCCATCATCCGCAGCGACCGTTTCCAGGCGGGGCTCGTGAAGAACGACGGGCACTACAGCCTGGAAGTCTGGAACGACTGGGTTCGGACGGAGACGTCCGAGGCGATCTCCGGGGCTCTCGAATACGCCCGGGAGGCGCGCGAGCGGGGCATCAAGATCTTCTACGTCACGAACCGCACCGCCGAAGTCGAGGCCTCGAGCCTCGCGACACTCCGCAAGCTCGGCTTTCCGGTGGAAGGCGGCTTGGAAGACCTCCTGACCCAACACGAGCGGCCCGAATGGGGCTCGGACAAGTCGTCGAGGCGAGCCGTCGTGTGCCGCACGCACCGGGTCATCCAGATCGTGGGCGACAACCTGAACGACTTCACCAGCGGCGCCCACTCTTCGCTCGACCGCCGGCTCGCGCTCACCAACCGCTACGCCGACTACTGGGGTTCGCGCTGGATCGTGATGCCGAACCCGTCCTATGGCGGGTGGGACGGGGCTCTGTTCGAGTACGACTGGAGCCTGTCCCGTGGCGAGATCCTCGACCGCAAGCGCGAGCATTTGAAGACCACGGAAGACGACTGACCAGAGCGGGTTTTCGACCTGGGAGAGCCTGCGGCGAATGGCTCGCTGCGCCTGACGAATGACGAAGGGGACGGTTCTCTTTGATGACGAAACCAGGGCCTGTGCCAGGATGCCAGCGTCTTGGTGGTTTCGTCATCAAAGAGAACCGTCCCCTTCGTCATCAGGGAGTCTGGCTGCGGTCTCCGACCTGGCCTCTTAGTTGGGCGGGGGCGCCTACGGCGACTCGGTGGTCGGGGACGTCGTGGGTGACGACGGAGCGGCAGCCGATGACGGCGTGGGCTCCGATGGTGACACCGCGCAGCACGGTGACGTCGCTAGCGACCCAGGCGTGATCCCCGATGGTGACGGGCTCGCGGCGCTCCGGGTGCTCGGAGTCGAAGTCGTGCTGGTCCGCATCGAAGACCCGTGCGCCCGGGCCCACCCAGGCGCGACGGCCCAGCGTCATGCGCGTCTTGCAACTCAGGTGGGCGCCGTTCAAGAAGCACTCCGGGCCCATCCGCAGCGTGGCGCCTTCGAAGACCGCGATGACGACGGGGCCGAGGTCCGTGCGCAGCCACGTCCCCGGGCCGATCTCGACGTCGGCGCCGGGCTCGAGCAGGAAGCGGAGCGCATCGGGCGTCCGCTCGCTGACGACGCCCGGGCCGATCTTCAGGCGGGCGCCCTCCCCCAACTGAAAGCGGGCGACAGCCAGACTGCTGCTGGCGGTGGGGTCGATCTCGAGGCCAGGGTGCTGGCGGGCGAGTCGGCGGAGCGTGCGCCGGTCGCGGCGGGCGGTGCGGAGGAGACGCTGGCGAAGCGCCGCGTGGCGCAGCCTCGCGAGCATCAGGGCGGCGATTGCCCCTCGCGCAGACGGAACGTGATGAACCCGTGGGTGGGGTCGTAGGGCGAGAGACCGACTTGGACCTTGTCGCCGGGGATGACGCGGATGCGGAAGCGACGCATGCGGCCCGAAAGCTGCGCCGTCACGGTCTGGCCCGAGTCGAGCTTGATCTGGTAGCGGCCGCCACCCATGATCTTCTCGACTGCTCCGGTCGTCTGAATTAGATCGTCACGCGCCAATCGGTACCCTCTTCTTCTCGGCGGCAGACCTTACTCGACTTCGCCCGCTTTTGCAGGCTCGCCAGCCGCTATGGGCAGCCGCGCCGCCGAGGCGCCCTAGCTGCAGGAGCGATGGACGTGGACGGTGAGGTCGCCGAGCAGGTTCGTGTAGCTCCCGTACTCGTTGTCGTACCAGCCGAAGACCTTGGCGTGGGTCACCGGGAGCTGGATCCGGGTCGAGGGCAGCTGGTCGCGGAGCGACTCGAGCTCGGGGATCTGCCCGAGGTCGACGTCCATGAAGCCCGTACGCGAGTGGGTTTCGGAGCCTTCGATCACCACGGCGGCCTTCATCCCGGTCACGTCCGCTGCGACGTTTTGCTCGGTGCTGAAGACGAGCAGCCCCTTCTGCCCCCCTCCCGAGGCCTGGACATAGATGTCGTTCAACAGCTCGCGGTCGACGGAGCTGCCTCCGTCGGCCTCGATCCGGCTCTGGAACGTGAGGTTGAGGATGATCAACGACTGCGTTGCCAGCGGCACTCGTACGGCGTCGCCCATGAAGCCGATCTCGCGGATCTCCGGGATCACCATCTCGAGGGCGGCCGACGCGTTGCTCGACGTGAGAACCAGGCTGTTCAGCGCGCTGCGGGTGCGGCGCATGTCCGTAGCCTCAGCCTTGGGCACGCTGTCGAGCAGGCTCTGGGAGTTCGTGACCGCGTGCACCGTACTCATGGAGGCCGTCACCATCACCGACTCCGGCAGGTGATCGAGCAGCGGCTTCACCATGTGGGCGAGGCCGGTCGTGGTGCACGAGGCCGCCGACAGCACGTGGTGCTTCTGGGCGTCGAAGGTGTCGTGGTTGATGCCGTAGATCAGGGTGAGGGCGTCGTCGGGCATCGCCTTCGTCTTGTCCTTGATCTTGAACGCCGCGCTGTTGATGACCTTCTCGGCGCCGGCCGCGAGGTGGCCGCGCAGGGCGCCACGCGCGTCGTCGGCGGGCCGCGTCGGGTCGCCGAAGGCGCCCGTGCAGTCGATCACGACGCGGGCGCCGTGATCGCGCCAGCCGATGTCGCTCGGGTTTCGCGCGTCCTGGAGGATTCGCACGGGGATGCCCCCCACCTCGAGCTGGCCCTTCTCGCGATCGACGATCCGGATGCAAGGCTCGGCGTTCACCCCGAACAGGAAGCGGTGCATGCTGCCGTAGGTGGAGTCCTTCTCGATGGTCTGGCAGACCGCCTCGAGGTCGCGGCCGATCGCACGGCCGACGTTCACCACCAAGTTCGTGAAGTACTTGCGCTCGACGTGGTGCCAGAGCGAGAGCTTCCCGATCCGACCGAGGCTGTTGATGCCGAGCGTGCGTTCCGATTCCGCCATGTCTCTCTTCCGTGTTGCGTGATTCAGGCCAGCCGCTGCCGGCGGACCGTCGCCGTGCGTGGTTCAGGCCAGCCGCTGCCGGCGGACCGTCGCCGTGCGTGGTTCAGGCCAGCCGCTGCCGGCGGACCATCGTCGAGGGATGCTGTCCAAGGTACACCGAGCCGTCCACCCCATTGATGGAGAGGAACTCGCCCGTCTCGAGAGCCCGGCCGGCCAGGACCGAGCTCCGGGCGCGCTCGTCGACCGTGAGTTCACGGCAACCCACCACGCAGGTGCGGCCCAGGCGTTGAGCGGCCACCGCCGCGTGGCTGGTGGCGCCGCCGATGGCCGTCACCATCCCGTCCGACTCCACCAGCAGCGGGAGGTCGTCGGGCACCGTGTCGGGCCGCAGCAGGATGATGTTGTCGTCGGGGAAGAGGCGCCGAAGCATCTCGACGTCCTCGATGTTGTGGGCCACCCGGCCGGAGAGCGCGCCGCCACCCGCGCCGATGCCCGCTGCGAGCCACGACCGCTCGAGCTCGTCGCTCGGCACGAAGGCCGCCACCGACGCGACTTGATTCATCACGGTGTCGCGACTCTGCAGGATGTACAGGTCCGCCGGGTCGTCCCCTTCGAAGGTGAACTCGATCTCTTGGTGGAACATCCCCTGATCGTGGATCAGCGTCCGCGCGTGGCCCAGCAGCGCTTCGTGCAGCCGCGGAAAGTCCTTCTCGAGGGAGAACGTCGCGACCGACCCTTCGTCGAGCCGCTGCTCTTCGCTCACGGGGAAGGTCTCGACGAGGCCGCTCACCACGTCGTCCCCCTGGGCCTGCACGATGAAGTCGCCGTGGAGCCGCACATCGCCGGAAGGCCTGCGCGGGTCGGTCGTCAGCACGACGCCCGTCCCCGAACGTTCATGCAGGTTCCCGTAGACCATGCTCTGCAGCACGACGGCCGTCCCCCATTCCTCCGCGATCTGGAACTCGCGCCGATAGAGGCGGGCCTTGGGCGAATGCCAGGAATCGAGGACCAGATCCACACAGCGCATGAGTTGGGGCCAGGGGTCGTCCACGATCTCGACCCCGCGCTCGTGAAGAAGCCCACGGTAGCGCAGCGCCACCTCGCGCATCTGGTCTGCGGAGAGGTTCTTCTTCTTCTCGGCGCCGAAGTCGCTCTTCGAGTCGCGCATCAGCGCATCGAAGTCGTCGCGCACGAGGCCGTGCCCCATCCCCCAGAGTTGCAGGAAGCGGCGGTAGGCATCCCACGCGCCCCACGGGCTGCCGGAACGCTGCGCAAAGCCCTCCGCGATCTCTTCGTTGATGCCGACGTTCAGCAACGTGTCGAGCATGCCCGGCATGCTGATGGCCGAACCCGAACGCACCGAGAGCAACAGCGGGCGGGACGGGTCGCCCAGCACGAGGCCCGTCTTCGCTTCGAGCCCGCCGATCTGGCTGCGGATGCGGCCCTCGACCTCGCGTCGCAGGTCGGGCCACGCGCGGATGGCCGGCGCGCAGCGGAAGATCTCCGTGGTGAGGATGAAGCCCGGCGGCACGGGCAGCCCATCGCCCGCGAGCCGCTTCACGAGGTAGCCCTTGTTCCCGAGGTGGATCGGCCCGTCGAGAGGATGGTCTTCGGGTTCGATGGCCACGCTGCAGCGGCTCGGGTCGTAGGACATGAGGAGCACGAGGTCCTCGGGCGAAAGCTCCTCTCGCACGCGCACGAGCGAACGGACCATCCGGCCGAGCAGCGAGTCGAGCTGCTGGAGGCCGAGGCTGCCGGCGATGAGATCACGCAGGAACTGCTCGGACGCCTTCAGGGCGACCTCTTCCTCGGCCTCGCCGGGCTCGCGCGCGAGCACGCCGCTCTTCACGAAGCGAGGCAGTAGCCGCTCGGTCGGGCCTTCGTACACGTCGAGGAAGCGGATCCGCACCAGCTGCTCGACGCTGCGCGACAGCACCTGGAAGATGTTCAGGTACTGGTCGACGCTCGCCCTTTCGATGGCCAGGGCCTGATCGAGCATCGAGAGGCCCATGCTGAGGCCGCGCCCCTCGCACCCGTCGATCCGCACGGCGCGCAGCATCTGATGCAGCCAGCGCCCGACGGTCTGCAGCGTTTCCCGGTGCATGCAATCGATGCGGTCCGACGCCAGCAGCTGGTCGAAGAGCAGGTTCGCAAGCGAGCCGGCGCGGAAGGTCAGCCCCGCCGCATCGAACTTCTCTTCCTGATAGCGCCCGTAGAGGCTCGGGATGCCGACGGCCACGTGGCGCTTGCGATAGATGTCCTCGACGCCCTCGGTGAGTTCGTCGCGCGTCATCAGGACCTTCAGGTCTTCGAGGATTGTGAGCAGCGCATCGAGGGCCTCCTCGGTCTGGCCTGCTTCGAGGCCCGCACGCAGCCGCGCGATCGAGGCCTCGTCGACCCGACCGTAGGCGCTGAGCCGGTCGAGCAGGTCGTCGTGGTCGAAGCCATACTTCGCGAGCACGAGGCGGCGCAGGCGGAAGAGCAACCCGATCTTCTCGCGGTCGATGTCTCGGCCGGCGTCGACCCGCGTGAGCCGCTCGTCGATGGCGTCGGGCGCGAGGTCGAGCAGCGAACGCCAATCGTCGCCCTCCTCCAACAGCCCAGCGATCGCCGCGCCCACGCCCTCGCGAAGCGTCCCGTCGGCGAGCTGCGCGTGCAGCGGCGCTGGCAGGTAGGGCTCGAGGGGCGCGCGTTCGCCGGTGGCCCAATAGCCCGCCAACGACTCGATGAAGTCACCGAGCCGCGGGTTCGACTCCACGTGACACTGCTTGCGCAGGAAATGGCAGAGGGGGTCGCGACGGCCCTCGATCTCATCGATGCGGGAGCTGACCTCGCGCAGCTCGCCCTCGGCCCCGATCTCGTCGAAGTAGACTGGGAAGAGGCGCAGCAGATGTTTGATCGGGTGGAAGACCGGCCCGACACCACTGTTCAGCAGGCGCGACACGTCCTTCTGGAAGAGATCCGTGTCGGCCATCATCACGCCGCCCACGCGCAGATGGACGACCAAGGCGGCGACCAAGGGTTTTGCCATCTGCGGGTCGGCCCCGATCACCGCGAGATAGGTGCGGATCGCCCGCAGGTGGGCCGGGTTCACCTGGATCTGCCACTCCTCGCTGAAGCCCGAGAACTCCGGCGTCGGGAACTCGCTGGCCAGGAGTTCCTCGATCACGGCGGCAGCCGCTTCGGGCTCGCCGCCGCGCAGCACCTCGGTGCCGAGCTTCGCAACAAGGCTCATGGCTCCGGGGGATTCGAACAACGCGGAGCCCCGAAGCGCGGCGAAGACGTCCCCGACGAATGCCTCGACCTCTTCGGGCACAGCGGAAGCCAACAGCTCGCTGCAAAGGTGCGACAGCTCGCCGACGGCGGCCTCGTGCAAGGGCGCGAGCACGGCCTGAGCCAGGATGTGCACGAGCCAGCGAACGCGAACCCGCCGGTCTCCCACACCGCGTGCAGCGTCGAGGTGCGCGCGTTCGATCTCGCCCGCGTCTGGCAACGCACGCAGCGCGGCAGCGGACGCCGGATCGGCCACGTCGATCCCGCCGAGTGTCCGCCGGTGTGCTTCCAGCGCCGCATGGTCGATCGCGCCCTCGGGCTCGCCCGCACCCTGCGCCGCGAACCAGGCCCGCGGGTCGTCGCGCTCGAGCCAGTCCGCATACGCGCGATCGAGCGACTTCGCTAGCAAGGCCCGGCTCCGCGCAGCCGCCGGAGCACCCGCTGCGAGCGAGGTCAGCGTCTCCACCAGGCGGCCCAGAGCGGGTGAAACATGGGCGGGGGGCGCGCCGTCCGGGAAGCCCGTCGTGAGTTCCGCGAGCCCGGCGTCGAGAGCGGGCAACATCCGTTCGAGATGCTGCCCGGCGCCGCTCACCACCTTTTCGGCGTAGGCCAGGCCGTGACGCGCCGCCGTGTCGCGTAGGACATCGGGCGAGGCGTCACGCAGCGCGCGCGCATAGAACCCGAAGAGCAACGCCACCGCCTCCTGCGCCCGGGCGTGGCCCACGTGATAGGGGTAGTCGCTCATGGCCCGGCGGTGCAGATCCTCGAGCGTCTCCTCCCAACCGACGAACTCGTGATTGATCTCGTGGAGCAGCCGTCGCGTACTCTCGTGGATGCCGCGATACTCGGCCGTGACCTCGAGCAGGACGTCGTGCTCGGACGGGATCACGACCGGGACATCGGTGCGCTTGAGGTTGGCCTCAAGGGCCTTGGAGCCCTTGGCGCGGCTGGTGGTGGCGCCCTCGGTGGGCACCTCGTCCGGAGCAGCCGGCGGGCGATCGGCGTCCACGCGAGTCATCGAGGCTCCAGCAAGGGAAGGCCACGAGTGTAGCCGACCGCGGCCGCCCCGAGCCGCAGCGGCCGTCCGCCCTCGGGCGACACTCAGGGTGCCGGCGGCGGCGCCTCGACGGGCGGGACCTGGATCGACTCCAGGTAGCTGACCAGGATCCAGAGCTGGCCACGCACCACCTCTTCGCCGGTGGTGCCGTCGGCGATGGGCTCGGCGAAGACGCGGCCCCAGACGGGCATCTCGCGCAAGCCGTGCGCCGTGACCGCGGCGCGGCCGTCGATGAAGCGGGCGATCTCGTCCTGCGGGAAGGCGCCTCCTCGGCGCGCGGCGATGCGCGTCAGATCGGGCGGCGCGACCCGGAGCAGGGGCTTCAGGATGCCACCCCCCTGGGCATCCATGCCGTGGCAGGCGCTGCAGTGCTTCTGGAAGGAGCGGCGCCCCGAGTCGACGAGCACGCCCTCCTCGGCGTGTACCGGCGCCGCGGACACGGCCAGGAGCAGGCTCAGGGCCAGAACGAACCGAGCGAAATGGATCTTCATCGCGATGAACCTCCGGCGGGCTGGGGCGCGGCTTCGACGAGTTCGCGCAGCGAGGCGAGGCGCCGCTCGATCTCGGGCGGCAGGTGCGTACCGGCCGAGCCGCTGTATCCCTCGAGATAGACGCCCTCGAGGGTGGCGTATGCGGTCCGGGCGTGCTCCGTTTCGGGCGCCGCGCGGATCGCGCTGTCGAGGAACCATTCGGCCTCGGAGACCCAGAGCGAAGTGCTGATGTGGACCTCGCAGAGCCCGAGCCAGAGCAGTGTCTCGGCACGCTCGTCGCGCCCGAGGCTCGGCCCGGCGAGGTGTTGGTGCAACCAGCGCGAGGCCAGCACGAAGTTAACCAGGCCGCGTCGATCGCCCGGGTACGAGGTACGCAGGCGCCCCGCGTCGATCTGATCGCGCGCCCTCTCGAGGAGACGGCCAGGCCCCGCACCGGCGTCGACCGTGCGCAGCGTCTCGACCCATCCGTCGATCTCGGCTTCGAGGTAGAGGGGCAGATCCGTGCGCTCGCGGAAGCTCGCGAGGGTCGCCAGGGCTCGGTCGCGGTCGTCGACGACGCGCAGAGCGACCTTCAGATAGCTCTGGAACGCACCGGACAGCGAGATCTCGACGGCCGAGTGGTGCCGGTCGGCCATGTACGCCTCGTGGAGCGCCAAGGCCGTATCGAACTGACGCGCCGACACCGCCAGCAACGCACGCCGCTCGGGAGGCAGACTCGCGACGGCTTCGGCCTCGAGCAGCTCGGCACCGAGTTCGAAGCCCTGGCCGGAGGGCAGCTTCGAATGGCATGCGAAGCAGTTCTCCACGAGCTGCCCCGAGAGGAAGCGTGCGCTCTCGTAGTGGCCGATGACGAACTGGTCGAGCGCCCGGCGTACGTCGTCGGTGAGGGAGCGACCGACCGGCCGGTGTGCAGCGCTGAGGCTCCCCGTGTGGGCCTCCAAGCGGGTGGCGTTGCGCTCGAGTGCTTGAAGCGAGCGAACGATCTCTTCGCGCTCCGCCAACGAGGCAAACCCAGCCGGGTCGTCGGCGTGCTGCACCAACGTTGCGAAGGCCGCGAAGATCTCGCGCATCAGCGCGCGCGTGTCCTCGGTCTCCTCGGCCCGCACCGGCAAGGCCAGCAGCCCCGCCGCGAGCGCACCGGCAGCGAACGCTCGCATCCGTCTTCTCATCCCTCACCTCCCCAGCACGGGAAACAGCAAGAAGCGAGCCACGAGACGGCGCAGACAGGGGCGAGATGGGGACGTCGAGTGACGTTTTGTCTCGGCTCGCTTCGAAAGCGGTGCGCTGCGCCTCAAAGCGGGACGCTGGACAGACACACCAAGGGCCTCTCTTCTTGATCCTTTTTTTGCAATCATGGGGGCTCAGGAACGGATCGGAGACCCCCATGCGACCCAGCGAAGTCCGCGACCGTGTTCTCAGCGATCATCGACACCTGAGCGAGCGGCTCGACCGCATCGAAGGCCTTGCACGCGGTGTCTTGGACGACCGCGAGCCGCTCCCGTCGACCCTGCGCTCAGAAGCCGAGGCGCTGCTCGACCGACTCGCGATCCACATGGCCTGGGAGGATCTCCACCTCGTCCCGATCCTGCGCGCAGCCGACAGCTGGGGCGACGTCCGCACGGACCGCTTCGCCGAGGAGCACCGGGAGCAGCGCGAGCTGCTCGGGTACGTGCTGCGCCAGCTCCATGACCTGGACCGCCCGGAAGACGTCGTCGCCGGTAACGTGCTCGACCTGGTGGCCCTGCTGCGGGCCGACATCGTGGCGGAGGAGTCCGTCTTCCTCGACGAGCGCGTGGTGCGCGACGACCCGGTGGTGATCGACCTGCTCTCGAGCTGACACCCCGGGTGATCGACCTGCTCTCGAGCTGACACCCCGGCCACGGCTTCCACCCCGAGCAACGAAACCGGGCTCCAGCGGAGGGCGGCATCACGTCCCGCC
>JAFDDA010000003.1 GCA_019311105.1 Deltaproteobacteria bacterium
CGCGTCATGGCAAGCCGGTGGTCGAGGACGCATTCGAAATGGACCTCCGCTTCGAGGGCCGCCCGGTGCCGCCGCTCGCTGCCCTCGACACCCACGGTCTCGTGATCCACCTCTTCTCGCTGTCGAAGTCGCTCTTTCCGGGGGTCCGCGTCGGGTCGGTCACTACACAGGGGCGCGCCCTCGATGGGCTGAAGGCGCTGAAGCGGACCATCGACCTCTCGGGGGTGCCGGCGATCCAGGCGGCCGTGGCCGGCTTCGTGCGCGAGGGCGCCTACGACCGACACCTGACGAAGCTCCGCAAGGCACTGCGCGGCCGGCGTGACGCGATGCTCGCGGCACTCGCCGAGGAGATGCCCGAGGGGACGCACTGGACCGAGCCCGAGGGCGGCTGCCAGGTCTGGGTCGAGTTGCCCGGCGGCATCGAGACGGGCGACCTGCTCGAAGAGGCGCGCCGCGCCGGGGTGTTGTTCGCGCCGGGCTCACTTTTCAATCACGATGGGCGCCCGTCGCGCTGCATGCGGCTCACCTTTGCCCTCGCGGGCGAGGAGGAGATCCGCCGCGGCGTCGCGGCATTGGGGCAGGTGACCCACGCCCGCTTGCAAGAAGGCCCGCGCGCAACGCGCGATGAAGGAACCTACGTCTGACCCCGACGCGAGTCGGGAATCGAGGAGGGACACCATGTCCAATGAAAATGGGAACGGGGGGAGCGATGCTCGCTCCTTCGAGATCAAGGTCGGCCTCGCCGAGATGATGAAGGGCGGCGTCATCATGGACGTCACCACGCCGGACCAGGCGAAGGTCGCCGAGGACGCCGGCGCAGTGGCCGTGATGGCGCTCGAGCGTGTGCCGTCCGACATCCGGCGCGATGGGGGCGTGGCACGGATGTGCTCGATCGAGGTGATCGAGGGCATCCAGAAGCAGTGCTCCATCCCGGTGATGGCGAAGGTCCGTATCGGTCACTTCATGGAGGCGAAGATTCTCGAGCAGCTCGGGGTCGACTTCATCGATGAGTCCGAGGTGCTGACGCCGGCCGATGAGGCCCACCACGTCGACAAGACGGGCTTCCGGTCTCCGTTCGTTTGTGGTGCGCGGGATCTGGGCGAGGCGCTGCGGCGCATCGGCGAAGGCGCGGCGATGATCCGCACGAAGGGCGAGGCGGGCAGCGGCAACATCGTCGAGGCCGTGCGTCATCTGCGTCAGATCATGGGCGACATCCGCGCGCTCACGGTGCTGCCCTCCGAGGAGATCCCGGCCCGCGCCAAGGAACTGTGCGCGCCGGTGAACCTCGTCCGCTACGTGGCCGAGAACGGGAAGCTGCCGGTGCCGAACTTCGCGGCGGGCGGCATCGCGACGCCTGCGGACGCGGCGCTCTGCCGCGGCCTCGGTGCCGAGGCGATCTTCGTGGGCTCGGGCATCTTCAAGGCGACCGATCCGGAGAAGCGCGCCCGCGCTGTGGTGCAGGCCTGCACGCACTGGGACGACCCCGAGCAGCTGCTCGGCTCGTGCCGCGGGCTCGGCGAAGCGATGGCCGGCATCGAGATGGAGACGCTCAGCGAGAGCGAGCGGCTCTCGAACCGGGGCTGGTAGCGGCCTGTGACGACGGTTGGGATCCTGGCGATCCAGGGGGACGTGGACGCCCACGCGCGCGCATTGGAGCGCGTGGGCGCCACGCCACGTCCGATCCTCCAGGAGGCGGACCTCGACGGGCTGAACGCGCTCATCCTGCCGGGTGGCGAGAGCACGACCATCGCCAAGGGGCTCGATCGCCTCGACCTCTGGGATTCCCTGCGCTTCTTCGTGCATTCTGGGCTGCCGATGCTCGGCACCTGTGCGGGGGCGATCCTGCTGGCCCGCGAGGTGGAGAATCACCCCGTCGCGACCCTCGACGCCATCGACGGCGTGGTGGTCCGCAACGCCTACGGCACCCAGGTCGACTCCTTCAGTGCCGAGGCCGACCCCGGCGCCGCCCGGGGCCTGGAGGGCCTGCCCTGCGTCTTCATCCGCGCCCCCCGCTGGAAGACGCTCGGCGACGGGATCGAGATCCTGGCCCGGGTGGGCGGCGAGCCCGTCCTGATCCGCCAGGGGAACGTCCTGGCCGCCACCTTCCACCCCGAGCTCACCGAGGACCTCCGAGTCCACGACCTCCTGGTCCGCTCCGCCGGCTAGCCCCTGTCGAAGGGGACGGTTCTATTTGATGACGAAACCAGGGACCAGTCAGAACGCCACAGTCCTAGTGGTTTCGTCATCAAATAGAACCGTCCCCTTCGACAGGGGCGGGAGGGGGCGGGTCGTGCTACCCGTACGGCCCTTCGCGGGCCCCGGCTGAGTGGGCCCGCTTCACCCAGGTCCCGCCTCGAGCGGGGCCCGGGCGCGCCGGTGGAGCCGGCGGCCCGTCCACGGGGAGCCTGACGTGCGCGAGTACGAGACCACCTTCATCGTCCAACCCGAAATCACCGACGACGTCCGCGATGCCTTCCTGGCCAAGCTCGATGGCGAGCTCGAAGCCAAGGGCGGCGTTCGCCTGATGCTCGACGATTGGGGCAAGCGCAAGCTGGCCTACGAGATCGAGAACTTCCAGAAGGGCCACTACTACTCGCTGAAGTACCTCGACCAGGGCACGGTGGTCAGCGAACTCGAGCGGGTGCTGAAGCTCGAGGAGTCGATCCTTCGCTACCTCACGGTCCGTGTGGCCGAGAACGTGGCCGACATCGAAGCGCGCAAGACCGAGGCCGCCGACGAGGAGCGCCAGCTCCACGACCGCCTCGAAGCCGAGCGCGCCGCCCGAGAAGAAGAGGAGAAGTCTCGGCGAGAGGCCGAGGCCCGCGCCGCCGCGGAAGCCGCCGAGGCCGCTGCCGCCGCCGCGGTTACCGCCGCAGCCGCAGCCGCAGAGGCCGAGGCCGCCGCAGCCGCAGAGGCAGGCGAAGCCACGGACGAGGCCGAGCCGGCCGCCGCCGAAGCAGCGCCTGAGGCCGCCGCAGAAGCCGCACCCGAAGCTCCGGCCGAAGAGGCCGCCGCCGCCCCGGAGGCCGAGGCTCCCGCCGCCGATGCCGATAGCGATGGCGATGACGGCAAGGAGTCCTGAGCCATGGCCCAGATCGACCTCATCCTGAACGAGGACGTCGCGAACCTCGGCGACGCCGGCGACGTCGTGAAAGTGAAACCGGGTTTCGCCCGGAACTTCCTGCTCCCCCAGGGCAAGGCCATCCTCGCGACGAAGGAGAAGGTCGCCGAGGTCGAGCATCACCGGCGCGTCATCGGCGAGCGCGTCGCGCGCGAGATGAAGGACCTCGAAGCCTCCAAGCGGGAGCTCGAGAAGCTCCACCTTCAGGTGGAGATGCAGGCGGGTGCCGAGGGCAAGCTGTTCGGGTCGGTCACGAATGTGGCCATTGCCGAGCTGCTGGCCGCTAAGGGCTACGAAGTGGATCGCCGCAAGATCAACCTGAGCGAGCCCATCAAGGAAGTCGGCGACCACAAGGTGCCGCTCAAGCTGCGGGGCGAGCTGGTGGCGCAGATCAAGCTCACCGTGGTTGCCACCGATTCCACGGAAAGCGCGCCGCCCGCGGCCGAGTAGGCCCGCGCTGGCGCGCACGGCGCGCAACATCGTTCCGCCACGAATGCCACGGCTTCGCCGCGCCATTCCCCGCCCCCGTCTCCCGTCGCTGGGATAGACTTCCTGCACGGGCTCCGGCCCGGGGGGCGTGAAGGTGGCGGAAGCCTACCCGACACAGACGGCTACGCGCGGTTCCGCGCGTGGCGGCGAAACTGCAGCAGGGCGCGTGCCGCCGCAGGATCTCGCCGCCGAGAAGGCCGTGCTTTCGAGCGTGCTGCTCGAGAACACGGTGATGAACGACGTGTACCCGGAGCTCAAGCCGGAAGACTTCTACCACCCGGCGCACAAGCAGCTCTTCCAGTCGATGATCGCGCTGGCTGACGACAATCAGCCCATCGATCTGCACACCCTGGCCGACTACTTGAATGGGCGGAAGATCCTCGACTCGATCGGCGGCCCGATCTTCCTCGCCGAGGTCGCCGACTACGAAGCCACTGCCGCGAACGTCGAGCACCACGCGAAGATCGTGCGCGACAAGGCGCTGCGCCGCCGCCTCATCACCACCGCCACCGATATCGTGCGCACGAGCTTCGAGTGGACGGGCGGCGGCGACGAACTGCTCGAGATCGCGGAGAGCCAGATCTTCGAGCTCTCCCAGCAACAGGGCTCGACGACGTTCCGCAGCATGCACGACGAGCTGCCGGACACGTTCAACTACGTCGACGACATCATGCACCGTGCCGGGCAACTGACTGGCTGCCCGTCCGGCTATCACGCCCTCGACGAGATGACCGGCGGCATGCAGCCCGGCGAACTCGTCGTCATCGCGGCGCGGCCTTCCATGGGCAAGACCGCGTTGGCGCTGAATATCATGCAGAACGCGGCGCTCGACCACGGCAAGAAGTCCGCGATCTTCTCGCTCGAAATGACGCGCCGCTCGCTGGTGCTGCGCATGCTCGCCTCCGAGGCGCGCATCGACATGTCGACCCTGCGGCGTGGCTTCCTGGCGCCCGTCGACTACCAGAAGCTCACCACCGCGGCGGGCCGGCTCTCGCACGCGGATATCTGGATCGACGACAGCGGGATGGTGACAATCCTCGAGATCAAGGCGAAGGCGCGGCGTCTCGCCGCCCAGCAGGGGCTCGATCTGCTGGTCGTCGACTACCTCCAGCTCGCCCACGGCGACAAGGATTCGCAGCGCCGGAAAGACCTCGAGATCGCGCAGATCAGCCAGGGCCTGAAATCCCTGGCCAAGGAGCTCGAGATCCCGGTGATCGCGCTCTCGCAGCTGAACCGCGGCCCGGAGCAGCGCGACCCCGACAAGCGTCGCCCGGGCATGGGCGACCTGCGCGAGTCGGGCGCCATCGAGCAGGACGCCGACGTCATCGGTTTCATCTATCGCGACGTCGTCTACAACAAAGACACGGAAGACCCGAACCGCGCCGAGCTGATCATCGCCAAGCAGCGGAACGGCCCGACCGGAACCGTGGACCTGCACTTCGACGGTCGCTTCGCCCGCTTCGAGAGCCGCACCCGGCAGGAAGCCGGCGACGATGTCGCCCCGTTCGAGGCTTCCGGTGAGCGGTCGCGCTTCACGGGGCCGCCGCCGGGGGAGGAGGACGAGGATCCCTTCCTCTAGCCCGACTCGCTCCCACGAGATCGTCCAACCGCGGGCGCTCCGGCCTGGGGGCGTCGTCGGCCTTGCGGCGCCGGCAGGACCCGTCGATCCCGACCGGCTCGCGGCCGGCTGCGCGTGGCTCGAGGGCGCCGGCTTCTCCGTGGTCCGACGGGAAGATCTTCTTTCGCGCCGCGGCTATCTCGCCGGCGACGACGAACGCCGCGCGAAGGAGCTGATGGAACTCGTCGAGAACGACACCGTGGATGCGATCCTGTGTGCGCGCGGCGGTTACGGATGCCACCGCGTGGTGTCGCGTCTGGATGCCGACGTCTTCCGGGTGGCACGCAAACCGCTCGCGGGCTTCAGCGATGTGACGACGCTGCTGCTGTGGCAACTTCGCTGCGCGGGCCTCGCAGGCTTCCACGCGCCCATGCCGGCGCAGACATTCTCGCGCGAGTGCGACCGCGAGGCCTTGGTGGGATTGCTCTGCGGGGAAGCCCTGCGCGGGAGCGAGGCACCGCTGCGCGGAACGCCCGGCGGCGGTGGTGCGGCGGAGGGTCGGCTCGTGGGCGGAAACCTGACCGTGCTCGCGGCGAGCCTCGGTTGCCCGTGGGAGGTCGAGACCGAGGGCGCGATCCTGCTCGTCGAAGACGTCGGCGAGCGGCCCTATCGACTCGACCGCGTGCTCGCGCAGCTGCGCGAGGCGGGGAAACTCGCGGGCCTCGCCGGGGCCGGTGTCGGGTCGTTCGAAGCGTGTGACGACGAGGCCTACCCGTCGCCCGCCGCCTGTGAAGTCGTGGAGGAGGCGCTTCGCCCCCTCGGCGTCCCGCTCGTCCTGGGTCTGCCGTTCGGCCACGGGCCCGAGAACGTGCCGTGGCCCGTCGGCGCGACGGCACGCGTCGACGGCGACGCCGGGACGATCGAGTGGAACTCGCCCTCGGTGGCGATCTCATGAAGGGGAGCCCGGTTCGGCCATGAAGTGGAGTCTCATCCGGCGCAAACTCGAACGGGTCGATCGCGCCCTCGCCAAGGCCATGGAGAAGGGGGAGATCCCGGGCGCGGTCGTGCTAGCGCGCATGCCGCGCGAAGGTGAAACCGTCGAGTACGAGGCGGTGGTCGGCAACGCCGTCGTTCGCCCCGAGCGCGTCGCCATGCGGCGCGACACGATTTTCGATCTCGCCTCGCTGACCAAGCCGCTCGCGACGACCGGGGCGTTGCTGCTGCTGGTGCGCGACGGGCTCGTCGATCTCGACGACCCGGTCGCGAAGCACCTCCCGGCCTTCGCCGAGCGCGAGAAGGAAGGCGTCACCGTGCGTCACCTGCTGAGCCACTCGTCGGGGCTGAAGCCGCTGCGCTTCTTCCACGAAGAGATGCTCACGCGCGAGCGCAAGAAGGGCGAGCGTTGGCTCGGCGAGGCCATCGCGAAGCCCTGGGTGATCGAGCGGATCTGCAAGTCGAAGCCCGTCCACGAGCCCGGCGATGCCGCCGTCTACGGCGACCTCGACTTCATCGTGCTGGGTGCGCTCGTGGAGGCTGTTTCTGGCGAACCCCTCGACGAGTTCTGTCGCGAGTGTCTCTTCGAACCGCTGGGTCTCGCGGACACTGGCTTCGTCCGTCTTGGCCGCAACGGGCCGCTCGAACCCGACGCGGCGCGGCGTGCTCGCACCGCCGCCACCGAGCAGTGCGATTGGCGCGAGCGAATCCTCTGGGGCGAGGTGCACGACCCGAACGCTTCGGTAATGGGGGGTGTGGCTGGCCACGCGGGCCTGTTCGGCACGGCGGACGACGTGATGCGCGAAGCCCAGGCCTGGCTCGACGCCTGGCACGGGCGTGAGAGCGTCCTTCCGAGCGAGGGCGTGAAGCGCTTCTTCGAGCGCCAGGATCTGCCGCCGGGCTCCGACTGGGCGCTCGGCTGGGACACGCCCACCGAGGGGCAATCCTCGTCGGGCAGCCACTTCGGCCGGCCGTCGGTCGGGCACCTGGGCTTCACCGGGACGTCGGTCTGGATGGACCTCGAGCGCGAGCTCGTGGTCGTCGTGCTCACGAACCGGATCCATCCGATCGTGAAGCGCGCGCGCTTCGAGCTGCGGCCGAAGATCCACGACCTGATCGTCGAAGCCTTCACCGCCGAGTGATCGCGCGTGTGAAGACCGAACACATCCACTTCATTGCCATTGCCGGGACGGGGATGGGCTCGCTCGCCGGCCTGCTGCGCGCCCAAGGGCACCGGGTCACCGGCTCCGACGAGGGGGTCTACCCGCCGATGAGCACGGCGCTGGAAGGGTGGGGCATCCCCGTGGCACTCGGGTTCTCGCCGGCGAACCTCGAGGGGCCACGCCCCGACCGCGTGGTGATCGGCAACGTCGTGCGGCGGGACAACCCCGAGGCCCGCGCCGCCATCGACGGCGGGATTCCGTACCTCTCGTTCCCCGATGCCCTGCGCGAGTTCGCCATCGACGGCAAGCACTCCATCGCGGTCACGGGGACCCACGGCAAGACCACGACGACGTCGCTGCTGGCGGCGATGTTGCTCGAGTGCGGCCTCGACCCCTCCGCGTTGGTCGGCGGAATCTCGGCGAATCTCGACGGCAGTTTCCGGATCGGCGCCGGCGACCACTTCGTGGTCGAGGGTGACGAATACGACACGGCCTTCTTCGACAAGACGCCGAAGTTCCTGCACTACGCGGCAAAGACCGCGATCCTCACTTCGATCGAGTTCGACCACGCCGACATCTACCGCGATCTCGACCACGTGAAGTCGGCCTTTCGCGAGCTGGTGGCGACCCTTCCCGAGGACGGGACCCTGATCGCGAACCTCGATGACGCCAACGTTCGCGAGGTGGCCGCGGGCGCGCGCTGCCGGCTCGTCGGGTACGGACGGGAGCGGCACGAGGACGCATGGCACGTCGGGCTCGGCGCCATCGACGCCCAAGGTCAACGGCTCGAGATCACGGAGCCCGAGGGCGCGACGCACGGGGCCAAGCTCGCTTTCCCGGGCGGCCACAACGCGGCGAACGCGACGGCGGCGGTCGCCTGTGCCGTGAGCCTCGGTGTTGCGCCGGCCGAGGCGGCCGCGGCGCTGTCGGCCTGGCGCGGCGTGAAACGCCGCCAGGAGCTGCGCGGCGAGCCCCGCGGCATCGCCGTGATCGACGACTTCGCTCACCATCCGACCGCCGTGCGCGAGACGGTCGCTGCCGTGCGGGCCCAATACGCGGGCCGAAGGCTCGTCGCCATCTTCGAGCCGCGAACCAACACGAGCCGGCGCGCCATCTTCCAGGACGACTACGCCGCGGCCTTCGACGGTGCCGACCGTGTTCTCGTCTCGATCGTCCCGGAAGCGCCGCTCTACTCGGCCACCGGAGAGGTGACCGAACTCTTCTCCGCGGTTGCACTGGCCGACGCGCTCGGCGCTCGCGGCCTCGATGCCCGGGCTCTCGACGGCGCCGACGCCATTCTGTCGTGCTTGTTGTCGGAGAGCGAACCGGGCGACGTCCTGCTCGTGATGAGTAACGGCAGCTTCGACGGTTTGTGTGGGCGGCTGGTCGACGGCCTGGCGGACGCCTAGAAGACCAGGACCCGGGCTCCCGAACCGGGGGGCGGGCTCGCCGCTGCGCGGGCGAGAGCCTCCGTCACGAACGCCCGGCCGGCATCGACGGCGACCTCGAGCGGTTGGCCCAGGGCGAGGCCCGCGGCGATGGCCGACGAGAGGGCGCAACCCGTTCCGTGCGTTTCGCCCGCCGCGACGCGGTCGCCCTCGAGCCAACGCATTCGTTCACCCTGGTCGTCGCGGAGGGCGAGCAAGTCGCGCGGCGCGCCCTCGCGGTGTCCGCCTTTCACGAGCACGGCACGGGCCCCGTCCGCGAGCAGGCTCGCCGCTGCCTTTTCCGCGCCGGCGTCGCTCGAAACGTCCTCCCCCGTGAGTGCGGCGGCTTCTGGCCGGTTTGGCGTCACCAAGGCGGCACGCGGAAACAGGCTGTGCAACATCGGCCAGGCCCGTCGTTCGAGCAGGGGAGTCCCGTCGCTCGAAGCGAGCACCGGGTCGATCACCCAGGGGATGGCTTCGTCCAGGCCGACGAGTGCGAGGGCCACGTTGCGGGCGACGTCGTCGCTGGCGAGCATGCCGATCTTCACGGCAGCGGGCGTGAGGTCGCGGAGCAGGACCCGGAGTTGATCGAGAACTACCGAGGGGAACGTGGGCAGAACCTGATGGACTCGACCCGTGTCCTGCACGGTGAGAGCGGTGGGAACGCCCAGCCCGTGCACGCCCAGCGCGCGAAACACCTGTAGGTCGAGTTGGAGGCCCGCGCCGCCGGTGGGGTCGGAGCCTGCGATCGTGAGAGCCATCTTCATGACGGGTGAGAATACCGCGCCCCGCACGACGAGAGTGCCGCGCCGACTCGGCCGAGGCAGAGCCCGGCGCAGTCCGCTCGCAGGCGAGGTAAGCTGGCCTCGATGGCGCCCCTTCGACGACCCCTGCGCTGGCGGTTCGTGTCCGCGCTGGCCGGCGTGCTGCTGTGGCTCGGCTCGGCCGCGAGCGCGTTCGCGGCACCCACGGTCGTCTTGATCTCGATGGACGGCACGCGCCCAGCCGATCTCGATGCGACCGAGCTGCCCGCCCTCTCCCGGATGCAACGCCGCGGCGCACGTGCCGAGCGGATGCAGCCCGTCTTCCCCGCCAACACCTTCCCAAACCACGTGAGCCTGGTCACGGGCGTCTCGCCCGAACGGCACGGCATCGTGAACAACGTGTTCATCGACCCCGAACGGGGCCGCTTCAGCTATGCGGGCGACCCGACCTGGCTCGAGGCCGAGCCGCTCTGGTCCATCGTTGCGAACCATGGCGTGCGGAGCGCTTCGTACTATTGGGTGGGCTCCGAGGGCAAGTGGCGCAGCGGCCGCGGCCCCGACGACTGGCGCGCGTTCTCGAGTCGGACTCGCGAGAGCGAGAAGATGGATCAGATCCTGAAGTGGTTGGCCTTGCCCGAGCCCGAGCGCCCGCAACTGATCACGGCCTGGTTCCATGGCGCCGATGGTGCGGGCCATCGCCACGGCCCCGGTGCTGACGCTGTTCGCAAGACGCTCGCGCAACAGGATGTGCAGCTGGCCCGCCTCTTCACGGCCCTCGACGTGCGGAAGCGTTGGGCCGAGACGACGGTGCTCGTCGTCTCGGATCACGGGATGCAAGCCATCGAGCAGACCGTGAATCTTCATGCCGCGTTCGTCGAGGCCGAGGTCGAAGCCCAGGTCCACGGCGGCGGCGGCTTCGTGACCGTGACCCTCGCCGACCCGGACGACGACCTCGACGACGCCCTCGAAACGGCCCGGGGCCTCGGCTTGGAAGCCTGGGCACGCGGCAAGGGGCCGGCCGGCCTCGGCTCGGCCAACCCACGCTTCGGCGACCTCGTCGCCATGGCGCCCCTCGGCACCGCGATCTCGAAGGCCGGTCTGCTCGGCCGATTGCAGGCTTCGTTCATGGGGGGCACCCATGGCCACCGCCCGGATGCGCCTTCCATGGGTGCGATCTTCCTGGCGCTTGGACGCGGCGTCGCGGCGGGCTCCGCCCCGGGCCAGGTGCGGGCCCTCGACGTTGCACCTACCGTCCTCTCCTTGCTGGGTCTGCCGGTTCCCGACACGATGGAGGGGCGGCCGATCGATCTCGAAGGGAACCCGAATTGAACGACCCGGTACGACGAATGTGCCCCCTTGGGCGAGTCGCATGGCGGCTGGGCTGCGCGGCCCAGGCGCTGGCCCTGGTTGTGGGGATGGGGCTCTTCGCCGGAGTGGCACAGGCCGCCGACACGACCTGGCATGCCGAGACCCTGACCAGCAGCCCGCGCGGTGTGCACATCACCTCGTACTGGTCGAAGGGGCGGGACCGCATGCGCGCCGAAACCGTCATCGGCGGTCACCGCATCGTGACCATCATCAACGGCAAGGACTACCACGCGTTGGACGTTACCTCGGGGACGGCCATCACCATCAAGCGCAACCCACGGTCGGTTGCTGCGACCAAGAAGTGGAGCCGTTTGATTGGCCTCGAGGGTTTCGTGATCAAGGATCGCGGCGGTGAGAAAGTGAGGTCCGAGACCCTCGGCAGCCGCATGTGCGATGTCTTCGTCAACACGGACCAACGCGGCAAGCAAACGGTCTGGGTCCAGCAGGAGGGCCCGGAAGAAGCGATCCCGCTGCGCGTCGAGGTCTACAGCCGCCAGGCGGGCGCCGTGATCCGGACCGACTACGTCCAGTGGATCGAAGGCATGGAACTTCCGGACCGACTGTTCGAGCCCGACGCGAGGTTCCCGAGCGAGAAGTTCGACTACGACGACTACGTGGCCGCCGGCAACGAGGGCAAGGTCCCGGCCGTCATGATCCTCTACGGAAACCTGCTCCACGGCAACAAGTAGCCTGGCCGGGCGCCCGGCCTCTGCCGCCCTGAGACTCCGCTGAATGTTCAATGGCTGGGGTCCGCCGCCCTTGGGGTTCGCCCCCTCGGATTGCTCCTCGAGCCCCCGGTGGCCCCCCGGGCCGCGTAGCTTGGGTTCATGGGAGTCGCGAGAGCCAATCGAAGCCGCTGGTTCGCCGCCGCCCGCTGGTTCGCCGTCGCCGTGAGGGCCTCGGCAGGCCTGGGCGTCGCCGCCGGCCTGCTGCTGGCCGTGGGGTCCCTGGCTCTGGGGGCTCAGCCCTTCCGCGGGGTCCCGGGCTGGGCGTGGCTCGCCGTGGCCTTCGCCTGCCTGCTCGTGCGCGAGGCCCAGGGCATGCCCGGGCCGCGGCCGGCGCTGGCGCCCGTCAGGAAGGGTCGCCGACCCAGGTGATGTTCGCGTCGGCGACCGGCGGTGCGCTCGCCATCACGGCCAGCTTCCGGACCACCGAGCCGGCCACGTCGCGCAGCCGATTGGCCACGTCGCAGTCGGGGTCGAACTCGAGGATGGGCTTGCCGATGTCGCCGCCCTCGACGACCCGCGGGTCGATGGGCAGCTCACCCAGGAAGTCGACGCCGATCTCCTCCGCCGTGCGTCGCCCGCCGCCCTCGCCGAACAGGTAGTACTTCTTGTCGGGCAGCTCGGGCGGCGTGAAGTAGGACATGTTCTCGACGATGCCGAGGACCGGCACGTTCACCTTCTCGAACATCGCGAGGCCCTTGCGGGCATCGATCAGGGAGAGATCGTTCGCCGTCGTGACGATCACGGCGCCGGAGAGCGGTGCGGACTGGGTCAGCGTGAGGGCCGCGTCGCCCGTGCCCGGCGGCAGGTCGATCACCAGGTAGTCGAGCTCGCCCCAATCGACATCGCGCAGGAACTGAGTGATCAGGCCGTGCACCATCGGGCCGCGCCAGATCACGGGCGACCCTTCGTCCACGAAGAAGCCCATGCTCATGAGCTTCAAGCCGTACTTCTCGAGGGGGAGGATGCGCTTCTCGGTCGTCTCGGGCCGGCCGCTGACCCCCATCAGCAACGGCAGCGACGGGCCGTAGACGTCGGCATCGAGCAGGCCGACCTTGCCGCCCATTTGGTGGAGGGCCAGGGCGAGGTTCGTCGAGACCGTGCTCTTACCCACACCGCCCTTGCCCGAGGCCACGGCGATCGTGTGCTTCACGTGCGGGAGGAGCTCGCCTTCGGGCGCGGCGGGTCGGCCACGCGTCTGGGCGGTCATGTTCACGTCGACCTCGGTCACGTCGTCGAGCTGGAGCACGCGCTCGCGGGCGGCCTTCTCGAACTCGGCCTTCACCGGGCAGGCGGGCGTGGTGAGCTCGATGTCGAAGCGCACGCGGCCGCCCTCGATGGCGACGTTCTTCACGAAGCCGAGTTCGACGATGCTCTTCTGAAAGTCGGGGTCGACGATCGGACGCAGGGCGTCCAGAACCTGGGGTTCGGTCACGGGCATTGGGGGGGTCTCCGAGGCGTCCGAGGAAGGGCGGAGGCTAGCAGAGCGCTAGGGGCTTCACTCGCAGTTCAGAGCCGTGCTGAGCGCCAGCGAGTGGTTCAACACCTCCAGGAGTGGCAGCGGCGAATGGTCCGCCCAGAAGAGCTGCGCGGCGGCGAACCAGCGGCAGATGCCGCAGCCGAAGTCGCCCGGAGCACATTCGATAGCGGCGACCTGGCGTTCGGCCGTGTCGGCGACGCTTTCCTGCAAGCGGAGCTGCAAGGGCCCGAAGTCGGCCCACTCCGGGCGCACCGGGGTGAGGCTCAGATAGCCGAGCAGTAGCGGGGTGGGGCGGAGCCGGACACCGGGGTCGATCGTCACCTCGATGTGTTGCACGACGTATGGGAAGACGAGGGACGCAAACGCACGCGCGAGGCGTGGGTCATCTTCGGCGAGTTCGCGCAGCTCGCGATGGATCGACTGCAACACCCACAAGAGGCTCTCGAGGGGTTCGCGCGGGGTGGCCAGGGGCGAGACGCCCGAGCTGAGGTTCTGGGTGTTGCGGCGGTCGCGGCCAAAACCCTGCCAGGGGATCGACGCATCGGTCGCCGGCGCCGGCGTGTTCCAAACGAAGAGGTCGCCCTCACGCGTGACGGCCACGACCTCGATGAGGCCGTCGCCGTCCACGTCGCCCGGGGTCGGCGATGCCAGGGCCCAGCCGAGCGTCAGCTTGGGCCAGCCTTCGGGCTGGACGGCACTCCCGGTGGGCACGCCCGCGGCGGCGGCTTCTGCCGCGTCGTCGAGGATTTCGAACGCGCGCACGAGATACGTGCCACTTCCCTGGACGACGTCGGGGACGCCGTCGCCCGTGACGTCGGCGAGGGCCGGGCTCGCGATGAACTGCATGTCCTCCATCACCTGCGGGAAGGCGGGGACGAGTTCGCCGCTCGAAGCCGGGTCGGCGTTCCACGCCGCGATCTGGTGGTGGGAGGTTTCTTGTCGGCCGGGGACCTGGACATCGAGCAGCTTGCGCAGCCCCGAGGTGGCGGCGACGAACTCGGGCAGGCCATCCTGGTCGAGGTCGCCGAAGGCCCCCGAGCCGAGGCTCGGGAAGAAGGGTGCATCGGCGGAGCCGGCCGTCGCGGGCACGCCCGGGAAACCTCCGCCCGCAAAGTCGATGGCAAACGGGCGCGGGAGAGAGCCCGGGCCATGGACACCGAAGACCGGTGCGCCCGCGCCGTCTACGAGGAGCGCCGGGCCTGCGTGGGAATACAGCGCGGCTTCGAGGCTGCCGTTCCCGTCCGTGTCGGCGAGCGCGACCGAGGTCGAGACCCCCGTGGCGACGCTCGGCAGGAGTTGCGAGGTCAGCTGTGGAGTCTCGACGGGCCACCCCGCCACGGGCGTGCCGTCAGCATGCACCGCGTAGACGCGCCCCGTGGTGTCGAGGTCGAGGGCGTCGGCGAACCCGAAGCCGAGCAGGGCGGAAAGGAGCCCTGACGGCGCGCTCCATCCGATTGGGTTCCCGCCGTATTCTTCGGTCGTTCCGACCACGAGTTCCGGTCGCCCGTCGCCGTCGAGGTCGCCTGCGGCCGGCGAGCCGACGATCTTGCGGGCGCGCTCCTTGGCGCCCGAGCCGGGCAGGGCCGTGGCGCGGCCCGAAACCGGGTCGAGGCTGACGCGCGCCGTGTCGGCGAGCCGCACGGGGAAGCCGGCCACCGGGGTGCCGTCGGCTCGCCAGGCGTAGAGGTGGCCGTCGAAGCCGCCCAGTACGATCTCGAGGCCCGGGCTCTCGCCCGGGGGGTCGAGGTCGACGAGCGTGGGCGCGGAGAAGAACCCGGGGTCCGAGTCGTTCAAGGCATCGCGGTGCGCGGGGTCGGAGAGGGCCGGGTCGCTCCACACGGGGAAGCCGGGTCGTCGCGCGCCCACGTCGTCCCAGACATAGACGGCGCCTTCGGCGCCCGCGGCAACGATCTCCACGCGTCCATCGCCGTCGAGGTCGTCCGCAGCCACGGCGCCGCCGATCACTTCGTGGGGCACGGCGACCGCACCGCTTGCGAAACCCGAGGCCGGGTCGTCTTGGTGGACGGGCAGGGCGTCGGTTCGAACCGGGAAGCCCGGCAACGCCGTGCCACTCGCGCCGGCGAGGACGTGCAGTTCGCCGGCCCCGGTCCCGACCACCACGTCGAGCACGCCGTCGCGGTCGACGTCCACGAGGGCCGGGGAGCTCTCGAGAGAGGCGCCAAGATGCACCCGTCGCAACAAGGTCGCGTCGTGGTGGATCCCGACCGCGCGCCGATCCTCCCCCACGTTTCCGGCCGTGTCGGTCACGCGCAGGCGCAGCGTCACGGTATGGTCGTCGGGACTCGCGACCCCAGCCGCCGGGTCGAAGCCGCAACCCGCTGCCGTTGCGGCCGGGTCCCAGCTCGCGAGGGTCGCGCCGTCGAGGCCCGTGAGCGAGAACCCCGAGTCGATCTCCACGAACGCGGCCTCGCCTGGCGCATTGCCGCAACCGACGGCGACGCTGAACGAGAAGCCGCCGGGCGTCCGCACCGCACGCGCCGTCCCCCGGATGTCGACACTCGGCGTCGCCACGGGGTCGACGGTCTCGAACCAGCGCAAGCCGCCGGAGAGGTCCGCCTCGGGCGGGATCCGTGAAAGGCCCGGCTCGACGAGGGTCGCCAATCGTCCGACGTCCGGCCGACCGTGGCCGGTGAAGGGGTCAAAGCCCGGCCCGGCCTCGAAGTGCGAGTTGCCGAAACTGAGGCTCGGGCCCGACAGCACGAGATTCGCCAGGAAGCCGAAGGTCGGCGTGAAGAAGAGTTGGAAGCCGTCCGGGGAATGATCCACGTCCTCCGCGAGGAAGCGGAAGATCTGGCGGACTTCTTCGGCCGAGAAGGCGCTGGCCGCGTCGCCCGTGCAATCGCCGCTCGCCACGCAGTAGGGGGCGAGCAAGCCCTGGTCCACGAGGTTGCGCCCATGAGACACGATCAATGCCGCGACTCCAGCGGCGCGGCCCGTGGCCTCGGAAGAGCACGACGTGGACGGGATCGACACCCAGGCGTGGGGGCCGTAGTTCGTGCAGCCGTTCAGCAGGTCGAAGCCGAGGTTCGCCGGCCCGCCTTCGCTGGGAGTGTGGTCGGGCACGAGCTCGTCGTCGCCGTTGCGGATCGAGTTCACCCAGATCGTGTGGTCGTAGTTCGCGGGGTAGTTGTGATGCTGCGCTTCCTCATCGGCCGCGCTCGCGATGAGGGGGATGCCGCGCGCGTACGCGTAGTCGATGGCCTGCTGCCCCGACGGCCCCGCGCTGATCGCACCGAGTGCCTCGCTGACGACCGCCACGGGCCAGTCGGCCGCATAGACCACGGCTCGCGCAAAGTCGGTCCCGATGGCGACGAAGCTGTCGCCGACCTTCAGGGGTAGATAGAGCTGGTTCGGCGCCGTGCCCGGGAAGCCGGTGCCGTTGTTCGCCTCGGCGGCCATGTCCTCGGCCTGGCCCGTCCCGTGGCCATAGTCGACGTCGTCGAAGGGGTCGTTGTCGTCGTCCTGGAAGTCCCAGCCGGTGATGTCATCCACGAAGCCGTTGGCGTCGCTGTCGCTGCCATAGCCGTCATGGCCGTCGCTGCAGGCACGGAGGATGTCCTGCCCGTCGAGCCGCGCGGGGTCGCCACCCAAGCCGGGTGCGACGACCGTCGCGCCGGCGAGCCCGTGACACGTGATGCCTTCGAAATCATCGACACTCACCACGCCGTCGCCGTTGCAATCGTGTCCCGGCCCGGTGCAGGGCGCAGGCGGGTTGGCGTCCGCGGGGAAGGGGAGTTCCCAAGTCCGCAGCGCGACCTTGCGGGCGACGTCGGGGCTCGACCAACGGATGCCGCTGTCGAGCACCGCCACCACCACGTCGGGCCGGCCGGTCGTGACCTGCCAGCCCTCTACGAGGTTCAGCCCGCCGACCAGGCCGTCGGCCGGGCCGCCCGAGATCTCACCTTGATACTTCCAGCCGCTGCCCGCATCGGGCGCCGCCGGGTTGAAGTCGTAGTCATCCGGCATCTCCGCCGGGTCGCCCGGCGTGGGCGGGGGGAGGAAGAGGTAGTCGGCGTAATCGTCCGGCCCGACACAGGTGTCGTCGCCGACGGGGCATGCGGGGTCGCACGCGTTGTCTGCGCGGGCGCAGCCGGGGTAGGGGAACTCTGCACGTGCCGGCGGCGCGCTGCCCGCCACCAGGGCGCCGAGCGCCAGACCGAGCCACGTCCGTACCTGCATCCGCATGGGGGCCTCCGCGCCCCCCTTTTACCACACGGGAAGGGCCCGGGTGGACGCTGTCCCCGGCAGGTTTTCCAAGAAGAATCGTGGGTCTAGCGGAATGCGCCCGGCCGAGCCCCGCGGCTGTGGTAACACCCCTCCCTCTCCCTTCCTGAGGATCGAACGATGGTGAACTGGGGTGACACTCCCTTCTGGCTGGCCTTCGGGCTGCTCGGCAACGCGGCCTTCGCTTCCCGCTTCCTGGTGCAATGGATTGCATCCGAACGCGCAGGGGAGAGCGTGATTCCGAAGGTCTTCTGGTACCTCTCGATCGTCGGCTCGATGATCCTGCTCTTCTACGCCCTGCACGTGAAGAACCTGGTCTTCACCCTGGCGTACCTCCCCAACTGCGTCGTCTACGTACGCAACCTCATGTTGATCGAACGCAAGGAGCGCCAGCTAGCCCAGGGCGCTGACGAAGGGGACGGTTCTATTTGATGACGAAACCACCAAGACCGTGGCGTTCTGACTGGTCCCTGGTTTCGTCATCAAATAGAACCGTCCCCTTCGTCAGCCTCCGTCAGGGCTACCAGAGGGCGGGGTCGAACATGCTTTCGATCTTGCGGTGTCGCCGCTTCAGGATCGCTTCCTGCTCGGGGTGGGTGAGGATGTAGAAGTCCTTGCGCTCGATGGCGCGTAGGACGCGGCGCACCACTTCTTCGACGTCGATCACGTCGCCTTGGAAGGTCCCGGGCTCGGGGTTCTCGAGACCGTCGGGCACCTGGCCCTTGATCGCGTCGGGCCGCAGGCGTTGGGCGTTCTGGTTGATGTTGGTGGCGACGATCATCGGGCAGAGAGCCGAGACGCCGACCCCGTGGCTCGAGAGTTCGCGGTGGAGCGACTCGGTCAGGCCGAGGACGGCGAACTTGCTGGCGGCGTAGATGCCGAGCACGTTCATCCCGACGAGGCCCGCCATGGAGGCGGTGTTCACGATGTGGCCGTCGCCCTGCTCGACGAGGCGTGGCGTGAAGGCCTCGACACCGTGGACGACGCCCCAGAAGTTGACGTTCATGACGAACTCCCACTCCTCGTGGGGCGCGCTGTGCATCTCGCCGTAGGCGGCGACGCCGGCGTTGTTGCACACGATGTGGGCCGTGCCGAAGCGCTCGAACGTACGCTCGGCCAGGGAGAAGACGGCGTCGCGCTTGGTGACGTCGGTCGGCACGGCCAGCACTTCGGCGCCGAGCCCGGAGATCTCGCTCTCGGCGGCCGCGAGGGCGGCTTCGTCGAAGTCGGCCAGTACGACGTGGGCGCCGCGCGCCGCGAAGCCGCGCGCCAGGCCGAGCCCGATGCCGCTCGCGGCGCCGGTCACCACCGCGACGCGGCTCTCGAAGGGGTCACTCATGTCGGCTCAGTCTCCGCGCCGCTCGGTGCCGAGCGTGGCGCCGTCCGGGATGGGGTAGGAGTGTTCGGGTAGCACCGTCGCGGCTAGCTCGCGGTCCACGCGCTCACCGTCCTGCTTCACGATGCGGGCAGGGTTGCCGACGGCGGTGCAGCCCGCCGGCACGTCGTGCATGAAGACGAACGAGTTGGCGCCGATGCGCGAGCCGCGCCCGACGCGGAGCGGGCCGAGCAGGACGGCGCCGGTCCCGACGTAGACCTCATCCTCGAGCGTGGGGTGGCGCTTCCCGCGCTGCTTCCCCGTGCCGCCGAGCGTGACGTTGTGAAAGAGCGTGCAGCCGTTGCCGATCTCGGCGGTCTCACCGATCACGATGCCCATGCCATGGTCGATGAACAGGCCGTGGCCGATCTGGGCGCCGGGATGGATCTCGATGCCGGTCCACCACTTTGCCGCCACCGAGAGCAGACGCGGCAGCAGCGGGACGCCCGCCCGCACGTGCAGCCAATGCGCTGCGCGGTGGATCCAGATGGCGTGGAGGGGCATGTGGCAGAGCAACGTCTCGAGGACGTTGCGAGCCGCCGGGTCGTTGCGTTCGACCGCGTGGAGATCCTCGAGCCATGACACGGCGCCATCTTAGGGGGTCGCTCCGACCCGTGCGAACCGAGGGGGCCTGAACCGACGAGCCGGTTGGTGCGTAGTCCGGTCGTGGCACGCTGGCTTCACCTCGGATACCAGGCCGCCCGAAGGGTAGTCGTCGCCGTGGTGGGCGGCACCGTGGTGGCGATCGGGGTGGCGATGATCGCCTTGCCGGGCCCGGCGCTGGTCGTGATCCCGGTGGGTCTCGCCATCCTCGGTGCGGAGTTCGCGTGGGCGCGTCGCTGGCTTCGCCGCTTGAAAGCGGCCGCTGCCGATGCAACCGCGCGCTTCACCGGGTCGAGCGCGGTGCCCTCGACCGACCGGGAGCCCGGGGTGCGCGGCTCCCACTGAGCCCGGTGCTAATGTCGGCCGCCATGACCTACGACCCCTTCTCGCGCGGCCCGCACCCCGCCGGCGTCGTCAGCACCGAGAGCGAAGACACGGCCCGCAGCCGCAAGCTCCCCCTCGAACTCTGGTACCCCGCCTCCGACGCGCACCAGGGCCACGACCTCGACCCCGACCGCCAGGCCGACTACCGGCCCATGCCTGCTGCCGCGCCGCTGCCCCAGGCCGCCGTGCGCGATGCCGCACCGGCTCCGGGGCGTCACCCCGTCGTCGCCTTCTCCCATGGCTTTGCCGGCCATCGCTGCCAGTCCACGTTCCTCTGCACCCACCTCGCGAGCCACGGCTATGTCGTCGTTGCGCCCGACCACGTTGGCAACACGACGATGGACGTGATGATGGAAGCGATGAAGATGTTCCAGAGCGGCGGCGCGCCGCCCGAGCCCGAAGAGATGGTGGGGCGTGTGCACGAGATCGCCGATCTGCGGCCCTGCGATCTTTCCCATGCCCTCGACCGAGCCCTCGACGGGAGCTTGCCGATCGGCGACGTCGACCCCGAGCGCGTTGCCGTCTCGGGCCACAGCTTCGGCGGCTGGACGAGTCTGATGGTCGCCGGGCGCGACCCTCGCGTGCGCGCTGCGGTGCCGCTCGCGCCGGCGGGAGGTGCGACCGACCTGCCGGTGAACCCGTTCGAGGAGCGCATGGATCTCGACTGGCCTCGGGCGGTCCCCACGCTCTACGTCGTGGCCGACCGCGACTCGCTCCTACCCCTGCGCGGCATGGAGGAGTTGTATGCAAAGACGCGCGAGCCGCGCTCGATGGTCGTCCTCGGCAACACCGACCATCAACACTTCTGCGACAACGCGGAGCAGATCCACGAACTCTTCCGCGCGATGCAGATCCCCGGGCCGTGGGGTGGCCTCGACCTGGCGGCCCGCATGGCGCCGTTCACCGAGTTGACCCCGGCCGACGAGGCGGCGCTCGCGATCCGCGGCCTGACGCTGGCGCACCTCGATGCACAGCTCGGAGAGCGGGCCGACGCGGCCGCGTGGCTCGCCCAGGCCGAAGGGGCTCTTGCCGACCGGGGCATCCAGTCCCAGGCGCGCTAGCCGCTGCGGTTCGGAGGGGGCGCTAGCGCGACGTCGCGCGGAAGTACCACCGGTCTTCCTCGACTTCGAAGTCGGGCGGCGGGGCCACCCCGCCATGATGGCGCCGGTGGCCGGCCTCGGCGGCGGCCCGCCGGTCCGCGGCGTCGACGAGCCGCTCCAGGGTGACCGGGTAGAGCCGCCCCCCGATCCGGATGCGCGCGTCCGGGTTCGCGAGCGCGAGCTTCGTCCACTGCTTGCTGTCGCCCATGATGGCCGGGACGTAGAGCACCGCGCCGTCGGCGAAACAGTAGGTGGTCACCGAGTGCGGCTCGGCCGGCCGGACCTCGAGCTGGCAGCGGCCGTGGTCGTTTGCGAAGCCCCAGTCGTCGATGGGTTCGCTCACGACTTCGCCGTCCAAGGCGCCGCCCGGCACCGGCCCGCACGGGTCGTTGCCCAGCAGCCCGAAGCCTGCGGCGAGCCCGAGCGCGAAAACGCGTCCGCGGAGAGAAGCGTGCTGGGAGAGGTTCATCGGCTTTGCGGGACGATGAACTCGAGGATGTAGCCGTCGGGATCCTGGACCCAGATCTGCCCCATCTCCTCGTTCGGTGCGAGGATGTCGAGCCCGCGGCTCTCGAGCTCGTCGCGGACCCTCTGCCAATCGTCGATGGCGAAGGCGAGATGCGGGCCGACGGGATTGTTCGCCGCCGGCGTCTGGCCGATGTCGACGCCCTCGGGCGCGGCGATCAGATGGATCTCGGCGGTGCCTGCGCCGTACCAGACCCCACCGAGTCCCATTTCGGGTCGCGGAATGGTCTCGAGGCCGAGGACCCCTTCATAGAACGCTCGCGACCGGTCGAGGTCGCGGACGGAGAGTGAGACGTGGTGAACGGATCGGGCGATCATTCTTTCTCCCGCAGGGCGCGCGGTGGCCTATGGGAACCCGAGAGGCCCGGGCGCGTCAAGTCCGATTTGGCGCTCCTGGCGGAGTACCCCCCTTTTCCGTTTCTTGCGTCCGCAGCCCTCGATGCGAGCGACGATCGACGGGGAGATGTTTCCGCAAGCGCGCACGGGGTTGATGTCGGCCCGGAGGGGGGGGCACGCAAGTCCAGCGCGGTCGGGCTGTGTCGGCGCTCTAGCGCGTCGCCGGAGCCGGTCTCAGGAGATCAGCAGCCCGGCCACGCAGCCCGTCATGAAGGTGGCGAGGGATCCCGAGAGGATCGACCGCAGGCCGAGCTGGGCCATGTCCGAGCGGCGTGAAGGCGCCACGGCGCCGATCGCCCCGATCAGGATCGCAAGCGACCCGAAGTTCGCGAAGCCGCACAGGGCATAGGACGAGATCACCGCCGAGCGTTCCGAGATCCCGCCCTCGGCGACCAGGACGCCGAGCTGCTGGTAGGCGAGGAATTCGTTCAGCACGGTCTTGATCCCCAGCAGCGAGCCGACGCTTTGCGCTTCGCTCCAGGGGATTCCCATGACGAACGCAATGGGCGCCAGCGCCACGCCGAGCACGCGCTGGAAGGTCAGGCCCTCGACGCCGACCCATCCGCCGACCAGCGACAGGCATCCGTTCATGAGCGCGACCAGTGCCACGAAGGCGATCAACATCGCGCCGATGTAGGCGCCGAGCTTGAGGCCATCGATGGCGCCACCCGCCGCGGCGTCGATCACGTTCACGGTTTTGACCTCGATGATGGGCTGCTCGCGCCCGGCCGTCGCCGAGGTTTCGGTCTCGGGCATCATCACCTTCGCGATCAGGATCGCGGCGGGGGCGGAAAGCAGGCTCGCCGTCACGAGGTGGCCGGCGTAGTCGCCGCCGCCGAGCATCGCGACGTAGGCGAAGAGAACGGAGCCCGCCACCGTGGCCATGCCCGTCGTCATCAGGGTGAAGAGCTCCGAGCGGGTCATGCCCTCGACGTAGGGCCGCACGAGCAGGGCGGCCTCGGCCATGCCGACGAAGATGTTCGCCACCGCCGCCAGGCTCTCGGCGCCCGAGAGTCGCATGGTCCGCGAGAGCGCCCGGGCCATGAAGCGAATGACCACCTGGATCACGCCCAGGTGGTAGAGCACGCCGTAGAGGCTCCCCATGAAGATGATGATCGGGAAGACGCTCATCAGGAACGACGGGCCGACGTCGTAGAGCGCGCCGAACATGAAGCGCGAGCCCGTCTCGGTGACCGAGAGGATCCCCTGTGCGACGCCGTTGACGGCGGAGAAGAACCAATCGCCGGCGACGGTTCGCAGCAGCAACACGGCCAACACGGCCTGGCTACCGAGGCCCCAAGCGACCGTGCGCCACGGGAAGCGCCGCCGCCCGGACGAGGCCAGCCACGCGATCGCGATCATCACGAACAGGCCGGCTCCCGAGAGCGCACGCAGTTGGACTTCGCTCATCCGGTTCGTCCCTCCTCGAAAGCGGTTGCGAGCGCCGCGGTGGCGGCTCGTGGGTCGTCGGCGCCGGCGACGGCGGAGACTACGGCGGCGCAGGCCGCACCGGCTCGAGCCACGGCGCCCACGTTCCCGAGGTCGATGCCCCCGATGGCGACGAGCGGGCGCGGTGTCGCGGCGTGGGCGGCTGCGGCAAGAGCCGCCTCGCCGCGCGCCGAATGCGGGGAAGTCTTGCTGGTCGTCCCGAAGACTGGACCGAAGGCGACGTAGTCCACGGGCTCGCTCGCGGCGGCCGCCAGCTGGCGGGGCTCGTGGGTGGAGCGTCCGACCAACATGCCTCCGCGCACCCGGGCGGGCAGGGCGGACGGCGGCAGGTCTTCTTGGCCTAGATGCACGCCATCTGCGTCCGCGAGCCACGCGAGATCGAAGCGGTCGTTCACCAGGAAGAGCACGCCCGCATCGCGGGTCGCGCCGCGGATCGCCTCGGCCCAGAGGAGGGCCTCGCGGTCGGTCGCGTGCTTCGCGCGCAGCTGCACCGAGGTCGCGCCGCCGGCACACGCGGCGCGGGCCTGCTCGACCGGGTCCCACTTCCAACGCGGATCGTCGTCGGCGAGCACCATGAGGCCCATCAGTGCGGCGGGGTCGGCTTTCAACCGGGCCGCCCTCCTTTTCGACCGGGCCGGCTTCAGGGCCGCCCCGGCACGGGAATGTCGAGGTCCACGATCTTCTTGCGCAACGTGTTGCGGTTGATCCCGAGCAACGCCGCCGCCTTGATCTGGTTGCCGCCGGTGCGGGCGAGCGCCGCCTCGAGCAGTGGTCGCTCCACGTTCTCGACCACGCGCCGGTAGACATCTCCGCTCTCTTCGGCGTCGAGGGCCCGGTCGAGTTCGCCGCGCACGAGGTCCGCCAGCGAGACGGCTTCGCCGCCACCGCCCGGCGCCGGGTCGAGGAAGGCGAAGTCCTCGGGCGTCAGGACCTCCGAGGACGCGAGGACCAACGCGCGCTTGATGGCGTTCTCGAGCTCGCGCACGTTGCCGGGCCATGGATGCGCCGCCAAGCGCTCCAGGGCCGCCGCCGAGAGATAGCGAGGTGCGCCCACCAGCCCCTTGGCGTAGAGCGCCACGAAGTGTTCGGCGAGGCCCGCCGTGTCGCCCGGGCGCTCGCGCAGGGGCGGCAGGTGCACGGGCACGATGCGCAGCCGGTAGAGCAGGTCTTCGCGGAAGCCCCCATCGCGCACCATCTGGTCGAGGTCGCGGTGGGTCGCAGCCACCACCCGCACGTCGACGCGATCGGTCCGCTTGCCGCCCACCGAGGTGACCTCTCCGTTCTGGAGCACGCGCAGCAGCTTGGCCTGGAGGTCCGTGGCCATGTCGCCGATCTCGTCGAGCAGCAGCGTGCCGCCGGCCGCCTCGCGGAAGCGGCCGGGCCGCGATTCGACGGCGCCGGTGAACGCGCCGCGCTCGTGGCCGAAGAGTTCGCTCTCGAGCAGCTCGCGAGGGATGGCCGCCGTGTTCACGGCGAGGAACCTTTCGCTCGCTCGAGAGCTCGCGTCGTGGATCGCGCGCGCGACGCGCTCCTTGCCCGTCCCCGTCTCGCCCGTGACCAGGACGGGCACGTCGCTGTCGGCGACCTTGCCGACCGTCTTGAAGACCTCGAGCATCGCGTCGCAGCGCCCGATCAGTCGCTCGGGCGTCGAGTGCTGGCCCGCCACTTCGCGACGCAAGAGGCGCACCTCGCGTTCGAGCGCTCGGTTGCGCAACGCCTTCGACACGAGGAGGCTCGTTTCACCGAGTGAGAACGGCTTGCGTAGATAGTCGAGGGCCCCGCGCTTCATCGCTTCCATCGCGTTGTCGAAGGTGCTCTCCGCCGTCATGATCACGATCGCAGTGTCGCTGCCGAGGGTGCGCAGGCGTTCGAGCACGTCGAGCCCCGAGGCGCCGGGCATGCGGATGTCGAGGAAGGCGATATCGAAGTCCTGGCCCGCGAGCGCCTCGAAGGCGGCGTCGCCCGTGGCGACCGTCACGACCTCGTGTCCGTCGTCCTCGAGCCAATCCTTCATGTTCTCGAGAATCGAGGCCTCGTCGTCGGCCACCAACACGCGGGCTTTCGCGTCTTCGCTCATGAGTCTCTCCGGGAGGTTCGCAGGGGGAGGGTCACGCGGGCGCAGGTGCCGCCATCGCTCCCGTTCTCGAGTACGAGCCGGCCGCCATGCGCCGTCACCCAGTGCTGGGCGATCGAGAGGCCGAGGCCGGTGCCGCTTTCGCGCGTCGTGAAGAAGGGGTCGGTGATGTGGTCGCGCAGGTCGTCCGCGATGCCGGGCCCCGCGTCGGAGACCTCGATGCTGACCGCAGGGACGTGCGGCCCGTCGCCACGCGATAGCGGGTGGTCGAAGTCGACGCGAGTGCGGATCCCGAGGCGATCGCCCTGGCAACCCGCCATGGCTTGCAGCGCGTTGCGCACGAGGTTGTGGAACACCTGCGCCAGCCGGTCGCGGTCGGCGTGCAGCTCGGGGATCGACGGGTCGTAGAGCCGCTCGATCCGTACCCCGTCCGAAAGCGGATCGAGATCGTTCATGTCGATCACGTCGTCGAGCACGCGATGCAGGTTCACCTCGCGCAAACGCAGGGCCTCTTCGCGCCCGAGCACCATGAAGTCGTCGAGCAGGCCGGCGATGCGGTCGGTCTCCCGGATCACGAGCTTGGCGCGTTCGACGAAGCGGGGGTCTTCGCTGCGCTTGGCCACGATCTCGGCGGCGCCGCGGATCCCGCCGAGGGGGTTCTTCACCTCGTGGGCGATGCCCGCTGCGATCCGGCCGAAGGAGTGCATGCGCTCGCGTTCGAAGGCCGCGTCGCGCAGCTGTTGGTGGACGCTGCGGTCGCGGATCTCGAGCACGGCCCCGTCGCCCTGGCCCGACGGCTCGTGGAAGGGTGAAACCGCGATCTCGGCCAGGAGCGGCGCCGTCGAATACCGGCGCTCGATCCGCACCTCGTTCTCGACGTGGCCGCGGCCCGAGGCGAGCACGCCGCGAACGAGCTTGGCGAGCAGGGGGCCGAGGGTCGCCTCGACGGGCTGGCGGCGGGCCGATTCCGCCGAGGCCTCGAGGATCCGGCAGGCCTCGGTGTTCATCTCGCACACGGTCCCGGCCGCGTCGATCACCACGACACCCGAGATCAGCGCATCGATGACATGGCTCAGGTCGCGCACGTGTAACCGCCTGAAATTCCGAAGAAACGATCCCCGCCTGCCTAATTGTTGGGCAGGCTAGCCCCTCCGCCGCAGTGCGTCGAGCAGGCTTGGCGGCCCCCCGCCGCCGGGTTAGGGTCGGGCCATGCGCGAGGGTCTCTCCGTTGCAGAGGCGCAAAAGATCATCCTGGAGGCCGCCGCCCCGCTTGGAGCCGAGACGGTGCCGAGTGCGGACGGGCTCGGGCGCGCCCTGGCGGAGGCCGTGGTCTCCGGCCGCACCCTCCCCCCCGAAGACAATTCCGCGATGGATGGCTACGCCGTCCGCGCGGCCGACCTGGCTACGCCGCCCGTGGCCCTGCCCGTGGTCTACGAGGTGCCGGCCGGGGTGCACGCACCGCGGCCGCTCGAGCGCGGCGAGGCGGCGCGCATCCTGACGGGCGCGCCCCTACCCCCGGGCGCCGACGCGGTGGTGCGCCAGGAAGACACCGAACGCGAAGGCGCCACCGTTCGCTTCGTCATCTCCCCCGAGCCTGGCGCCCACATCCGCCGCGCGGGGGAAGACGTGGAGCGGGGCGCCGCAGTGCTCGATGCCGGCACGTGCCTCGGGCCCGCCCATCTCGGCATGCTCGCCTCCCTCGGGCGCACCTCCGTGGCGGTCCATCGGCGGCCCCGTGTGGCGCTGCTTTCGGGGGGCAACGAACTCGTCGAGCCCGACGGCGACATCACAGGCGGCCGCATCGTCTCGTCGAACAGCTACACCCTCGCCGCGGCGTGCCGAGAGATCGGCGCCGACCCGAGCTACCTCGGCATCGCGCGCGACGAACCCGCCGACATCGAGCGGCGCCTTCGCGCCGGCCTCAACTGCGACGCGCTGGTGAGCTCCGCCGGTGTCTCCGTCGGCGACCACGACCACGTCCGCAGCGTCCTCGAAAGCCTCGGCTGCCGCCTTGTCTTCTGGGGCGTGAAGATGAAGCCCGGCTATCCCTTCGTCTTCGGGCGCTTCGAGGGGAAGCCCGGACCGTTGGTTTTCGGTCTCCCGGGGAACCCGGTCTCGGCCATGGTGACGTTCGAGGAACTGGTCCGTCCGGCGTTGCTGGCCATGGCGGGACATCGTGCGCTCCATCGCCCTCGCATCGTTGCGACCCTCGGCGAAACGCTCACCAAGAAGGCCGGGCGGCTGCACTTCGTGCGCGTGCGCCTCGAACGCCAGGGCCACGAGGTCGTGGCCCGTACTGCGGGCAACCAGAGTTCGGGCGTCTTGCGCTCCATGACCCAGGCCCAGGGGTTGCTGATCTTCCCCGCCGAGGCGACGCGGATCGGGGAGGGGGAGCCGGCGCAGGTCCAGGTGATCGACCCGACCTTCCTCGCTTCCGCGGGCTCGGGGGTCTAGTGAGGCTCGACGGCGCCGTCCTGCTGGGCGGCGCCTCCCGGCGCATGGGGCGCGACAAGGCGAGGCTCGAACTCGGCGGCGTGCCCTGCGCCGAGCGGGTGGCGCGCGCTCTCGCAGAGGTGTGCGGCGACGTCTGGCTCGTCGGGGGAGACCCGCCCGAGTCCGCGCCGGGCCGGCCCGCGAGAGACCCCGACGGTCCTCGCTGCGCGTTGCGCGGGCTGGTGGCCGCGCTCGCTGCATCGCAAGCGGAGTACGTCCTCGTGTGCGCCACCGACCAGCCGTTGGTGACGCCCGCCTTTCTGGGAGCCCTGGCCGACGCGCCCCCGGCCGACGCCGTCGTCCCGCGCGACCCGTCGGGGGCGCATCCGCTGTGCGCCCGCTATCACCGCGCCACGGTCCTTGGCCCGGCGCGGGGTCGGCTCTCGGGGGATGCGCTCTCGGTTCGCGGGTTGCTCGATGCGGTGGACACGAGCTGGTTCGAGGGCGTAGATCTCCGTGCCGCAGATCCGAACGGGGTCGCGCTGCTGAACGTGAACACGCCTGAGGAATTCGCGGAAGCGGAGGCGCGCCTTCTGGCGATCGGAACGTGAAGGGTGCGGGCTAGAGGAGCCGCTTGATCCGCTGGCGGGCTTCGAACTGCGAGACGGTGCCGCGGCCGGCGGGCTCCCCCTCGTTGGCAAGCAGCAGGAACGGGATCCCGGGGAAACGACGCGCACACAGATGGCGCAAGAAGACCCCGGCGCGCGCGCCGTCGAACTCGTCGGCCGAGACGATCAGGTCGTAGCCGCGGGCCGAGAGTTGCCCGACCGCCCCCGTCACGCTGTGTGCGTGGTCGATCTCGATCGTAGGGTCGATATCGGCGATGCCTTCGCTCACCACCGGGCCCAGCTCGAAGCCGGACTCCACCACCAGGACGCGTCGTGTCATGGCTAGGCGGTCGAGAAGCGGTAGCCGACGCCCCGCACGGACTGGATGTAGCAGGAGCGGGTGCCGAGCTTCTTGCGGAGGTTCGACAGGTGGCTGTCGATGGTCCGTTCGTAGACCACGACGTTGCCCCAGACCGAACGCATGAGTTCGTCGCGCGAGATCGGGTGGTTCTCGTCCCGGGCGAGCTGGAAGAGCAGGCGGAATTCGTGGGGTGTGAGGTCGAGCACCTCTTCCGCCGGGCCGTTCGCGAGGACTGCGCGTTGGCGGGTGAGGTCGAGCTTCAAGTCGCCGCGCTCGAGCTGCGATTCGCGCTGGCGCAGCTCGCGCATGCGGCGCAGGCGTCCCATCACCCGTGCGCGCAGCTCGCGCTGGTCGAAGGGTTGCTCGACGTAGTCGTCGGCGCCGACCGAGAAGGCCGCGATGCGGTCCTCGGTGTCGCTGCTGGCTGAGAGGAAGACGATCGCCGTGTCCGAAGACGCCGGGTCTTCCTGGAGCGAGCGGCAGAGTTCAAACCCTTTGCCATCGGGCAGGGAGACGTCGAGCATCACCAGATCGAAACGTGCCTCGCCCGTGCGCTCACGGGCGGCGGACGCCGTGCCCACGGTCGTCACATCGAAATCGTCACCCAGGGCCGTGGCGACGCGTTCGGCCACATCCAAGGAGTCTTCGACGAGCAGGATCTTCCACATGTTTGGCCGGAGCCCCCAACCCAGAACTGCAACCGAGACCGCACTGTTTGCGGTGCTACGCGCCCGGGTGCCCGTTGCACTGCGCGCTTCATGCCTATCGGAGCATGGGGCGTGTCGCTTGAACGGGGAGAGTGCGCCTGCGGCGCTTTCCCGGGCCGGGGTCGCTAGCGAACTCGGGCTCGCGCCAGGAGTGCGCGGATCGCGGCGAGGCGTTCTTCGAACTCGGAGCCCGGGCCCGAGCCGCCGAAGCGGGCGTGTTCGAGTTCATCGAGGGCGGCGAGACACTCGCGGGCGACGTTCTCGCGTTCCGTCGGGCACTTGCGGGCGATGGTTTCGCGTTCCGTCAGGCACTCGCCGGTGCCCCGGTCGGGGGAATCCTCCAGGGAGCTCTGGGTTCCACTCCGAGGGGGCTCAAGCCCTCGATCGGCGAGGTGGGCGCGCAGGGCGCGTTCGAGGGCGGCGGACCGGGAGTCCGCGTCGGGGGCGTGGTCGGCCTCTCGGAGGGCGGCGTCGGTGGCGTCCACCGGCGCACCGAGGCGTTTCCGGATCCCCACCGCTCCGAGTGCCGCGACGAGTAGCGCCAACGCCACCCAGGGCCAGGTCGCCCCGCTGGTGTCGCCTTCGTCGGGCGTCGCTGGCGTTGTGGGCGGCGCAACGCTCCGTTGGTTTGCCGCGGTCCTCGACGCCGACGTTGCGCCCGGCAGGACGCGGATCTCGATCGGCCGACTCTCGGCAACCCGGTAGTGCCCGCTCGTGGGGTCGAGGTAGGTGAGCGTCAGCGGCGCGACCCGCAACGCCCCTGCGTGTCGAGGGACGAGGTCGAAGGTGTCGTGTCGGATGGCGACCGGGCCCTTCCCACGGTGCAGCGTGACGCGAGGCTCGCCGGCGAAGACCTCGGTGTCGCGGGGTTCCACCTGGAGCGCATGCCGGGCGTCCCACAGGTTGGCCGCGCCGCGGCTCGTCACATGGACGCGGACGCTGCTGCCGAGTGCAACCGCGGGCTCGCTCGCGACATCGAGGGTGACCTGCCCGACGACACCCGTGAATCCGGCCGGCCGGCCCAGGGCAGGCCACGCCAGGGCCTCGATGGGGGGCGACGCGACTCCGATCTCCCGCGTTCCACAACGAAGCCGGCCGATCGGCAGGTCCACCGGGCCAGGCCGCGCCGCAAAGAGGACCCTCGGGGTCACGACCCGTACGGCGGGGGCACCGGTGAGTTCGGTGCGCGTGGCCGAGCCCGGCTCGAGAATTTCGCTGCGGAAGCCCGGGAAGCGGAGTGGCTCCGCCCAGGATACGGCGATGCCTTCGGCCCGAACGACGACGGTCCGATGCTCGATGGGTTGGCCGACGAAGGCGCGTCGCGGTTCGATCTCGATCGACACCTCGCAATCCGGCACGGCGCGGCTGGGGTTCGCGACCAGGAGGAGGGCGAGGGCCGCGGCCTGCCGAGCGAGCCGGCGGGCCGTTGCAGAGGACTTCACCATGCCGAGGCCCGAGACGACGGCGGAGCCTCGTCCTTGTGCCCACGAAGAGCTCGGGTCGGGTCGTCCTTGGCTCGCTCGAGCCAGCGCTGGGCCTCGTCTCCATCGAGCGGGCGCGGTGTCGGGCGCAGCGTCGGGCGAGGGGCCTCGCTCCGCTCGCGAGGCATCGGCGGCTCGTCGGGGGAGGCCTCGGGGCGGAGGTCTTCTTCGGCATCGTCCGACGCGGGCCGTGCGCCCGCGGGGGGCGGTTGCAATGGGTCGGGTGTGTCGAGGGCGCGCAGGGTCCATTCGAGGTTGAAGCGGGTCTCGCGGTTCGGCGCGGCGGCCAGCGATTCGAAGAATGCGTCCCGTGCCACTTCGAGCCGGCCGCCGCGAAGCGCGGCGACGCCCGCGTCGTGGTAGGCGTCGGCCGTGAGTTCGGCATCGTGCGCGCTGAGCGCGGCGGCGAGGAAGCTCCGCTCGGCATCGGCCCAGCGGTCGTGCTCGGCGAGGGCGAGCCCGCGCGCGAAGAGGCTGCGCGGGTCGCTCCGCGGGGCGCCGCCATCGGCGCCCAACGCGAAGGCGGCGAGGGCGGTGAGCGCCAGCACGGGGGCGCTGCGTCCGGCTCGGGTCGCAGCCTCGAGGATCAGGAGCAGCAACGCGGCGAGCGCGAAAGGGGCGACCCGGACCGCGGGCACGGCGCGCTCGACGGTCTCGCCCTCCCCGGTTTTCGGGGCGTCGCGGCGCACCGACGAAAGCAGGGCGGTCGGGTCCACCGCGCCGAAGGCGTCCGGTCGCAGCATCGCCCCGTCGGTCGCCTCGGCCAGCTGCGCCAGCCGAGCCGCATCGAGCCGTGTGGTGACGATGCGGCCGCGTCGGTCTCGGAGTTCGAGGCCGAGGTTCTGGATCGTCGAGCCCGCTTCGGTGCCAAGGCCCACGCTCACCACTCGCACTCCGGCACGGCGCACGTCGGCGATGCCGAGGTCGGGCGTCGCGTCGGCGTCTTCGCCGTCCGAGAGCACGACGAGCACGCGCGGCCGGTCGCTGGCCGCATCGAACAAGCCGAGCGCCTCGCGCACGCCTTCTCCGAGTCGAGAGGCTGCGGGTTGCACGAGGTCGGTATCGAGCGCCGGGAGTAGGTCGACGAGGGCGGCTGTGTCGGGCGTGAGCGGCGTCAACTGGACGCCGCGGCCAGCGAAGGCGGCGAGGGCCGCGCGGTCGCCGGGCTCGAGGCCTGTCAGCAAGGCGGCTGCCGCCTGGCGTGCGCGGTCGAGCCGGCTCGGTGGGAGATCGCGCGCATCCATGCTGCGCGAAACGTCGACGAGCACGACCACGTCGACGCCTGAGGTGGAGAGCCGCTCGAGGCGAGTGCCGACGCGGGGCCCGAGCAATGCCACGCCGACAGCCAGCAGTGCCAGCAACAGCAGGGCGTCGCCGCTGATGCCCGAGAAGCCGGCCCGGGCGTTGCCGAGTTGCAGGCGCCGCGCGCGCCGCCGCGCGCCGACGACGGCGAGAAACAGGGCCGCCGCCACGAACAGCCACCCTCCGGCGACCTCCGCCAACCACTCGGGATGGACCCAGCCGGAAAGACTCACGGCAGCGGCCTTCGCAGGGCCGAGAGCGCGAGCAGCTCGAGCGCGAGAAACCCGCCACCGGCGGCGAGCCATGGCTCGGGCCGGGGCGTCGAGAGCCTTCGCGCCTGGGAGGGCCGTTCGCTTCGCTCGAGGGCGTCGATGGTTTCGTACACCTGCTCGAGGTCGGCGGGACGCCGCGCCGCGAAGAAGCGCCCGCCCGTGTGGCTGGCAATCCACTCGAGTGTGTCGGCGTCGAGATCCTGGCGCGCGAAGTGGAGGCCGCGCCGCGCGGCCCCTTGGGAGCGTTCGATGGCGACTCGGCCCTCGCCGCCGATGCCCACGGTGTGGACCCGAACGTTCTGGGAGCGCGCAAGTTCCGTTGCGACGTCCACGGGGATCTCGCCGGCGTTGCTTCGGCCGTCGGTCAGCAGCACGACCACGCGGGCGTCGTCGCGGGCGTCCGTGCGTGCCGCGACGCGCTTGACCGCGAGGGCAAGGGCATCGCCCAGCGCCGTGTTCTCGCCGGCAACCCCCGGGCGCACTCGCTCGAGGGACGCCGCGAGCAACCGCCCGTCGCGGGTCAGCGGGCACTGGGTGAAGGCTTCTTCTCCGAACACCACCAGGCCGACGCGGTCGCCGCTGGCCGCGCGCCGCTGTGCGAAGCGCGAGACGACCTCGCGGGCGAGGTCGAGGCGAGTGCCCCATCCCGCGCCGAGCTTTGCGTCGAGGGCCTGCATGCTGCCCGACGCGTCCACGACCAACACGAGGTCGAGCCCGAGTTCGGGTGGCGCGGCGGCGCGGCGTTGCACCACCGGGCCCGCGATGGCTACCGCGAGCGCCGCGATCGCGAGCGCGCGCAGCCCCGCACGCAGCCAACGGTCCGCTTCCCCGGCGTGGCCGCCGGCGGCGCGGGCCTCCGCGAGAGCGGGCCAGGCCCAGGCCTTCGCGCGCCGCCTCACGATCTTTACCGCAGCGAAGATCGCGCCGACCCAGAGCAGCAAGGCTGCCGGGTGGCGCAGGGAGAACTCCGCGAACGTCTCAGGCACGGGCCGGCCGGTGTGTCATCGCAGCTCTCGCGGCGGGATGGAGTCGGCGACGAAGCGCCGGGCGTCTTCGAGGGTCGTTCGCAGCGCGGCGCGGCCTTCGGCGTGGGCGAGGTCGCCGGGGAAACGCAGGGCGTCGAGCCGACGCAGGAGCGCGACGAGGTCGGGCCAGCGCGACCGCAGTCGCCCCGGTGGCCGCTGTGCCGCGATCTCTTCGGTGGTCAGCGTCTCAATGGGTCGATTCGCCCGGCGGTGGACGTAGCGGCGCAGGGCGAGGGCCGCGAGGTCTGCCGCGCCGTCCGGGTCTTCGTCGAGGCCTTCGAGCGCGCGAGCAATCTCTTCGTCGGCGACGATCCATGAAGGCGTCGTGTCGGGGGGAGGCCCCCCGGCCCGTCCTCGTGTGGCGCGAACCCGGCGGCCGACCGATACGGCGCCCAGCAGCAACAACGTCGCCGCGGAACCCAGCAGCGCCCCGACGAGGCGGCCTCCCTTGCCTGGCTCGGCCGCCGCCGCGCGCAAACCGTAGGGCTCGAGGCGCTCCGGCATCCCGTCCGCGACCGAGGCCACGGTGAAGGCACGCGCTTCGAGGACGAGGGGCCGAACCTCGCCGTCAGGGCTTTCGACTTCGACCGTCTGGGTCGGCCATTCGTACTCTCCGGGCGCCTCCTTGACGCGTGCGCGAACCCGGGTGACGTGGGTCCAGCGTTCGCCATCGCGTTCGACGGGGAATGCCTCGGCGTCGAGCAACCAGAGTGGCGGAAGGCTTTCGGGGAAGTCGACGGGCCGCACCCGGTGGCCGGCCGGGGTGACGACGGTGATCTCGACGTTCACGAGGTCACCGACCGCGAGGGTGCCAGGCTCGAGCACGACGGCGCCGTGGACGGCTGCGGGGGGCGGCGCCCCGGGCTCGTCTTCGGCGCTGCAGGCCATGACGGCGAGTGCCAAGGCGCTGCAGGTCATCAAGACCCGTGCCAGGGCGGCGGACGTGGCGAGCCTCGCCCCCCTCACGATGCGATGCCCCCGCGCGCGCTGCGTTCGCGTACCAGTTCGATCAGGGCCGAGAGGGGGTCGCGATCGCTGCGCAGCCAGACGCAGTCGGAACCCAGCCCGCGGACGCGGCGCGCGACGTCGAGGCGGCGCGCCCGAGCAGCCGCTGCGTAGGCGGCCCGCACGCGCGCGCGCCCGGTCGAGAGCGTGGCGCGGCGGCCCGGGTCTTCCGGGTCGACGAGGCGCAAGCGCCCGACCGAAGGCAGCTCGAGTTCGCGCGGGTCGACGACCGCGCCCACCACGAGGTCGTTGCCTCGGGCGAGGCTCGCGAGGCCGGCCCCGACGCGTGTCTGGCCCGGGGGCAGCGCCGCGTCGTCCCGCAAGTCCGACAACAGCACGGTGATGCTGCGTCGCATGCGCCGCGCGTGGAGGTGGCGCGCCGCCGCGGCCAGGTCGGTCGTGCCTTCGCAACGCGCGGCGTCGGCCACGGCGGTCTCGATCAACCGCCAGGCGTGGCCCTCCCCGCGTCCCGGCGGGAGCTCGCTGCGGATCTCGTCGGCGAAGGTCACGAGCGCGACGCGGTCGCCCGCATGGCTCGCCGCGGCAGCGAGCAACGCCGCAGCGTGGGCGGCGGCCTGGGCTTTGCTTCGGCCCACGCTGCCAAAGCCCATGGAGGCCGAGACGTCCAACAGGATCACCAACGTCTGGTCGCGCTCCTCGCGGAAGCGCCGCACGTAGGTCTCGCCACGCCGAGCCGTGGCATTCCAGTCGATGGCGCGGACGTCGTCGCCGGCTTCATAGGGGCGCAGCTCGTCGAACTCGATGCCCGCGCCTCGGAACGCACTGGCATAGCCGCCGGCATAGAGGCTCGCCGCAGCGCGGCGCCCGCGCAGCGCCAGGACGCGCGCGGCCCGCGCCAGCTCGGCGGGGGTCCGCTCCGACGCCTGCCAGCGGCGGTGCGGGGACCAGGGGGCGCTCGTCTCGTTCACGGTCGGGGCTCTACGGTGTCTCGACGGCGTCGAGCACCGCGGCGACCACGTCGTCGGCCGAGATGCCATCGGCCTCGGCTTCGTAGGAGAGGACGAGGCGGTGCCGCAACACCGCCGGCGCCATGCGCTTCACGTCGTGAGGCGTGGCGAAGCGGCGCCCGTCGAGCAGTGCTCGGGCGCGTGCCGTGCGCACGAGGAAGAGGCTCGCGCGTGGCGAAGCGCCGAGCGAGACGCACGGCCCCGCCGGTCGCCCGCTCGAGCCGCCGAGCCGCGCCCCCACGGTGTCGGGTTCGCGAGTCGCCCGTGCGATTCGCACCGCGTAGTCGGCCACGCTTGGTTCGACATGGACGCCGCCCGCCGCCTCACGGAGCCCGCGCACCTGCTCCGCGTTGGCGACCGTTGCGATCTCGGGCGTGGGCTCGGCGTCGCGGGCCACGATGCGGCGCTCCTCGTCGGCGTCGGGGTAGCCCACGAGGATCTTAATCAGGAAGCGATCCACCTCGGCCTCGGGCAGGGGATAGGTGCCCTCGAGTTCGACCGGATTCTGGGTCGCCATCACGAAGAAGGGTTCCGGGAGGGGGAGGGTGCGGTCGCCGATCGTGACCTGCCGCTCCTCCATGGCTTCGAGCAGTGCCGATTGCACCTTGGCCGGCGCGCGATTGATCTCGTCGGCCAACAACACCGGCGTGAAGACCGGCCCGCGTTGCAGGTCGAAGCGGCGTTCGTCGGCGAGGTAGACCGGGGTGCCGAGGAGATCGCCCGGCAGGAGGTCGGGTGTGAATTGGACGCGGCGGAAGCCGAGCCCGAGGGCCTGGGCCAGGGTTCGGACGGCGGTGGTCTTGGCGACGCCGGGGACGCCTTCGACCAGGACGTGCCCGCCGGCGAGCAGCCCGACCAGCAGACCTTCGACCAGCTCGCGCTGTCCGACGACGACGCGCCCCACTTCTTCGAGCAGCCGCTTGGTCGTGTCCTGTGCCGAGTCCATGGTCGCCTCCGGCCCGCGCGCTCTCCCGCGGCCCTGCTACTTCCGACGCCCGGCCCGGCCCCTCCGTTTCGGTCGGCTCGCGCGCTCGATCAGGCTCGTCGTCCGGCTGCCGGGGATCTCGCGCAGCCGCACCACACGCCCGCCTGCATCCTCCACGACGTCGCGGCCGACGATCTCGTCGAGGGCCCAGTCGCCGCCCTTGGCCAACACGTCCGGCACGAGCGCCCGGACGAGGGCGAGCGGCGTGTCGGCATGGAAGGCCGTCACCCAGTCTACGCACTCGAGCCCCGCGACGACCTCCATTCGTTGGCGGGCCGTCACCAGGGGGCGTTCGGGGCCTTTCAGGCGCCGCACGCTGGCATCCCCGTTCAGTGCGACGATCAAGCGGTCGCCCAGCGCGCGCGCCTGCTCGAGGCTGCGCACGTGGCCGAGGTGGAGGAGATCGAAACAGCCGTTGGTGAAGACGACGCGCTCGCCGCCGCGTTGGGCGCGCCGCACGGCTCGCACGAGCGGGTCGCGCGAAAGGATCTTGCTGCGGGCGACTCGCGGTTTCACGCCGAGCGGGCCTCGGGCCTCACGAGTCCTCGCCCTGCACCGGCGGCGGTGCGGAGACCTCGGGCCGTGAGAAGGCCGACTGGAGGGCCGAGATCGCCCGCTTCACGAAACGCGGCACACCCTCCACGGCAAAGCTTGCCGGCCCCGACGCCACCGTCTTCAGCCGGACGAGGCTGGCATCCGGTGCGCCCCAAGGCCCCGTGAGCTGTACGTAGGCTCCCATCAGGTTCTCGTCTTCGCCGAGGATCAGGTCGGAGAGCACGGGAACCACGCCGATCACGCGGTCGAGGGCCTTGAAGAAGAAGATGCCGACGACGGCCTCCACCGGGTGCTCGGGGTCGACGGCATCCACCTTGCCCGTGGCGAGCAACCGCAGGTCGCTGCCGGTGATTCGCAGCTCGTCGGCGTGGATGTCGCCGCGGTCGATGCGTAGCTGCGCGTCGATCTCGGAGAAGCGCATCTCGTCGCGCGAGCCAAACGGGTTGAACGTGTCGGTCACCTTCGCCATGGCGAGGAGCACGGGCAAGCGCCGGCGAATGGCCCCATCCCGCGCCTTGATCCGCAACGTGCCTTCCATCCCGGCCATCACGCGCCGGCCGGGCCGCAGCTCGCCGTGGAGGTCGGCCTCCATCTCGACGGCGCCCGAGGCCTCCTCGGGCTTGAGGCCGATCTTGTCCACGACGCCCTCGGCCTGGGCGTCGACCATGCGGAACTGCGTGACATAGGGGAGTTCGACACCCCCGGAGAAGTCGATGGTGGCCGCGCCGAGGGCGTGGCCTGCGATGCCGAGGTCGAGATCGTAGGAGAGGAGCCGGACGTCCTGGCCTTCGGCCTCGAACGCGCCCGTGCTCGAGACGACACGCCAGTTGCCGAGGTTGTGGGCACCGATGTGCCACCGGCCCCGTGCCCACTGGGGGGTAGAGAGGTCGAGCGGCGGCAGCCCGGGCAGCGGCGGCTTGGCTTCGATCTTTACGGCCACGCGTTCGACGCGTCGCGAGCCGGCGCTCTGCATCGTCCAGAGCCCCTCGGCCCGCACCGGGACCCGGCCCCAGACGCCGTGCTCGAGCAGCACGTGGATCCCGTCGCCATCCGGGTTCGCGCGCCCGAAGAGGTTCCGTAGCGGCCACACCAGCGTCGGATGGATCACGTACTCGAGGTCGATCATCAACGCCTTCGGCATCTCGCCGCGTGGCTTGTTGGGGTCGACGACGATGTCGTACATGGGCCCGAGGCCCAGCATCAGGGGCGCGTCGTCGGCACCGGGGATTTCCGGGAGGCCGCGGTTGCCGGCGAGGTGCGAAACTCCGCTCAGGGTGGCGTCGAGCACGGGCATCCAGTGGCCGGCGCGCCGCCCGCGCACGCCGCGCAGCTCGAGGCGATCGCCGCGGAAGACGACCTCGCCCGACAGATCGGAGAGGGTCTCGTCGTCGCCCGAACGGACGGCGAAGCCCGCGAAGCGCGCGCTCGCGCCGACGCTGTCCGGCAACAGCCCGCGGCGCGAGTCGTCGAACGCTCGCAGCCAATCGCTCAGAGGCGCTTGGCCCTCGATGCGGACGTCTTCCACACGCCCGGAGGTCAGGTTCGTGAGTGCGCCCGTGAGTTTCGCGATCTGGCGTGGCGGCAGGAAGGCGATCAGCTCGTCCCGGTGTGCCAGGTCGTACCGATCGAGGCCGAGGGTGCCGACGGTGTTCGCCTCGGGTCGGAGCGGGCGCTCGATCTCGCCGTGGAGTTCGATCTCCGTCCCCTGCGCCGAGACGAAGGCGCGCGTGACGCGCAGCCGCTCGGGGTCGAAGTCGAGGTCGAGCCCGAGGGTCACGCTGGCGAGGTCGATCGGGACGGGCTCTCCGTCGCCGAGGCGCGGAACCGAACCGGTGCATTCCCGCGCGTTGGCGCGCAGGGAGACCTGCCACAGTTCCTCCTGGGGGCGCTCCGCGCGAAAGAGGATCTCGCTTCGGCCCGCGAGCTGCGCCGTCGGGGCCACCGCCTGCACCGCCGGCGCGGCGTAGCCGAGCTCGAGGTCGGCGATGGCGAGATCCATGGTGAGGCCATCTTCGGCCGTGCGCTCCAGGGCGATGGCGACGTGGGCACCGTCGCCCCCATCCTGGAGCCGGCCGGACAGGGTCACGTGGGCTCGATGGCCCGGCGCTCGCAACCGGCCTTCGCCGGAGACCTCGCTCAGTTGCAAGACCCAGGGCTCGCCGCCCTCACGGAGTGCGGGCCCGATGATGCGTAGCTCCGCCCGCGAGAGCGAGACATCGCTGCCCGGCGCGACGCCGGCGAGCATCGCTTCCGCGGTGGTGGCGAGGGCTTCGAGCCAACCGAGGATCGGCTCGGCGTCCTCGGCCGGCGCCGGAATCTCGACGTCCTCCGCCCGATCCGAAGCGGCGGACGCGCCGCGGTCGACCCAGGCGCGAACTCCGTCGAGAGCTACCGAGCGCAACACGACGCGGCCCGTGAGCAGGGAGATCGGATCGAACTCGGCCTGAAGCCGCTCGATCGCGAGCTCGGGCTCTGCGCCCTCGACCGGGGGTTCGGAGACGATCCCCTCGGCGTCGAGCATCACGCCGCGCGTCCAGGCGAGAGGGCCGCCGCCGAAATAGATCCGGGCGCCCCGCACGGAGACCGGGCGCTCCAAGGCATCGCTCAAGCCCATTTCGAGGACGGCTCGGGTCCGTTCCGGGCCCCAGAAGGACGCCACCAGCACGCCGGCGCCCGCAGCGGCGACGAACAGGGCGAATCCGGCCAGGATCAGGCGGAACGGGCGAAGCAAGACGCCTCCAGGGGAGATCGGCGCAATCTAGCAGCTCGGGGCCCTCCCGAGCGGTCCTGGGCCCGACGCGCCAGGCCTTTGGGTCCGGCGCGGGATGGAGGGCCCCTCGTAAGGTGGCCCGTCTCGGATGGGAGGGTCGCACTGGTTCTGCGGCCGGCGGGGCTCGTGGGTCAAGGTTCCTGAACCTTGCCGCCTTCCTTCCCCCTTACTTCCGGTCCGGCCGTGCGCAGCTCGGGGTCGAGGCGCCCGGCCTCACTGCCGCTTGCCCGCGCGCCTCCCGCCTCCCGGATTCACCTGAGTCGCGCCTCCCCAGAACCTCCCAAGGCCCTCTTTCTTCTAAAGAAATCGCCCCGTGGGCCGTTCAGGACCGGGAACGGATCGCGTCCGTGGATTCAGACCGGACACGCCAAGGGAGAGTGACGCGATGGACCATTATGGGAACGAGAACGTCGGCAACGCGGAAGAGTCGAACCCGGTAAAGATGAACCGGGTCCGGGAACTCCGCGAGAACCGGCTGATGACGCAGGCTCAGCTCGCTCGCAAGGCGAGGGTGGCCCTGCGGACCATCCACAGTGTCGAGAAGGGCATGAACTGCCGCATGGATACCAAGCGGAAGATCCTGCTCGCCCTCGGGCTGCGCTTCGAGGACCGCGACAAGGTCTTCCCGCCGGCCTACCCGCTGGATCCGACCCTCAACTAAGGTCGCTCCGCGGATGGGTGCGCCAGCCTCCGGGCCAGTGCGCCCAGAACGCTCCGGAAGGACCTGCGGTACGCCGGGAAACCGGCGTGCCGCGTCCGCGGTACCATCCTGCGAACGCGTGATTTCGAGGCGGGCGACGTCGTCGGCCCGCTGTGCGCTCGGACCTGCCGCAGGAGGTCGCCATTCCGGATCGTGTCTCCCTGCTCTCGGACGTCGCCGGGCTCGTCTCTCGATCCCATGACCTCCCCGAGACCCTGCACAACGTCGTCGACCTGGTCGCCAAGCGGCTGGATGCCGACGTGTGTTCGGTCTATCTCACCGACACCGACCTCGCCCACCTGACGCTTGCGGCCACCATCGGCCTCGCACGCGAGTCGATCGGCAAGGTGCGGCTGGCCTTCGGCGAGGGCCTGGTCGGCTACGCGATGGAGCAGGGCGACCCGATCGCCATCGAGAAGGCCCAGGCCCACCCGCGCTTCAAGCTCTTCAAGGAGTCGGGCGAGGAGAGCTACCAGTCGCTGCTGGCCGCGCCCATGGTGGTGCGGGACAACTCGATCGGCGTGCTGGTCGTGCAGACCAAGCAGCCGCGACGCTTCGAGCAGCAGGACATCGAGCTGTTGATGACCTGCGCGCAGCTGATCGCGCCGCTCGTCCTGAACGCGCGACTGCTCGACTTCGTGACGCGGCCGGAGCGCGAGAAGCGCAAGGTCGTCGAAGATCTCACCTCGGCCGGGATGGCGGTGGCGGGTGCCGCGGCGCGGCGCGCCGAAACGAACCTCGAGATCCGCGGCATCCCGACCTCGTCGGGCGTCGCCATCGGGCCGGTCTACCGCCTCGAAGACCCCCTCGACCTCGCCCACCTCGACTACGAGCCGAGCGGCGACCTCGCCTCGGAGTGGAGCGATCTCCAGGACGCCCTCGCGGAGGCACGCCGCGAGCTCGACAGTGTCCGCATGGAAACCGGTACGCGCTTCGGCCCCGAGTTCAGCGCGGTGTTCAACATCCACATCCAGATCCTCGAAGACAAGGGCCTGATCGACCGCCTGAAGGAGGCCACCGACGCTTCCGGGAATGCCCTCGAGGCCCTGCAAAAGGTGCTCGACGACTACAGCCGTGTGTTCGAGGGCATCGAGAACGAGTTTTTCCGCGAGCGGGGGTCCGACATCCAGGATGTCGGCCGCCGGGTGATGGCGAAGCTCCTTGGAGTGCGGCACCACAACGTGCCGCTCACCCAGGGCGCGATCGTGGTGACGAACACGATCCTGCCGCACCACTTCGCGATGCTCGAGGTCGAACGCATGGGGGCGATCGTCGCCGAGCACGGCGGGCCCACCTCGCACGGCGCCATCTTCGCGCGTTCGCTGGAGGTGCCGGCGGTGACCGGCGTGGCCGGGCTGCTCGACCAGGTGCGCCCGGGCGAGCTGGCAATCGTCGACGGGGTTTCGGGCGTGGTGACGCTCTCGCCCGAAGAAGCCCTGGTGGACGAGTACCGGCGGGCCCAGCAACGGCACGCCGTCGCGGTCGAGCATCTCGATGCCCTGCGCGCGCGGCCCGCCGAGTCGCGCGACGGGCGGCGCATCCGCCTCACCGCCAACGCGGGCCTGTTGAACGACCTGGCCCTGGCCGACCGGCACGGCGCCGAGGGGGTCGGGCTCTTCCGCACGGAGCTGCTGGCCCTGGCCCAGCGCGGCTTCCCCGACGAGAACGAGCAGGAGTCGCTCTACAAGCGCGTCGCCGAGGCCATGTATCCGCGGCCCGTGACGATCCGCACCCTCGACGTGGGGGGCGACAAGGAGCTGCCGAACCTCCAGCCCGGCACGGAGGAGAACCCCCAGCTCGGCTGGCGCTCGATTCGCCTGGCGCTCTCGCACCGCGACCAGTTCCTCGCCCAGCTGCGCGCCATCCTGCGCGCGAGCGCCAAGGGCAACGTGCGCATCCTGTTGCCGATGATCTCCTGCATCGACGAGCTCGAGCAGTCGAACGCGCTGATCGACGAAGCCAAGGGGACGTTGCGCTCGCACGGCGTGGCCTTCGACGAGGACGTGCCCGTCGGCGTGATGATCGAGGTGCCCGCCGCGGCGCTGACGGCCGACGTGCTGGCGAGCCGTTGTTCCTTCTTCAGCATCGGGACGAACGACCTCACCCAGTACACGCTGGCCGTCGACCGCGGCAACGAACGCGTGGCCCACCTCTACGACCCGCTTCACCCGGGCGTACTCTCGCTGATCGATGCCACGGTGCGCGCGGCGGCACGGGCGGACATTCCCGTCTCGGTCTGCGGCGAGATGGCCGGCGACGTGCTGGCCGTGCCGTTGCTGGTCGGGCTCGGGATCTCCGAGCTCTCGGCGACGCCGAGCTCCATCCCGATCGTGAAGGAGATCGTGCGCGCCCTCGACGTCGGCACCGTCGAAGGCGACGCGCGCGCCGCACTCCAGGCGCGTAGCGCCAAGGAGGTGCACGCCATCGCCCTCGAACGCCTGCGCCGGGCGGGGCTCTTCGAGCACCCCGACATCGGCCCCTGGCTGCAGGCCACCTTCCCCTAGGCTGCTGCCGCGTTCCTCGGGCGGCCCGCCGCATCGACCCGAGACGCTGCCTGCGCTATCTCTCGCGGCGTCGGCTTCCGCCGCGCTAGGCTCCCCGTCCCCCAACCCGAACCCGTCAGGAGAACCCCCGTCATGAGCGCCATGGCTCGATCGGTGCGGTCCTATGTGGAGCTGACCAAGCCCCGCGTGCTCCTGCTCGTGATCTTCACGGGGCTACCGGCCATGACTCTCGCCGCCGGCGGTGAGTGGCCGGCCCCGTGGTTCGCGTTCACGACCCTCGTGGGCATCAGCCTGGCGGCCGGCGCCGCCAACGCCCTCAACTGCTACATCGAGCGCGACTCCGACAAGCTCATGGAGCGCACCCGCAACCGGCCACTGCCCGCCGAGCGCATGGAGCCGTGGCGCGCCCTGGTCTTCGGCGTGACGCTCGGGGTCGTGGCGACGGCCATCCTGTGGAACGTCGGGGGCCCGCTCACGGCCGGCCTCGGTCTGGCGACCATCCTCTTCTACGTCTTCGTCTACACGGTCTGGTTGAAGCCGCGCTCCTCGTGGAACGCCGTCGTCGGCGGCGCCGCCGGGGCTGCCGCGCCACTGATCGCAGATGCCGCCGTGAACGGAACCGTCGGGCCAGCGGGCTGGATCCTGTTCGGCATCGTCTTCTTCTGGCAGCCGCCCCACGTCTGGGCCATCGCCCTGTTCCGGAAGGACGACTACGCGCGCGCCGGCATCCCGATGCTGCCCGCCGTGATCGGCGACCAGCCGACGCGTTGGCGGATGCTCTGGTACTCGATCGCCCTGGTGCCCGTGACCCTCGCGCCGCTCCCGCTGGGCCTGCTCGGGCCACTCTACGGCACCGTGGCTGCGGGCCTCGGTCTCTGGTTCGTCTGGCACAGCGTACGGGTGCTGCGCGAGCAGACCGACGAGGCCGCCCGGCGGATGTTCGGCGTGTCGCTCGTCTACCTGTTCGCGCTGTTCGTGGCGATGCTGGTCGACCTGGCGATCTAGCCGGGGGCTCCCTCCCGTGGACCTCTCCTCCCTCCCCGCCGTCAACGCCTCGCTGAACGGCCTGGCCACCGTGCTGCTGATCCTGGGCCGGCACCTCGTCCGCCAAGGCCGGGTCGAGGCCCACCGGCGCGTCATGCTCAGCGCCTTCGGCGTCTCGAGCCTGTTCCTGGTCTTCTACGTGACCCACAAGATCTGGCGGGGCTTCGAACACACGGCCTATCACGGGGTGGGTGCGGCCCGGACGGCCTACCTCGCGATCCTGGGCACCCACCTCGTCCTCGCCATGACGGTTCCCTTTCTGGCGCTCGCCCTGATCCGCCTCGGGCTCTCGGATCGGCGCGCCGAGCACCGCCGCTTGGCGCGCGTTGCCTGGCCGGTGTGGCTCTACGTCTCTGTCACCGGGATCGTGATCTATGGGATGCTCTACCACTGGAACCCCGTTCCGATCTGAAGCCTTTCGGGCCTCGCGAGATCGCAGGGAAACGTCGTGATTCCGCGGACCTAACGCCCTCAGAACGCCTTGATGGGGGGGCGTGGATCGGCTAACAACTGCCCGCCGAAAGCACCCCGCCGCAGCCCCCGATCTTGGCCGTCCCGCAAACCGGAAGCCCCGGTGTCGCGGAGACTCTGCGAAGCTCCGACGGGCCGACGAGAGGTGCACTTCGGACCGGGGCGTCCGCGAAGACGGTGCTTGCGAAGGTTCCCACAGAAGGTGGATGATCGAGTGATGACCGAGACGGCACGAGGTTTCCGCGTCTTCCCCGTACTGGCGGCCTTGGCCCTCGTCGTGGCGGCACCCGCGGGCGCGGACGGCGCGGCCGACGGCGGCATCGCGGTGGGCAACGTCGAGCGCGGCGAGACGCTCTTCCACCTGTGCACCCAGTGTCATGGCGCCGAAGGGCAGGGCAATCCCGACATCGAAGCGCCCGCCATCGCCGGCCTGCCCGGCTGGTACGTGCTGTCGACGATCCAGAAGTTCAAGTCGGGCGGCCGGGGCATGCACCCCGAGGACTACGCCGGCATGCGGATGCGCCCCATGTCGCTCACCCTGCGCAACGACGACGACGTCACACACGTGGCGGCCTATGTGGCGGGGCTCCCCGCGAGCCAGCCCGTGCCGCTCCTCGAAGGTGGTGATGCCACCCGCGGCGCGGCCCTCTACGCCCCCTGCATCGCGTGCCACATGCCCGACGGCAGCGGAAGCGCGGCGCTCAATGCCCCGCCGCTCCAGAACGCGAGCGATTGGTATCTGCTGGGCCAGCTCAAGAAGTTCAAGGGCGGCATCCGCGGCTCGAACCCGCTCGACCCCTTCGGCGCCCTCATGGTGGGCATGTCCCAGATGCTCGCGGATGAGCAGGCCATGAAGGACGTCATCGCCCATATCATGACTCTGGCGGACTGAGGTAACACGATGGGCAAGGCATACTCAGCAGACGAGCTTGCGACCCGGACTTTCCGCGTTTCCGTCACCGGCGTGGTGTTGTTCATCGCCGTCGTCTTCATCTTCATCCTGTAGGGAACCCGATGATCGAGCGATATCTCGTACAGGCCTCGACGTTCGCCGCTGACATCGACTTCGTGATCAACCTGATCGCCGTCCTCGTCGGCTTCTGGTTCTTCCTCACGGCGGGTGTCTTCTTCTGGCTGCTCTTCCGCTTCCGACGCCGCGACGGCGTCCCGTCGGAGTACATCACGGGCGAGGAGAAGGAGCACAAGCGCTTCATCAGCATCCCGCACTACCTGATCATGGTCTGCGACATCTTCATCATCGTCGCGGCGATCCAGGTCTGGGTGAACGTGAAGCAGGATCTCCCCGAGAACCCGCACGCGGAGATCCGAGTGATCGGCCAGCAGTGGGCCTGGACCTTCGTGCATCCCGGCCCCGACGGGGAACTCGACACGGCGGACGACATCGTCACCGTGGAAGAGCTGCGCGTCGAGGTGAACCAGCCGTACGTCTTCCACCTCGAGTCGCGCGACGTGCTGCACAACTTCTCGGTGCCGGTGTTCCGGCTGAAGCAGGACGTCATCCCGGGCCGCGTCATCACGGGCTGGTTCGAAGCCACGAAGACCGGGACCCACGACATCCAATGCGCCGAGATCTGCGGCATCGGCCACGGCCTCATGCCGGGCCGCATCGTCATCGAATCCGCAGCCGACCACGCCGCCTGGATGGCGGGGAAGGCGCCCAACCAACTCGCCGCGACCGTCCGCGGCACCACCGTTGCCGCGACCGGCGGCACGAAGCTCGCAGCTGCGTCTGGCGACGCGCTGAACGCCAACTAGGGCGCGGGGAAACGTCATGGCCGAATCCATCGAGCATCCGGGACACGCAGGCGGGCACGACGCTCCTCACGACCACGAGATGAGCTTCTGGAGCAAGTACATCTTCTCCACCGACCACAAGGTCATCGCCATGCAGTACTTGTTCACGGGCATGGCGATGGGGCTGATCGGCGGCTTCTTCGCCTACGCCTTCCGCATGCAGCTGGCGTTCCCGGGGATGGAAGTCCCGGGCTGGGGCATGGTGTCGCCCGCGGATTACAACTCGCTGGTCACCAACCACGGCACGATCATGATCTTCTGGGTCGCGATGCCGGTGTTGATCGCGGCCTTCGGGAACTTCCTGATCCCGCTGATGATCGGCTGCGACGACATGGTCTTCCCGAAGATCAACCGGCTCAGCTTCCAGATCTTCTTTGTGTCGGCGATCGTGCTGCTCTCTTCGTTCTTCGTCCCCGGCGGTGCCTTCGGCGGCGCGTGGACGGCCTACCCACCACTCTCGGCGAACCCGAACTACAGCCTCACCCCAATGGGGTCGAGTATCTGGGTCGTCGCGGTCGCACTCGAGTTCATCGCCTTCCTGCTCGGCGGCATCAACTTCATCACCACGGCCATGAACGCTCGCGCGCCGGGGATGAAGCTCTATGACATCCCGATCGTCGTCTGGATGATCGTCGTGGCGAGCATCCTGTTCATGGCTTCCGTGGGGCCGCTGATCGCGGGCGCGATCATGCTCTTCATGGACCAGAACATCGGAACGCACTTCTTCGACCCGGCCTACGGCGGCGACCCGATCCTGTGGCAGCACCTCTTCTGGTTCTTCGGCCATCCCGAGGTCTATGTCGTGCTGCTACCGGCCATGGGCATCACGGCCGAGATCATCACGGTCTTCGCCCGCAAGAAGCTCTTCGCCTACCGGACGGTGCTCTACACGACTTTCGGCACCGGCGTGCTCTCCTTCACGGTGTGGGCGCACCATCAGTTCATCGCGGGCATCGACCCGCGCATGGCCCACGTCTTCACGATCACGACGCTGTTGATCTCGATCCCCATCGCCGAGATGTGCTTCGTCTACGTCGCGACGCTCTATGGTGGGTCGATCACGTTCTCGACCCCGATGCTCTGGGCCCTGGCCTTCATCTTCGAGTTCCTGATCGGCGGCGTGACGGGCATCTTCCTCGGTGCGAGTGGCTCGGACATCTACTTCCACGACACCTACTTCGTGCTCGCCCACTTCCACTACACCTTCTTCCCAATCGCGATCATCGGGACCTTTGCGGGGGTGACGTTCTGGTACCCGAAGATGTTCGGGAAGATGATGAACGACACGCTCGGGAAGCTTCACTTCTGGGGGACGGTCATCCCCTTCAACCTCATCTTCATTCCGCTGTTCGTGTTGGGGGCTGCCGGCCAGCATCGCCGGATCTACAACTACGAGCACTTCCCCGAACTGTCGGCACCGTGGATGCAAGACCTGCGGCAGGTGGCGACCATCGCGCTGGTGGTCATGCTCGGAATGCAGCTCGTCTTCTTCTACAACTTCTTCGCGAGCATGTTCCGCGGCAAGGCCGCCGGCAAGAACCCGTGGAAGTCGAACACCCTCGAGTGGACGGCCGACTCGCCGCCGCCCCACGGCAACTGGCCTGAAGGCCTGCCCAACGTGTATCGCGGCCCGTACGAGTATTCGCATCCGGACCGTGACGACGACTACTGGCCCCAGAACGTCCCGAGCTAGGAAGCACGACGATGAGACCGATCGCCAATACGAGAACCGCTGCCGGGATCCCCACCGCCCGACTCGCCGTCTGGTGGGTGCTGGCCTCGGAGATCGTGATCTTCGGGGGCGTGCTCGCCTCCTACCTGATGCAACGGATGGGCAACCCCGACTGGGCTGCGGAGGCGGCTGCTACCAACGTCTGGATCGGCGCCTTCAACACCTTCGTCCTGCTGACCTCGAGCCTGTCGGCGGTGCTCGCGCACCATGCCGCCGAGCACGAGCAGGACGGCAAGAAGGCGGCGAGGCTGCTGGGCCTCACCATTCTCGGCGGTGGCATCTTCCTGTGCGTGAAGGGCTTCGAGTGGTACACCGAGATCAGCCACGGGATGACGATCCAGTCGCACCCGTTCTGGTCGTTCTACTACACGGCGGCCGGGATCCACGCGTCCCACGTCATCGCAGGCATGATTCTGATGGCGTTCGTCGCCAAGGACGCGGCCAAGGGCCTCGAACTCCACCGCGTCGAGCTGGTGGGGATCTACTGGCACTTCGTCGATGTCGTCTGGATCTTCCTCTTCCCCTTGCTCTACATCGCCAAGTAGGAGCCGGAACCTCATGGCCGACCACGGCACGCAGTACTACGTCAAGATCTGGGGGATCCTCCTGGTCCTCCTCGTGATCAGCATCTTCGGGCCGTTCCTGGAGATTCCTGCGGTCACGCTGATCACCGCCTTCGGGATTGCCTTCGTGAAGGCGTACCTGGTGGTGAAGAACTTCATGCACATGAACGTGCAGCCGGCCTACGTGGGCTACATGCTCTCGACCTGTCTGGTCTTCATGCTGCTCCTCTTCGCCGGGAGTGCGCCCGACGTGATGAAGAAGGACGGCGACAACTGGGTGAAGACCGTCGTCGTCGTGCAGGGCCCTGCGACGATGCATCACGGCGAAGAAAACTCCGGCGACGAACACGGCGGCGCAGAGCTCCACTAGTTCCGCCAAGTCTGGAGGCGCATGTCCGCCCCCATCACCAATCCCGAACTCGAACTGGTCGACGAGGCGCCCGGGCGCCCGGTCGTCGAGAGCGCCGTCCTCGGGACGGTGCTGTTCTGCGTCGTCGAAGCCATGTTGTTCGCGGGCCTCGTCAGCGCCCACACCATCGTACGTTCCAACGCCGTCGAGTGGCCGCCGCCCGGCCAGCCGCGCCTGCCCATCGAGTCGACCCTGCTGAACACCGCGGCGCTGCTGCTCTCGGCGCCCGTGCTCTTCTACGCGGGTCGCGTCTTCCGCCGCAACCGTCGCGACGCCCTGCGTCCGCTGGCGCTCGCCATCGGGCTCGGCGCCTTCTTCGTGGCCTTCCAGGGCTATGAGTGGCTCGGGCTGCTGCGCGAAGGCTTGACCCTGACTTCCAGCCAGCACGGCAGCTTCTTCTACTTGATGATCGGGATGCATGCCGCCCACGCGGTGGCCGCTCTCGTCGCGCTGGTCTGGGCGTGGCAGCGGCTCTTCGACCTGCGTCTCACGCCCGGGGCCTTCGGCGGTGCCGCCGTCTTCTGGTACTTCGTCGTGGCCGTGTGGCCGGTGCTCTACTGGCGGGTCTACCTGTGAGCCGGGCTGCCCTCGCGATCGCGTTCGCTCTGGCCCTGCTCGTTCCGGGTGCCGCCGAAGCCTGCTCGGTCTGTTTCTCCACCACCGAGGAGAATCGCTGGGCCTTCATCGGCACCACGGTCTTCATGTCCGTCCTGCCCCTCGGCATCCTCTTCGGCATCGGGACCTGGCTGCGAAGCAAGGTCCTGGAGATGGAACGCCATCACGAAGCGGCCCGGTTGCCCACGCCGCCCGCGCCCTGATCTTCCCGCGCGCCCGCCCGGAGTACGCCATGAACCTTCGCAACGTCTGCCTCGCCGGAGTCGCGGCCCTCGCGCTTGGCTGCGGCGGCCCGTTCTTCATCATTCCCGGCGGCGAACTCTCGGGCGACGTCGTCGAGCCGACGCCCACCGACTGGTCCTTCGTCGACTCGAGCTTCGTCGATCTGGAGACACGCCCGACCGACCCGTACTCGGTCGAGGTCAACTACTTCATGAAGGATGGCAAGCTCTACATCGACCCTGCAGAGGGGCGGCGCTGGCTCGACCACATCCGGATCAACCCGAACGTGCGGGTGCGCTTCGACGGGAAGATCTACGCGCTCACGGCCGTCCGTGTCGAGGGAGCCGCAGAACTCGAAGGCTTCGACGCCGAGCGCCTCGTCTACCGACTCGACCCGCGCTAGCGAGCTAGGCGGCCGCGCGGATCTCCCCGAGCAGCTTGCTGGCTCGGCGCGCCGGCTCCTTCGCTTCGCGACGAACGAACCGAGGCGAGTGGCAATCTGGCTTCGGATGCAACGGAGGGTGGGGCGTGGCGAATCGTTTAGGGCTCCCGGGCCTGCTTCGTGAGATTCGCTGCTGCACCCTGTGTTCGGCCCAGCTGCCCGCGGGGCCGAGGCCCGTCGTCCAGGCGAGCGCCACGGCCCGCATCCTGATTGCAGGCCAGGCGCCGGGCCGCCGGGTGCACGCCTCCGGCATCCCCTTCGACGACTCGAGTGGCGACCGGCTGCGAGCGTGGCTCGGTGTGGATCGAGACACCTTCTACGACCCGGAACAGTTCGCCATCGTCCCGATGGGCTTCTGTTTCCCCGGCACGGGGAAGTCGGGTGACCTGCCGCCGCGGCCCGAGTGCGCCGAAGCGTGGCGGGCGCGGCTGCTCGCGAGGCTCCCGCGGGTCGAATGCACGCTCGTCCTCGGCCGCTATGCGCTCGACTATCACTGGCCCGAGGCGTCCGGCAAGACGGTCACCCACGCGGTGAGCGCTTGGCGAGATCGGTGGCCCGAACTCTTGCCCATGCCGCACCCGAGCCCGCGCAACAATCGCTGGCTTCGGGACAACCCGTGGTTCGAGCGCGACGTGGTGCCCGCGCTCCGCGAGCGGGTGCGAGAATTGGGGGTTGTGTCCCCGGTGGTTCGCCCCGCGGCTCAGGCGCCGTAGCGCTCCTTCATGAAGGCGAACATGCCCTCCGCCGCGCTCGGGCTCTTCTCGACGAGACCGAGCAGCCGTTCTCGCGAGATCGCGTAGGCAACGAGGTGCTCCGTCGCGACCACCGTTGCCGAGCGGGCCTCGTTCATCAGCGGCCCGCGCTCGCCCACCACGTCGTTCTCGTCGACCTCGTTCACCTTCTTCCCGTCGATGAAAACGTCGGCCTCGCCTTCGACGATCACGTAGCAGTCGAGGGATTCGGCTCCCTCCACGGTCAAGCGATCGCCGGGTTCGAAGCTGATCGGGTAGGCGGTGACGGCGAGCTCCTGGATCTCGTCCGGGCTGCAGCTCTGGAAGAGGTTGCAACGCGCGAGCTGTACGATCGTGGCCACCAGCTCGGGCCCGCTGCGAACCCACCCCTGGGCCTCGCCGGCGGCGTCGCCTTCGACCTTGGAGCGCAGGGCATTGCGCCAGAGACTGTCGTCGGCGCCGGGCCGCGGCCGTGCGGCACGCGGGTCGCTCGCTGCATCGCTCGCGGTGCCCGCGGGCACCGCGAGCGCCGCCGCCGGTTGCGCGACCGCGGCCTTGCGGGTTCCGCGGTCTGCGACATGGCAACGGAGCTCCAGGGATTCGGGGCCGCGCAGGATCAAGCGATCGCGGAAGCGCGGCGCGTCGCCCGCGAGCTCGATCTCGTCGAACCGTTCGAGCAGCTCGCGGAAGGTGATCTCGATCTCCGCCTTGGCCAACTGCGAGCCGAGACAGAAGTGGATCCCGCCGCCGAAGGAGAGCGGTAGGAACTTCTCGCGCGTGACGTCGAAGGTGTCGGGGTTCGCGAACTCGTCCGGGTCGTGGTTGCCGGCTCCCAGCAGGCCCAGCACCGTCTCGCCGGCGGGGATCTTCACCCCGCCGATCTCGGCCTCGTCCATGGTGAAGCGCGACACGGCTTGTGCGGTTCCGTCGTAGCGGAGTGCCTCGTCCGGCAGCCGCGGGAAACGCTCGGGCTCGGCCCGGAGCAGGGCGATCTGGTCCGGGTGCTGGAGCAGGCCCCACATCGTGTTGCCGATCAGGTTGGTCGTGGTCTCGAAGCCCGCCGCGAAGAGCAGGAAGGCCATGCGCGAGATCTCGTCGTCGTCGAGGGGGTCGTCGTCGCCCTGGATGAGCTGGGAGAGCACGCCGTCGTCGGGTCGCTTGCGCTTCTCTTCGATGAGGTCGCCGAAGTAGGCGCGGATGGTTGCGTCGGCGGCGTCGGCGCGGGCGAGCATCTCGGGCGTCGGCTTGAGCTCGAAGATGGCGACGAGGTCGGCAACGAGTTGCCGGAACTGGGGTCGATCCGCGGGCGGAACGCCGAGGATCTCGCCGATCACCGCGACGGGCAGGGGGAAGGCAACCGCCTCCATCAGGTCGCCACCGCCCGCCTCACCGTAGGGGACGAGCAACTCTTCGACGGTGGTCTCGATGCTCGCGCGCAAGCCGTCGATCGCGCGCTTCTTGAACGCACCGATCACGCGCCGGCGAAGGCGCGTGTGGGCCGCGCCGTCGATGTTGAGGATGGAGAATTCCTGATTCGTCACCGCCGGGTGCTGGCGCCACTTGGGTCCGATGGTCGTTTCCATCTGATGACTGAAGTTCTTGCCGAAGCGCGGGTCGCGCAGCATGGCCGCGATGTCGTCGTAGCGCGTCAGGAACCACATCCCGAGCGAGCTGCGATGGACGGGCTCGACGGCGCGGAGCTCGTGGTAGAGCGGGTAGGGGTCGCGGCGTCCTTCGGACGTATCGAACAAGCGGACGCCGATGGCGTCGGCAGCTTCGTTGGCATTCCGGGACATGGCGGCTCCTCCAAGAGGCTCGCCATTCTACGCGGATCTTCCGTCGAATCCCCACAAAGGGAGGAGAGGACCGTGGGTTCCCACTCGGCTCAGCCGACGATGTTCACCAAACGGCCCGGGACGACGATCACCTTCTTCGGTGCCCGGCCCTCGAGGAACTTCTGCACCTTCTCCGATGCGAGCGCCGCGGCCTCGATCTCGTCGTTGGCTGCATCGGCCGGCACCTGGATCTCATCACGACGCTTGCCGTTCACCTGGACCGCGAGGGTCACGGTGTCATCGACGAGCAAGGCCGGGTCTGCCACGGGCCACGGTTCATACGCCAGGCTCGCGGTGTGGCCGAGCTTGCTCCACAGCTCCTCGGCGACATGGGGCGCCATCGGGGAGAGCATCAGCACGAACGTCTCGGCGAGGCCGCGTGTCCAGGGGTCGCTCTTCCCCGCGTCGCGGAGCAGGACCATGAGCTTCGAGATCGCGGTGTTGTAACCCATCTCTTCGAAGTCGCGGGTGACGCCGTCGATGGTCTTGGCGAGCAGCCGCTGTTGGGTCTCACTCCCCGGCCCGTCGGGCAGATCGCGCAGCGGCTCGCCCGGGGCGTCTTCATCCACGAAGGCCCGCCACGTCCGCTGCAGGAATCGGTAGACGCCTTGGATGCCTTCCGTCGACCAGGGCGCTCCCTTTTCGAGGGGGCCCATGAACATCTCGTAGAGCCGGGTCGCGTCGGCGCCGACTTCGGCCACGACGTCGTCGGGGGAGAGCACGTTGCCGCGGCTCTTCGACATCTTCTCCGAGACCTCCTCGAGGGGGAGGTCGTCGATCGTCGGGTGGAGCGGCGCGCCGTCGGTGTCGAAACGCACGTCGGCCAGGTGGATGTATCGCGCCTTCACTTCGGCACCGGTCGGGGTGGCCACGGCACGCTCGGTCTCGACGCGCACCTGGGAGGCGGGGTAGGGCTTGGTCGCAAAGCCCGGGTCGTCCGCGAGGTTGTCGTCGTAGTAGCGGTAGCTGTAGCCCTGGACCATGCCCTGGTTGACGAGGCGCTGGAAGGGCTCCTTCGTGTGCACGTGGCCGAGGTCGTACAGGACCTTGTGCCAGAAGCGCGCATACAAGAGGTGGAGCACCGCGTGCTCGGCGCCGCCGACGTAGAGGTCGACGGGCATCCAATATTGCTCCGCCTCCTTCGACCACGCCTGGCCCTCGTTCAGCGGGTCGCAGAAGCGGAGGTAGTACCAACAGCTGCCGGCCCACTGGGGCATGGTGTTCGAGTCGTGCTTCCCGCTCTGGCCGGTTTCCGTGTCGGTGGCGGCAATCCACTCGGGGACGCGCGCGAGGGGGGAGCGGAAGTCGCCCGTCGGTTTGTATTCGTCGAGCTCGGGGAGCAGCAGCGGCAGTTCGTCGAGGGGCAAGAGCTTCGTCGTGCCGTCATCGAGGTGGATCAGCGGGAAGGGCTCCCCCCAATAGCGTTGTCGGCTGAAGAGCCAGTCGCGCAGCTTGTAGGTCACCTGGGCTTCGCCGCGTTCGTTCTCGACGAGCCAGCCGATCATGCGCCGCTTGGCCTCGGGGGTTGCGAGGCCGTCGAGGAACTGGGAGTTCACGGCATCGCCGTCGCCCGTCCAGGCGGCCTCCGTGATGTCGCCCCCGGCGACGACTTCGACGATCGGCAGCTCAAACGCTCGCGCGAAGGCCCAGTCCCGTTCGTCGTGGCCGGGCACCGCCATGATGGCCCCCGTTCCGTAGGTCGCGAGGACGTAGTCGGCGATCCAGATAGGGATCTCGTCGCCGGTCACCGGGTGGACGGCGCTTGCGCCGGTGAAGACGCCCGTCTTCTCGCCGACGTCCGCCGTTCGAAGACGCTCACTGCGGTGTTGTGCGGTCTGAACGTAGGCTTCGATGGCGGTTCGCTGGGCATCGGTCGTGATCGTCGCGACCAGCGGATGCTCGGGCGCGAGCACCATGTAGGTTGCCCCGAGCAACGTGTCGGGCCGCGTGGTGAAGACCTCGATGGCCTGCCCCAGTCGCGCTGCATCTTCTTGATGGCTTCGGGCCAGTCGAGGCCTTCGAGGTCCTCGATCAGGCGGTCCGCATAGCGCGTGATGCGCAGCATCCACTGCCGCATCGGCCGCCGTTCGACCGGGTGCCCGCCGACTTCACTCTTGCCGTCTATCACCTCTTCGTTCGCCAGCACGGTCCCGAGCTCGGGACACCAGTTCACGGGCACCTCGGCCTCGTAGGCGAGCCCGCGCTCGTGGAGCTGTTGGAAGATCCA
>JAFDDA010000047.1 GCA_019311105.1 Deltaproteobacteria bacterium
GCCGTGATGCCAGCGGCCAACACGATCGCAACGAGGACGATTCCGACCCAACGGATGATCTTCACGAACAGACTCCCGTGAACCGCTCGGCGTCGCGGTTTCGACTGGGCTCAGGGGCGCGGGGACGGAGCGTCGGCGGTGGTTCGTGCCCGCTTGTCTCGCGTGCGAGGCTCCGGCTTGCAGTGAGCGCGCATGCCCTCGAGAGCCCCAGCCACGATCTCGCTCGCGAGGCGTCGCACGGCGAAGCGATCGAGGACGCCGCCGACCACGGGCACGACGTTCGAGGCGGAGAGCGCGGCAGAGAGCCGGGTGCGGGCCGCGTCCTCCTCGGACTCGAGGGTGTAGGCGAGGTCGAAGCGGAACGGCCCGAGGGACATGGCGGACCGCAGGCGCTTGCCCTCCACGACTTCCAGCGTGCGTTCGTGGAGCACCACGGGCATGCCGTGGAGCCGGTACCGCCAGCGGGCGTGGTCGCCCGGCCTGGGGTGGTCGGGTGCGACGTCGATTGGCGCCTCGAGAGGGGCATCCCAGCGGACGCGCTCGGCGGCATCCGTCAGCGCGAACCAGACACGGCCTCGTTCGGCCGCCACTTTCGTCGTCATTCCGATGTTGATCACGTAGCGGGGATTGTCGCGAATTCGGCGACGCCTTCAAGCGTCACCCGACAGGATCGAGCGTCACCCGACGCACTCCAGCGTCGGGCAGGCGGCGCCGGCCCTAGGAGTCGCGAACGGCCTGTTCGAGCCGGGTTTCGATGTCCCGAACGCGGGTCGTGAGGACTTGGAAGATCTGGAACGATATCTCGGGGGTCTGCATCACCAACTCCTTGAGTCGGTCGCCCGCGAGCACCAGCATGCGCGTCTCGCGGTCGGCGATCACCGTCGCGCTTCGGGGCTTGTTGTCGAAGATCGCCATTTCGCCGACGTAGCTGCCGGTGCCCAGTGTCCCGAGGTCGAGGGCCTCGGGTGTCCCGTGCCCGCGGTACACGTGGACCAGGCCCGAGAGGACGAGGAAGAGGTCTCCCCCGACGTCGCCCTCCCGCATGATCACGTCGCCCGGCATCTGCACGCGCTCGCGCGTCACCCGCGCCAGGGCCTCGAGCTGTTCGAGCGAAAAATGCGCGAACAAGGGGACCTGCTTCAGGGCCAGGAGCTTTTCCATCACATCCTCCAAGGTGGCCCGCCTTCCGGCAGGCCCTTCCGCGAGTTCGAAACTCATCCGGATCCAACGGTTCGGGGAGCGGCGGAGGAGTTCGACCACGTCCTCGGCTCCCGCCGCCTCGGCGAGGCCGCCGAGCATCCCGATCTTGTCCTCGACGGAGCCGGGCTCGGCGAGCAGCACGAGCAGGTGGGCGGTCTCGCGGTCCCCGAGGTTAGAGAGCACCTCGAGTGCATCCCCGCGGCTGCGCGCGGTCGAGAAACGCAATGCCTTCTCCACGCTGCGCATCATGGCGGCGTCCTGGGTCCGCTCGAGCACGTAGAAGGCGAGGCCCCAGTCGCGCGCGAGCGAGTCGGCCACCGCCACACGCAGGAAGCGGCCGGCGAGGTCGAGGTTGCCCTCGGGCAAGGCGTGCAGGCTCAGCAGCGCGCGCCAAGCCTGGCGGACTCGGTAGGAAAGCTCGGCTTCGAGCCGTTCGTCGGCCTCCCGGGTGTGGGAGAGGGTCAGCACGCGGATCGCCGACTCGATGCCGCGGGTCACGTCGCTTCGCAAGTAGGGTTCCGCCGCCGCAACGCCAGCTTCGCCGATCTCCGCGAGCCGCTCGGAGGCCGCGCCCCGCACCTCGCGGGCAACGTCTTCCATCAGGGTCGCGAGCATGGCGGTCGCCTCGGGCTCGGCTCGGGTGGCCAGTGCAGAAGTCGTGGCCAGGCGGACGCGCGCATCAGCGTGGCCGGCGAGCTTGGCGAGTTGCACGGAGTCGAAGGGGACGGTGTCGAGGACCCGGGCGGTGGCTTCGAGACTGGCGGCCTGGATCGCCGGGTCGTCGTGCCGGACGAGCGGCAACGCGCTCTCGATCAGCGCACTCGGAAGTTCTGCCAGTGCCGCGCACACCACCTCGGGGTCGGCATCCGCCAGCATCGCGGTGAGCGTCGTCCGCCCGTCCGAGCCACATCGCAGCGCGGCTGCCGCGCGGACCGAAGGGGTGGGGTCTTCAAGGCGTCGGAGCAGGGCGGCATCCCGGCTGCGGCTCTGCGCGGTGGCGAGGCCGTTCACGGCGGCGAGACGGACCCGGGCATCCTCGTCGTCGAGGGCCAAAACCAGGGTGTCCTCGTTCGCGTCGTTCGGGACGTCGGCCAGGGCCGAAACGCAGGCGCGGCGGACGATGGGGTCGTGGTGGTCGAGCCCAGCCCGCAGGGCGCTCGTGGCGCCGCGGATGGCGAGGTGTGGTGCGAGCTGGGGTGCGAAGGAGGCGGCGCGATCATCGCGCGCTTCGAGCATCGTCTGCCAGAGGTCGGCGAGTTGCCGGAGCTCCCAACGGCCGAGTTCGCCCGACAGCGACTCGAGATCGAGGCGCCCTTCGCGCAGCTCGCCCACCAGGGTCCGCAGGTACTGCCGGCGGACGCCCATGTTCGCGCCGAGATAGAGGAGCGCCGTCGCGCCGCCGGCCGCGCACAGCCAAAGTGGATCGAGGCGCCCCGCAAGCAGCAACAGGATGAGCCCGGCCACCGCCATCCCCGAGTAGACGACGACGCCCTCGAGAAAAGCGCGGGTCGGCCCTCGCACCGGCGCAGGCAGCGCGTTGTAGACGAGGTTGCGAACGGGCCCCGCCATGGAGTTCTCGATCAGCTCACGGTTGCTGCGCGCGAGGATGGCGGTGTGCACGCGATAGTCGACGGCGAGGGCTGCGAAGGAGAGCATCGTCAGGACCGGGTGCACGAGGTTCGTGCTCGCCACACCGAAGCGTCGGATCAGCAGGGGCGTCAGCCAAAGCTCGATGCCGACCTCCACCAGGTTGGTGGCGAGCAGGTAGAGGCCGAAGAAGACCGCGAGGTCCGCGCTGCCCTCGAAGGTCTGCGCGAAGATGTCGCTGTAGAGGTATTGGAGGACGAACAGCGAGAGCACCATGGACGAGGCCGACAGCGCGAGCCGCCGGCCGATGGGCGTGTCGCGCACCACACGGATCGCGCCGCGCACCCCCTGAACCGAAGTGTCGTCGGCCTCGGCCAGATCGAGCGGGCCCCAGACGCGCAGGTTGCGGCGGTGGTGACGCAGCAGGAACGCGGCTACGAGCAAACTTGCCGCCCAAAGGGCGAGCAGCGCGACCGGCGGGGCGAAGCGTCCGGCCAGGGCGGTCGCGGCCCCGCCGATGATGCTACCGACGCTCGCACCGACCGTGAACAAGGGGAAGAGACGTTTGCTCGCCAGGGTGTCGAAGTAGTCGCCGGTGAACGTCCAGTAGTGGTTCAGGAAGATCGCGTAGTTCGCCCAATAGAGGCAGACCAGCACGGGCGGCAACATCGCGATCCCGGCCGCCACACCGACGCCGGCCACCAGCAGCAGCGAGGCCGACACGAGCAGCATCTGTTCGAAGAGCGAGTCGTTGCGTGCGCGGCCGACGACCGTGGCGTAGTACCACGACGCCGCGACCGTCACGATCGAGGCGGCCACGAACGTGTGGGGTAGCCACGCGACGCCGAACTCGGCCAGGAACAACGCCTCGGATGTGGCGATGCCAATGACCTGCGCCGCACCCAGAAAGGCCGAAAGCGTGAAGAAGAAGCGGAAGCGGGGCCACTCGGTCGTGCGAACGTCGGAGAAGGCGGCCACGGGTCAGCCCGGTGTTTCGCTCGCCGCGGAGCCCGGCGCGTCGCCCTTGTGGAGACTCACCACGACCGACTTGTAGGCTGGCGTGCGGCTGCCGTCGGCGCGGTGGCGCAGGGGGACGAGCGGGTTCGCCTCGGGGAAGTAGGTGGCGACACAGCGCGTCGGCAGGTCGTGGGCCACGATGCGGAAGCCCGACAGCGAGCGCGTCTCGCCCTCGAAGTGGCTCGTCAGCGTCACGACATCGTCTTCGTGCAGGCCCGTTCCGTCGAGGTCGCCCTCGCGGACGAGCACGACCCGGCGCCCACCCTCGATCCCACGATAGCGGTCGTCCTCGCTGTAGACCGTCGTGTTGTACTGATCGTGGCTGCGGATGGTCATCATCAGGAACTGGCCGGGGCCGACAGGGTCGGGGGGGAGGGGGTGCACGCGGAAGCCCGCGCGCGAGTCGGGCGTTTCAAAGCGCCGCTCCTGGGGTGCGTGCGGAAGGGTGAAACCCTCAGGTCGTCGCACACGGCGGTTGTACTCTTCGAAGCCGGGAATCACGCGCTCGATGTGATCGCGAACGAGGTCGTAGTCGGCGGCGAGCTCCTCCCAGGCGACCTTGCTGTCCTCTCCCAACGTGGCGCGGGCGGTGCCCGTAACGATGGCGGGCTCGCTGCGCAATCCAGCCCCCACCGGCTCGAGCCCACCCTGGGAACGGTGGACTACCGACATCGAATCCTCCACCGTCACGAACTGCTCGCGCCCACCCTGGAGGTCGCGCTCACTGCGGCCGAGACAGGGGAGGAGCAGCGACTCCTTGCCCGTCACGAGATGGGAGCGATTGAGCTTGGTGGCGACGTGGACGGTCAAGTCCATGCCGGCGAGGGCAGCCTCCACGATCGGCGTGTCCGGCGCGGCCACGACGAAGTTGCCTCCGAGCGCCATGAAGACGCGTGCCTTGCCGTCGCGCATGGCCTCGATCGCGCCCACGGTGTCGACGCCATGTTCGCGCGGCGGTGCGAAACCGAACTCCGCCTCGAGGCGATCGAGGAAGCTCGCGGCCGGTCGCTCGAAGATCCCCATCGTGCGGTCGCCCTGGACGTTGCTGTGGCCGCGCACGGGGCAGGGGCCGGCGCCCGGCTTACCGAGGTTGCCGCGCAGCAGGAGCAGGTTCACGATCTCCTGGACGTTCGCGACGCCGTGCTTGTGCTGCGTCAAGCCCATGGCCCAGCAGATGATGACGCGCTCGGCGTCGAGGTAGACGCTAGCCGCCTCCTCGATGGCGTCGAGCGGGACGCCGCTGGCCGCCACCAACGCCTCCATGGGCGTCGCGTCGAGCGAAGCTTGGAGCTCATCGAAGCCCGACGTGTGCGTCTGGATGAAATCCCAATCGAGGATCTGGCCTGGGGTCTGGGCTTCCTCGCGCAAGACGATTTTCATGAGCGCCTTCAAGAGCGCCACGTCGCCGCCGACCCGGACCTGCACGTAGAGGTCGGTGATCGGTTGGCTGCGGCCGAGCAAGGCGAGCGGGTCCTTCGGGTGGGCGAAGCGAACCAGGCCGCGCTCGCGCAACGGGTTGACGCTCACGATGCGACACCCCCGCTTCCGCGCCGCCTGCAGCGTGGTGAGCATCCGCGGGTGGTTGCTGCCGGGGTTCTGGCCGATCACGAAAATCGCGTCGGCTGCGTCGAAATCGGCGAGGGTGACCGTGCCCTTGCCGACCCCGATCACCTCGGTGAGCCCCGTGCCACTGGACTCGTGACACATGTTCGAGCAGTCGGGCAGGTTGTTCGTGCCGAACTCGCGCACGAAGAGCTGGTAGAGGAAGGCGGCTTCGTTGCTCGTCCGGCCGGACGTGTAGAAGATCGCCTCGTCCGGCGACGCCAGGCCGCGCAGGGTGGCACCCGCGCGGGCGTAGGCATCTTCCCAGGAGATGGGCTCGTAGTGGTCCGAGCCGTGTGCTCGAAACAAGGGCTCGGTCAGTCGGCCTTGACGTTCGAGCCAGTTGCCCGGCTGTTCGAGGAGCGACGGGATCGAGTGGGAGCGAAAGAACTCCGCACCGATGGTGTGCCGTGTCGCTTCGTGGGCCACGGCCTTGGCACCCTGCTCGCAGAACTCGAGAGCCGCGCGATCGTCGGGGTCGGGCCACGCGCAGCCGGGGCAATCGAACCCCGAGGCCTGGTTCACGCGCAGATACGAGCGGACGCCCCGAACGATGCCGGGGTCGCGGAGGGTATGGCGCAGGGTGCTTCGCAGGGCCTCGAAGCCGCCGGCGGCCTTGTCGTCGTCGCGGCCTTCCACGGTCCTCCCGATCGCCCGGAGCTTAGCCTACGACCCGGCTCGTCCTTCCGTACAGGCCGAAGTGCTCGCCTCGCAAAAAGGCGACGAGCGCGATCCCCGATTGCTCGGCCAGATCGACCGCCAGCGAAGTGGGTGCAGAGACCGCCGCCACCACCGGGAGCCGCGCGGCGAGGGCCTTCTGAACGATCTCGTAGGAGACGCGGCCCGAGACCAGGAGGACGTGCCCCGAGAGCGGCAGCCGGTCGTCCTCCAAGGCCCAGCCGACGACCTTGTCGACGGCGTTGTGGCGGCCGACGTCTTCGCGCACCACCAGCAGCTCGCCATCGCCAGAGAAGAGCGCCGCCGCGTGCAAACCGCCCGTGCGGTCGAACCCGACCTGGTGGCTTCGCAGCGCCTCCGGGAGCCCGGCGAAGAACCCCGCCGGAAACTCCGCCGGGTCATCCAGGGGCGGGGCATGTGCGAGGGCGTTCTCGATCGTGGCCTTGCCGCACACGCCGCAGCTCGAAGACGCAAAGAGGTTTCGGCGCAAGGCGTCGAGGTCCGGCGCGACGCCCGGCGCGAGCACGGCGCGTATGACGTGGTCTTCGTCGTCCGGGTCGGTCGTGCGGGCGTGGCGATGGACGGAGACCACCTGGTCCGATCGCTCGACCACGCGCTCGGTGAGGAGGAAGCCGAGCGCCAGCTCTCGGTCGTGGCCCGGCGTTCGCATGACCACCGCCAGCGAACTCCCGCCCACCTGGATCTCGAGCGGCTCCTCGCAGGCGACCGTGGCCTCCTCCGGCAAGAGCGCTGCGTTCTCCGTGCGAAGCCGTTGCACTTGGGCGATGGCGTGGCGGTTCGGGGGGTCGGTGCGACTCACGCTGGGGAGGATGCCGCAGGTTGAGGCGCATCCCACCTCCCTCCCCTACACCGCCGCCTTCCCGGATTCAGCCCGGGAGTTCGGCTCGGGGCCACGCCCCGCTCGCCAAGGAAGGAACATCATGAAGTCCGATCGTGCGGCCACGCGGCCCCTTCGTCTTGCGGTCGCTGCCGCGAGCCTCGTGCTCCTGGCCCTCACCGGCTGCCCGGCCCAGCAGGGCGCCGACACGGCCGCCGTTGCGCCCGAGAGCGAAGAGGACAAAGCCTTCTACACCCTCGGCTTTTTCGTGATGAGCCGCGCGAGCGAGTTCGAACTCGACGAGCGCGAAAAGGGGCTGGTCCTCTCCGGTGCTCGCGACGCCCTCGAGGGCGAAGACGCCGTGGTGGACACCGAGGTCTACCAGCAGCGCCTGGCTGCGATCTTCCGCGAGCGTCAATCGCGCGGCGCCGATGGCGAAAAGCTGCGACTCGCAGAAGTGGGTCGACACCTTCGCAGAGAAATCGGGCGCCGTGAAGACGCCGTCCGGACTCGTTTTCATCGAGACTTCCGCGGGCGAGGGCAGCCGGCCCGCGGCCACCGACACCGTCCGGGTCCACTATCACGGCACCATGCGCGACGGCACGATCTTCGACAGCTCCGTCGATCGGGGGACGCCCGCCGTCTTCCCGCTGAACCGGGTCATCCCGTGCTGGACCGAGGCGCTCCAGCGCATGAGCGTCGGCGGCAAGGCTGAAGTCGTGTGCCCCTCCTCGATCGCGTACGGCGACCGCGGTGCCCCGCCGAAGATCCAGCCGGGTTCGGCGCTGCACTTCGACGTGGAGCTGATCGAGATCGTCGAGGGCCCGCCGAAGGGCTAGCCGCGCAGGGCCGACATCACTTCAGCGAGTCGGCCGAGCGCATCCTCGATGTCGTCTGCATCGACGTCGAGGTGCGTGACGGCGCGGAAGACGTGCGCCTCCATCGGATTGATCCAGAGATCACGGGCGCGCGTTTCGCGCAGGAAGCCTGCCGTGTCTTCGATGCGGAAGTAGACCATGTTGGTTTCGGGCTCGCCCTGGGGCTCGAGGCCGAGGGCGGCGAGGCCAGCGGCCAACCGCTTCGCGTTGCGGTGATCGTCGGCGAGACGCTCGACGTGATGCTCGAGCGCGTGGATGCCCGCCGCCGCGAGACCGCCCACCTGTCGCATACCGCCGCCGAGAAGCTTTCGTGCACGGTGGACTCGATGGATCTGTTCCTTCGCCCCGCACACCACAGAGCCTACGGGTGCAGCGAGCCCCTTGGAGAGGCAGAACGTCACCGTGTCGAACGGGGCCGCCCACTCGGAGGCAGAGACCCCGGTGGCGACGACCGCGTTGAACAGCCGCGCGCCGTCGAGGTGCAGGGCCATCCCGTGCTCGCGCGCCGTGGCGGCGATCGCTTGGATCGACTCCAAGGGGAAGATGCGACCCCCCGAGGTGTTGTGGGTGTTCTCGACCGTGACGAGCGTGGTGGGTGAGTAGTGCTGCTCGTCGGGATGCACGGCGCTCGCCACGTCGCGCGCGTCGAACAGGCCGCCCGTCCCGATCGTCTCGATCTGAACGCCCGCCAAGGCGGCCGCTCCACCCTGCTCGTAGAGCAGGACGTGGGCGCCTTGGCCCGCCATCACCACGTCGCCTGGGCGAGTGAGGGTTCGGATGCAGACCTGGTTGCCCATCGTTCCCGACGGAACGAAGAGGGCCGCCTCCTTTCCGAGTCGATCGGCCGCCAGGGCTTGGAGACGATTCACGGTCGGGTCTTCGAAGTAGACGTCGTCGCCCACCTCCGCGCCGGCCATCGCCTCGCGCATGGCAGGTGTCGGCCGGGTGACGGTGTCGCTGCGGAAGTCGAGGATCGTCATCCGGTTGAGCGTATCCGAAGGTGCCTGCAAAACGCCGACAGGGCGTAGGCGCTCGCGGCGATCACGATCACCAACGGCCCGGGCGGTAGCGAGAGCCCCGACGTTGAAAGGCCATAGGAAGCGAACAGCCCGGCGAGCACGCAAGCCGCGCAGGTCGGGATGGCGATGCCCATCATCCCGTGGAGGCTGTCGCTCCAGTGGCGCGCGATCATGGCGGGGATCGTGAGCAACGCGATGGCGAGGATCACACCGACGACACGGATCAGGGTCACCACGGTCAGCGCCGTCAGGGCCAACAGCAACAGGAAGGTGCGCTCGACGGGGACCCCCGCGACCTCGGCGAACTCGTCGTCGAAGCTCACCGCCTGGAACTCCTTGCCGAGGAAAAAGACCGCGAGGAGAACCACGACATCGAGTGCTGCGACCACGGCCACGTAGTCCCACGGCACGAAGAGCAGGCTCCCGAACAGGAAGCTCATCAGGTCCGGTGCGTAGCCCGGCGCCATGGCGACGAACAGGATGCCGAGGGCCATGCCGAGGGCCCAGACCATGGAGGTCATGGTGTCGAGCCCCGACCCGAGCCGGCGCCACGCCGTCCCGATCGCCAGGCTCGCCAGCAAACCGAAACCCGCGGCTCCGAGCATCGGCGAGAAGCCGAGCCAATAGCCGAGGCCCACTCCGCCGAACGCCGCATGGGAGACGCCGCCCGCGAGGGTCGAGATGCGCTTGGCCACGACGTAGGTGCCCACCACGCCGCAGGCCACGCTCGCGAGCAAGCCCGCGAGGACCACGCGTTGGAAGAAGCCGAACTCGAGGGCCTCGATCACGACGCGCCGCCTTCATTGATCACGACGTGCCGCCTTCGCCATGGGGTGCGAGCACTCGGTGCGGGTGGCCGTGGGCGAGCAGTTCGATGGGGCAGCCGTAGGCCGATTCGAGGGCTTCGACCGAGAGTTCCCGGGCCGGGTGCCCGTGAAGCGAGACGTTCAAGCAGGCCACGCTGCGCACGTAGTGCGAGATGGCGCCGATGTCGTGGGAGACGAGGACCACCGCCATCTGACGCGACAGCTCCTCGAGCAGCTCCCAGAGGTTGCGACCCATGCGCTCGTCGAGGCTCGCCATGGGCTCGTCCATGAGGAGGATGCGAGGCTGCATGGCGAGGGCGCGCGCGATCAGGACACGCTGACGTTGCCCACCCGAGAGTGCGCCGATCGGCCGGCCCGCGAGGTCGGCCATCTCGACGCGGGCGAGGGCCTCGTGCGACGCGTCCTCGTCTTCGGGACGAAAGCGTCGGAAGGCACCGCAAGCCGCCAATCGGCCCATGCGGACGACGTCCATCACTCGGATCGGGAAGTCGAGGTCGAAGCGGACGTGTTGGGGCACATAGCCGACCTGGCCGGCCGCGCGGCCGGGCGGGCCGCCGAGCACGCGCACGCTGCCAGAGTCGGGCTCCGCGAGCCCGAGGATCACCCGGAGCAGCGTCGTCTTGCCGCCCCCGTTGGGGCCGAGGATCGCGAGGTAGTCGTCTTGCGCGAGTTCGAGGCTCACGTCCGAGAGGATGGGCACGCCACGCTGAGCCAGCGTGACGTGTTCGAGCTGCACGACGGGCTCGCTGGCGTCCCGGGCGGGCTCGCTCACCCGCGGGCCTCTGCCGCGAGCCGCTCGGCAACGTGGATCAGGTTGCGCGCCCAGTCTTCCGCGAGCGGGTCCAGCATCTCGACGCTCGCGCCGACTTCGTCGGCCACCACCCGCGCGCTCGTCGCGTCGAAGTGGGGCTGGCTGAAGATCACCTGGACGTCGAGCTCGCGGGCCGTCGCGATCAGTTCGGCTAGCTCGCGGGGGTCGGGCTCACGATTCTCGTCCTGGACCGCGATCTGAATCAGGCCGTAGTCTTCTGCGAGGTATCCCCAGGCAGGATGCTGTACGACGAAGCTCTTGCCGCGTGCGGCGGTGAGGATCTCGCGCACCCGGCCTTCCGTCGTTGCAAGTTCTGCTTCGAACGCTGCGGCATTCAGACGGATGGAGTCGGCCTCGGCGGGAAGCGCGGCGATCAGCGCATGGGCGATCGGTTCCGCCATCGCCCGCATGCGAGACGGTGAGAGCCACAGGTGCGGGTCGTGCTCGAAACGCTCGAGGCCCGCGGCGCAGTCTACGATCGTGAGATCCGGTCGCTCGCCGAGCAGCGGGTCGAGCCAAGTCGCCTCGAAGGGGAAGTGCGGGTGCCCGACCTTGACGTAGAGAACGGCGCGCTCGAGCGCGCGGCGCTGCGAGAGATCGGGCTCGTGGGTCGCGGGGCTCGCGCCCGGCGGGATCATCACCGCGACGTTCACGAGCTCGCCGGCGAGCCGTTCGACCACCCAGGCCTGCGGCAGGACGGAGACCGCCACGAGGGGCCTTGCGTCGGGGGCCGGCGCGGGGCCGCAGGCCACGGCCAGCCAGGGCAGCAGCGCGACCGCGCAGCGGAGGTTTCTTCGAGGCCCGGTGCCCAAGCGAGGTGGCTCCTGGTGGCGCCGGGCCGAGGGCGGCCCGCGCGATCGCGAAGCCTAGCGTGGACGCAGCCAGCTCCCACCTGGTCCGTCGACGGCCGCAGGCGCCCCCGAGTTCCTCAACGCGATCGATCCATGCTATGCGGTTGACCCCATGAGGGTCTACACCACCGCCCCCCTCGAAGACCCGCGCGATGCACGCACGACCTTCCCGCGCCTCGAGGAGATCGGGTACGACGGCGGCTTCAGCTTCGAGGCCAAGCACGACCCGTTCCTGCCGCTCGCCCTTGCGGCCGAGCATACGGAGCGGCTGCGGCTCGGCACGGCCATCGCCATCGCCTTCGCACGCAACCCGATGAACCTCGCGAACCTGGCCTACGGGATGCAATCGATCAGCGGAGGGCGGTTCATCCTGGGGCTCGGCTCCCAGGTGCGTCCCCATATCGAGAAGCGCTTCAGCATGCCGTGGGGGAAGCCTGCGGCGCGCATGCGCGAAACCGTCCAAGCGATCCATGCCATCTTCGACCGCTGGGAAGGGAAGGGCGAGCTCGATCACCGCGGCGAGTACTACCGGCACACGATCATGATCCCCGCCTTCGACCCCGGCCCGAACCCCTTCGGCCCACCGCCCGTCTTCACCGGCGGCTTCGGGCCCGTGATGACCCAGGTCGCGGGCGAGGTGGCGGACGGCTTCTTCACCCACCCCTTCGTCACGCGGAAGTCGTTGCTCGAAAACACGATGCCTGCGCTCGAACGTGGCCTCGCGAAGGCCGGGCGCGTGCGCAGCGACCTCGAGATCATCTGTCCGACGCTGGTCGTGACCGCCGACGACGAAGAAGGCATGGAGCACGTTACGCTGGCGGCGCGAAAACAGCTCGCCTTCTACGGGTCGACGCCGGCCTACCTGCCGACGCTCACCTGCCACGGCTGGGATGCACTCCACCCCGAACTCAATCGCCTATCGAAGGCGGGCCGTTGGGATGACATGGCGGGGCTCATCGAGGACGAGCTGCTCGAAACAATCGCCGTCGTCGGCCCTCGCCGCGAGATCGCCGGCAAGCTCGAAGCACGCCTCGAAGGCGTCGCGGACGGCGTGAGCCTCACCCACAACCGAGCCCCCGACCCGGCGCTCTGGGCCGACGTCGTGGCCGAGCTGCAGGGCCGCGTCTGAGTGAAGCGATACTGACGAAGGGGACGGTTCTCTTTGATGACGAAAGCTTTCGTCATCAAAGAGAACCGTCCCCTTCGTCATCACTTCGTCGGGGCTAGATCTCGGGCCAGTCTTCGGCCCAGGGGCGGGCCTGTTCGTAGGCCCAGGAGGCCTGGAGAACGAGGTCGTCGCGGTGTCGCGGGGCCACGATCTGCAAGCCGACCGGCAGGCCGGCCTGCGAGAAGCCCGCGCGCACGCTGGCCGCCGGGTTCCACGACAGGTTGAACGGGATGGTGAACGCGCCGCTGCTGCCCCACGGCGCCTGCTTGCCCTCGACCTCGGTCGGCAGCGGACCCTTGGCGGGCGGCGGGTCGGCGAAGGTCGTGGGCGTGAGCAGCAAGTCGTAATCGTCGAAGACTCCGGCGCACCATTCGACGAGCTGCTGGCGAGCGGCCTGGCCGGCCTGCCAGATCTCGGGTGTCATCTTGAAGCCCGCATTCACGCCGTGGATGAAGGAACGGCCGAATTCTTCTTCGCGTTCCGGCAGCAGGGGCGAGAGCAACCCCGCCGCGTCGAAGGCGTTGATGAGCCCCCACTGGCGCCCGAGCTCTGGCGGGCCGCCCGAGATCTCCTCGACCGTGTGGCCCAACTCGACGAAGGCTTGAGCCGCCTCGGCGACGACGTCGGCTACGTCGCTCTGCACCACGCCGAAACCGAGGTCGCGCGAGAGCGCCATGCGCAGCCCCGACGGCAGGCCGCGCAGGATGTCGCGATACGAATAGCCCGGGTGGGGAAGCGACTTCGGGTCGAGGGGGTGGGGCCCAGCGACGACGTCGAGATGAATGGCCGCGTCCTCGACGGTGCGAGTGAGCGGCCCGACCACGACGGTGTCGGTCGTCTCCCAGGTGTCGAAGGGCGCGTTCGGGATGCGCCCCTGGCTGCTCTTCAGCCCGAAGCATCCCGTGAAGCTCGCCGGCAACCGGATCGAGCCGCCGCCGTCGCTGGCCGTGACCAGCGGGATCATCCCGCCCGCGATCGCCGCGGACGATCCGCCGCTCGAACCCCCCGGCGAGATGTCGAGGTTCCACGGGCTCTTCGTCACGCCGTGGATCAGGTTCTTCGTGATGCAGGTGTATCCGAACTCGGGCGCGTTGGTCTTGCCCACCACGATCGCGCCCGCGGCCTTCAGACGTTCGACCTGCACGGAGTCGCGCTCGGCCATGCGGTCCTTGAAGGGCACCGACCCGTGGGTCGCGTGGAAGCCCTCCGCATCCTCCAGCTCCTTCACGCCGAGCGGGATGCCCTCGAGCGCGCGCGCCTTGCCGGCCTGCCAGCGCTTCTCCGCCGCGCGCGCCTGGTCGTAGAGCCCACCCTCGTCGGCGAGCTCACAGAACGCGTTGAGGGTTGGGTTCAGCTTGCCGATCCGCGCGAGGGTCCGCTCCATGAGGTCGACGGGCGTGATCTCCTTGCGAGCGAGTCGGTCGAGGATCTCGGAAAGGGGGCGGTGGAGCAGATCGTCCATGGGGTCTCCCGGGTTGACCGCCGCATCATACACCCGGGCTGGGCTCCTAGAGGCCGTGGAGAAAGCGCCGGATCTCGCGCCCGGCGGCCTCGGGCGCGTCGATGTGGACGTGGTGCCCGGCGCGCGGGAGGGTCGTGAGCTTCCCATGGGGCAGCGCCGCCACCAGCTCCTTCGCCGCCTCGTCGCTACACAGGCCGCTTTCGGCGCCGCGCAGGAAGAGGACCGGGCAGGTCACGTCCGCCTCGACCATCGGCCCCGCGGGCATGCCATCGATCCAAGCCGGGTCGGCCTTGAAGCTCCAACGCCCGTCCGGGTCGCGGTGGACCGACTGGGACGCGATCGCGTGGCGCAGGGCCTCTTCGACGTGAGCGGCCTTGGGGACGAAGCGGAAGCGGTCCACGGCCTCCTCGCGGGTCTTGTAGGCATGTCGGAACGTCAGCGCCCGCCGCAACAATCGGTGGCCCCGCGCGCTTCCGCCCCGCGCCACGTCCAACAAGACCGCACCCCGGGGCGCCGCGCGGCCACTAGCGGCCACGCGCAGCACGACCTCACCTCCCATCGAGTGGCCCACCAGGGCGGCTTCGGGGGCCTCCAGATGGTCGAGCAGAGCGACGAGATCGTTTTCGAAGTCGCCGGGTTGGATGGTTTCGGCGGAGTCCGAGTCACCATGGCCACGAAAGTCGAAAGCCACCACGTGGAACGATGTTGCGAGGTCGGGCGCCACGTGGGCCCACCAGTGGGCATTGGCGCCCCCGCCGTGGGCCAGCACGACGACGGGCTGGCCCCGTTCGCCCCAATGCATCGCATGGAGATGGGCCTTGCCGAGTTCGGCGGTGGTGAAACGTTCGCTCCGCGGCTTGGCCACGACCCGACCGTAGCGAACACGGCGTCGCCAGTGCCCCGGCAAGCGAATCCGAGAACAGCCTTCCCACGGCCTCCAGAGCCCGTTTTTGGCGCTTTTTTCGTTGCCACCGATGGGAAGTTGCTTATGATCGCCCCCTACCTCGGGCAACACGCCAGAGGGGGGACGACGCGGCACAACTTTTCGTGCCGACGTTTGGAGGGAACGGAAAACATGGCAGCTCGTAAGAAGAAGAAGGCCACTCGCCGCAAGGCCAAGCCGGCGGACCTGATCATCTCGAAGTCGCGCACGAAGAATGCGACCAAGAAGTGCAACGTGAGCAGCGAGTTCTACGGCGCGCTCGACGCGCACGTCCGCGGCATCATCAAGGGTGCCGAGGTTCGTGCCATCGGCAACAAGCGCAAGACGATCAAGGCCGTAGACATCTAGGCCACGCTTCGTCTTGGTTCGATTCGGGGCCCGCGAGCGAAAGCTCGCGGGCCTTCGTACGTCTGGGGCAGGGCCGGGCTAGATCGTGTCGGGGTCGACGGGCTCGTACGCCTCGTCCGGGTCGACGGGCAGCTTCGAGAGCACGAACTCGGCCTTCTCCGGGAAGAACGCTGCGCCCACGCGGAAGAGCTGGTCGAGGGAGACTCGGCCGAGGATTGCTTCGCCGCTCTGGCCGTGGCGCGCGGCGAGTTCTTCCACACCGCGGCTCGTCATGCGTACCGCTTCGTCGAGGGCCGTCGGCACCGACTCCACGTCCGACAGCGGAAGGTCGTAGGCCACGGCCACCTTGTTCGCGACGGCGAGCAGGCGATGCAGGAAGCCCGAACGCTCGTCCTCGGGCAGGCGCGCTGCCGCCGCGAGAACCGCGTGCTCGGAATCGGTCGTGAGCGGCACCTTTGGGAACCAGACGGGCAAAACCCAACCCCCGACGGCGAGCACCGGCCCTTCGTCGGGCAGGGTGGCCAACGTGTCCGCTGCGGGTCGCGCGAATAGTTCCGCGGATTCCTCGCGAGGCGGGAAGCCGAGGTCCTCGAGCCGCCCGCGCCGCCAGCGCATCGCGAACTCCTCGGTATCGCTTTCCAGTTCGTGGATCACGGCCTGCATCAACCGGAAGTAACTCCAGTAGTCCGCTTCGAAGAGCGTGCGGAGCAGAACCGTGAGTTCAGCGAGATCGTCGCCCGGACGCTTCGGTGTGAAATGGAAGATGCCCTCGAGGGTCTGCGCGCCCCGCAGCGGAAGCCACGACTCCGCCTCGGTGGCGTCGTTCGGCTTCATCTCGACGACGATGCGCTCCATGAGTTCGAGCACCATGAGTTCCGGGTCGATGGCGTTGAACCAACGCAGCAGCGTTTCGGAGCCCGCGTCGGTCGCCGCGAGCCACCATTCCCGGAAGCGATCGCCATCGAAGCCCTGGAGCGACCAACCGTCGAGATCCACGCAGGCCACCAGCTGCTCGGGCGTCGCATACTCGACGATCCAGCCCGCCTGGTTCGGCCCAATGGCCTTCACCGTGAAGCAGAACTCGGCCTCCGGGATCAGCGGGATCACGGCCTCGGGCTGGGGCACGAGGTCGAGCAGCACGGAACGGCGGCCCACCGGGGTGTCGCAGACGAGCGCCACCTGCTCTTCGAGGCTCCGTGCGGCGACGGCCTCGCGAGCGGCATCCCGGTCGCGACGAGCGAGGGAGAGGATCCGGCTGGCCTCGTCGGAAGGGGTCGGGCGGACGAGGGTCATGAGGCCCCACGGTAGCGCGCGGCGTGGCTGCTTCCATCGGAGGGGCGTTCTTCGGGCGGCGGAGCAGGGTGCCGTCGGTGGTACCATCGAGCCTCCGTCGATCCGGGGGTGTCTCGTTGTTCTGGAGAAGTTGGTGTTTCGTGGCCGGGCTGGCGCCGGGCGCGTTGGTCGTAGTGGCCCTGGCGGCCGGGCCGAACGGCCCCTCCCTGGCGTGGGTTCAGCTCGGCGCAGTGCTCGGTGGTTTGTCATTGCTCGCTGCGGCGACCCTGTTGGCGCGCAGACCCCAGGACGAGCCCGACCGGGGCGCACACTTCGCACGGGCCGCGAGCGCCGGCTTGGTCGCCATTCCGGCCTTGGCCGCGAGCATCCTCGGCCTCGCGCCGGGCCCGCGGCCCCTGCTCGCCGGGGTCGTAGCGCTCCTCGTGGTCGCCTTCTTCGCTGCCAGCCGCCGGCGCGCACCCGCCGGCGGCCTGGCCGGGCAGCTCGGTGCGGCAGCGGCCGCGCTGGCCGGCGGGATCGTTGGCGTCCTGCTCCTCGCGGGAGCGCTTGCTGCGTTTGGCGCGAAGGAGGTCGTGCGTGGCGAAGTCGCGCGCAACGCGGTCTTCGACCACGACTCCGGCGTGGAGACTGTCTCCTTGCCTTCGTGTGCACCCCGCGCCGATCGGGTGGAGGTGCTCACGCCCTTTGGCGCCCATCCGCGGCTCGCCGCGGAGGGCAGCGAGGTCTGGTTCGACGCTCCGGGGCCCGAAGGCCGGCGTCAGGTCCACCGACGCAGCCAAGCCACGGGTGAAGTCGTGTGCCTCACCTGCAACGAAGCCGGGAACAACCGTCGCCCGGCGCCGAACCAGGCCGGCATGGCCGCGCTGTTCGAAACCGATCGCCACGCGAACTGGCTGCGCCCGAACGATTCAGAGATCCATTGGATGAACGCCTCGGCTGCGATGCGCGGCGTCGGGTCGCGCCGCATCACCTACTCGCCCGGGCCCGACGAGCGTCCGATCTTCGCGCCGGCGCCGAACACGCTGGCCTGGTCGCGGGGCGAGGGGGGCTCCTATCGCGTGGTCTCGGCGGGGCTCGTTTCCGGGCACGGATCGTTCCAGGTCGGCGGCGTCGCGACGCTGGCCTTCGGCGGTTCGGCCTGGGTGGCGCCCCTCGGCTGGTCGGCCGACGCGCGCACCCTGGCCGTCGTGAAGGGGAACCCGCTCGGGCCGGGCCGCAGCGTCGCAATCGACCCGGCCGTGGATGACGAAGTCGTTCTCGGCGAGACGGCCAGCGGGGCCGGCGCGCTGTCGTTCAATCTCGACGGGAGCTGGTTCGCACAGGCATCGGCGCGGCGGGGTGCGGTGGCGGGCCTCCTGCCCGACGCGTTGGGCTTCGCGCTCGCGCCGGTGCTGGCGGTGGCGAGCGCCGACGGGGCTCGGTTCCATGAGGGCAGCGAAATCCTCTGGGGCCCGACTCGGGGCGAGCCGAGGCCGATCGATCTCGGGGAGAGCGCGGCTTGGGGCTGGCCCACCGGCATCGCCCTCGAAGCCGACGGCACCGGCTTCGTCCTGGGCCAACGTCGCGAGGGCGAAGGCGGCCTCGAAGAACGCTTGATCGCCGTGCGCCTCGACTGCTCCTAGGCCCGCCGCGCGCCGCTATGCTCGGCCCATGCCCTCCATCTCCGAGATCCGCGAGGCGCTCGCCCGCCGCGCGCCGACGCTCGAGCCCGATCGCGCCGACGACGGCAGCGCCAAGAAGCGTGCAGCGGTCGCGATGATCCTCCGGCCGAGTGAGGTGGGGCAGGGCGCCGAGGTGCTCTTCATCGAGCGCGCGCAGTTCGCCGGCGACCCCTGGTCGGGCCACATGGCCTTCCCGGGCGGGCGGGTCGAGGCGAGCGACGACGACCCGCGCAGCACAGCCGAGCGCGAGACCCTCGAAGAAGTGGGCGTGACCCTGGCGGGCGCCGAATGTCTGGGCCAACTCGACGACCTTCGCGGCCGTCACGCGGGCCGCGAGATCCCCATGGTCATCTCCGCCTATGTCTACGTGGATGAGGACCCCGCGCCCCTCGAGCCGAACCACGAGGTGGCCGAAGCCTTCTGGTTCCCGCTCTCCGAGCTGCTCGACCCGGGGCGCCGCGATTTCTACGAGATCCGCAGCATGCGCTTCCCGGGCGTGCTCGTCGGCAAGCCGCAACGCCACGTCGTGTGGGGTCTGACGTATCGCTTCCTCGAGATCTTCTTCGAGCGCCTGGGGCGTCCGCTACCCGACCGCTGGGAAGAACTCTCCCGCTATCGCGATGGCGACGGCAGCGATGAGGACCTCGAGAAGATCGAACGGCGCCTGCTCGACGACTAGGCCGGCTTCAGCAGCAGATCGATCACCAGGCGATCGGCCTCGTCCTCGAGTCGCGCACGCAGCCCGCCGAAGTCGACGGCGTCGGGCACCTCGACCAGCAGCTGCATCTCGTAGTGCGGTGCACCGCCGGGGCCGGGCCGGCTGCGGGTGGAGAGCTCGGCGATGTTCACGCCCTGCTCGGCGAGCACGCCGCACACGCCCGCCACGATTCCGGCCTTGTCCGAACCGGCCACCTCGATGCGGAAGAGCTGATGGCTCGGTGCCGGCAGTGAGGGGCGAGGCCCGTCTTCGAGGTGGCGCAGCAGGATCGTGAGCGCGTGGTCGCGTTCGAGCTGCTTCGCGCCCATGGCCAGGCGGTCGGCGGTGTCGGCGTGGGTGGAGGAGCAGAGCAGGATCATGGCGAAGTCGCTGCCGAGGATCGTCATGCGGGAGTCGTCGAGGTTGGCGTCGCAGTCGAGCACCAGCTTGCCGAGCTCTGCCGCGAGCCCGGGGCGGTCGCTTCCGATCGCCGAGAGGATGAACCAACGCCGCATGTCTACTCCCGTCGCATCCCTAGGCGAGTTCGAGGTCGCCGATCACGGTCTGAAGTTCTTCGGCCGTGCGGCGGAAGATCGGCAGATCGACCTTTCGGTAGCGCACGACCCCCCCACGGTCGATGAGGAAGAGCGCGCGCTTGGTCATCCCGAGCAGGCCGTTCGCGCCATAGGCGCCGCACACGGCTTTGTCTTCGTCGGCGCAAAGCGGGAAGGCCAGGTCGTGCTTCTTGGCGAAGCTCTCGTGGGAGTCGAGCCCCTGCGGGTTGATCGCCAGGACGTCCACACCGAGGTCGCGGAAGGCGGCGAGGTTGTCGCGGTAGTCGCAGAGCTGCCGGGTGCAGATGGGCGTGTCATCGCCCGGGTAGAAGACGAGCAGGACGGCGCTCTTCTCGAGGCGCTCGCCGAGGCGGATCGGCCCGGCGGTGGATTCGAGCTCGAAGTCCGGGGCGCGGTCTCCGATGTTGGGTGTGTCGGCCATGCGGCGAGGCTAGCACGGCCCTACGGGTTCCCCGGGGGCAGCGCCCGCCGCCCACGACCGCATGGGCTGCGGTTCCGCTAAATGAAACCCGAAGCGTTGGTCGAGGCACTGAGACTTCGAGGAGGCCGTGGTCGTTCGAGCGTTCGGTGCGAGCACTCGCCAAAATCGATCGTGTCGCTGAGGTTCCAGCCGTTCCAGCCGACGCTCCCGCTCTTGCCGACGTTGTCGCAACCTCCCGGTCGCTACGCCGCCGAGCGCCGTTCGAGCCTCGATGCCGACGCCCGCGGTCTCCTCCTCTTCCCTTCCTACACTCAGGCCTGCGGATCGGCCCGCTCGTGCCCAGGGCACGCTTGGACGGGGATCGGCGGGTAGCGTCGATACGCCGGGTCTTCGTCGGCCCGGAGGCAGCGCCAAAAGACCCCACCGCGGGCGCTCTCCTGCGTCGCGGCATGCCGGCAGGTTGCGCACAGCCCCACGGCGCCGGGGTCGGGTCGACGGGCCTTCGTCATCCCCGGAGTCTACAATCCCCCTCCATGGGACGACGCAAGCGCGAACGCCAGGAGCGGAACCGGAGGTTGGGGCGGCTCGTCACGCTCGCTGAGCGTGTGCTGGAGCGAATGGTCGGTGGCGCGCCGGACGCCGAGGCCTTCGAGCGGCACCTCACGTTCCGCTTCGAACCCGACCGCTCGGGTTGGGGCGCGGGTGGGCGGCTCGTCCCGGTCGAAGCGCCGAGTCTGTTCGATCTCGGAGATCTGGTGGGCGTCGACTCTCCGCTCGAACGCCTCGTGCGCAACACCGAGCAGTTCGTTCGGGGGCTCCCGGCGAACCACGTGCTCCTCTACGGCGAACGCGGCACGGGGAAGAGCTCGGCGGTGAAGGGCCTCGTCACCCAGTTCGGGAGCCGCGGCCTGCGCCTCGTGGAGGTGCACAAAGCCGACCTCCTGCACCTGCCCGACGTGCTCGCGACCCTGCGCGACGCGTCCTATCGCTTCCTGCTCTTCTGTGATGACCTCTCGTTCGGGGAGAGCGAGGCGAACTATCGCGAGTTGAAGGCGGCCCTCGAGGGCAGCGTCGAGGCGCCGCCCGCCAACGTGCGGATCATCGCCACGAGCAATCGCCGACACCTCCTCCCTGAGCGTCGCTCCGATGCGGCCGACGCCCATCTCGACGAGCATGGCGACCTCCACATGGGTGAAGTCGTGGAGGAGAAACTCGCGCTCTCGGACCGCTTCGGCCTGCTGCTCGGCTTCTTCGGCTTCGACCAAGCGACGTATCTCGAGATCGTCGACCGCTACGTCGAGAAGGCGGGCCTCGAGGTGGCGCGGGAACGCCTGCACGGCGAGGCCTTGCGCTGGGCCCTCGAGCGTTCGTCGCGTTCAGGGCGAACGGCACGGCAATTCGTCGACGACCTCGCCGGGCGCGAGGGCCTGGGCGACGGCGGCTGATGTCCGGCCCCGGAGTCGTCGCCACGGGGCACCCGCTCGTCACGGCCGCCGCCGCCGAGACCCTGCAGAGCGGCGGGAATGCCTTCGACGCGGTGGTGGCCGCCGGCTTCGCCGCCGCGGCGGCCGAACCCTCCGTCACGAGCCTCGGCGGCGGGGGCTTCCTGCTGACGCGCACGACGGAGGGGCGCGCCCGTCTCTTCGATTTCTTCGTCGATACGCCGGGCCGCGGCCTCGACCCGGCGGCGCTTGAGCCCCACTTCGTTCCCGTGACCCTGCGCTTCCCGGCTTCGGAGCAGGAGTTCAACGTCGGCCTCGGCTCCGTCGCCGTGCCGGGGAACCTTGCGGGCTATCTCCAGGTCCACGAAGAGCTGGGCCGACTGTCGCTGCGGACGGTGATCGGCCCGGCCATCCGGCTGGCCCGCGACGGCGTGCCGCTCTCGGTCAAGCAGGCCTACATGTTGAAGCTCCTCGAGCCCATCTTCACGCGGACCGAAGCCGCCGCAGCGATCTTCGCGTCGAAGGGTCGGATGGCCGAGGAGGGGGAACTGCTCTGCAACCCCGACCTCGCCGACACGCTCGAAACGATCGCCGAAGATCACGGCAAGAGCTTCTATGAGGGTGCGATTGCGGCCACGATGGTCGGCGACATGGAGGCCGGGGGTGGGCTTCTGACCCGCGCGGATCTCGCGGCCTATCGCGTCGTCGAACGCGAGCCCCTCGCCTTCGAGTATCGCGGCCATCGCATCCTGACCAACCCGGCGCCCTCGTTCGGTGGCGGCCTGCTGGCCATGTCCTTCGAGCTGCTCGGCCGCATCGACCTCGGCGCCCTGCGTTGGGGCTCGGCTGACCACCTGCTCACGCTCGCGAGCTCGATGCAGGAGGTGGATGCGCTGCGGGCGCGGGGCAAGCGCACGCTCGATCATGTCTCCGGCGAGGAGCTGGCCGACGCCGAGACCCGAGTGCGGAGCTTCCTGCGCGGCACGACCCATGTCTCCGTCTCCGACCGCGAGGGAAACGTCGCCAGCATGACGACCTCGAACGGCGAGGGCTCGGGCTACGTCGTGCCCGGCACCGGTGTGATGTTGAACAACATGATGGGCGAGGACGACCTCCACCCCGATGGCTTCCACGCGAGCCCGCCCGGGCTGCGGGTGGCATCCATGATGGCGCCCTCGTTGGTGCTCGATGGCGATCGGGTCGTCCTGGTGGCAGGGAGCGGCGGCAGCAAGCGCATCCGGACTGCGCTGTTGCAGGTGATCTCGAGCGTGCTCGACTTCGGCTTCTCGGTGCGCGACGCGGTGGAGGCTCCGCGGCTGCATTGGGACGGCGAGGCGATCCAGCTCGAACCCGGCTTCGAGGACCGTGATGCGCTGCAGGCCCTCGGCGCTTTCGGGCCCGTCAACGCGTGGCCGGAGCGCGACGTCTACTTCGGCGGCGTCCACGTCGTGGTGCCGGGGTTCGAAGGTGCGGGCGACCCGCGCCGCGGCGGCAGCGCGATGGCGATGCGTTAGCGCAGTGGGCTGGCGATGCGTTGGCGCTCTACGAGATTCGCCAGGCGCGCGCCGCCATGTCGATCGAAACGATCATGAGGAACACAGCGAACCCCAGGCGCAGCGTGCGTTCGGGGATCTGGTCGGTGAACGCCGCACCGAGATATGCGCCGAGGACCGACGTCACGAGTACGAGCCCGACGATCTTCCACTGGGTGCTGCCCTGTTGGTGATGCTTCAAGGCCGCCGAGAGCGAGATGAAGACGATCACCGAAATCGAAGTCGCCACCGCCTGGTGGGCGGGCAGACCGAGGAAGCGGATGAACGCGGGCACCATCACGATGCCGCCGCCGACGCCGAGCAGGCCTCCCAGGGTTCCGGCGGCGAGGCCGATGAGTGCGCAGGTGAGCAGGGTGACAGGGTCCATGGAAGCTCCTCGGGCGGCGGTCGAAGGTTTCTAATCCGGTAGCAGTTCGTTGCGACGCAGGAAGGCCCAGTAGGCTCGAAGCACACCGGCAGGGTCTTCGACCTGGGGATAGTGGCCGATCCGTTCCAGGGCAACCCAATCGGGGTCGGGGACCAGGGCGCGGTAGCGCGTCAGCATGTGGCCGCCTGAAACCGGGTCGAGCAGGCCGTTCACGAAGCGCAGGGGGATGCCATGGGCGGCCGCTCCCTCGAGGGCGCCGACCCAGCGGTCGCGATTCTCCACGCGCTCGCGGAGGTAGCTGAGCAGACGGTGCCCGATGTGCTGCCCGCCGCCGTGGCTCACCACCCGCCAGTAGTCGTGTATCTCCGCGGCGGTGGGTTGGGTCTCGGGGCCGAAGACCGGTGCGAAGCTGCGCGCGAACGAACTCTCATGCGAAAGGCGTGAGAGCAGCGGGCCGAGCGGGCCGGCCAGGAGCTTCTGGATGAGGCGCGCACGATGCGCCTCCGGAAAGAGCCCCCCGTTCAGCAAACACACGGATTGGATCTCGAACCGGCACGAGCCTTCGAGCGCGCGGGCGAGCAGCTCTTGCGTGACGGTGTCGCCGTAGTCGTGGGCCAGGATGTGGACGCGATCGATGGCCAACAGGTCGCACAGGTATTCGTGGAGATCCGCCTGCTCGGCGATGCGGTAGTCGTGGTCGGCGGGTTTGTCCGAAAACCCAAAGCCCAGCATGTCGGGCGCCACCAGGCGGAAGCGCTTGCCGAGCTCGCCCCAAACCCGATGCCAGTCGTAGGACGACGTGGGGAACCCGTGGATCAAGAGCAGGGCTTCGCCGGCGCGGCCGCCGCCCTCGCCCGCGCAGAAGATGCTGCGTCCGTCGAAGTGGAACTCGCCGCCGGCGGCGCGCCAGGCGTCGAGCGTCATGACCTCTTCGGGCTCCCGCGATACCATCGCCGCCATGCCGTCCGATCACCCCCGCGCGATCCGCCCTGAAGACGAGGCCGTCTGGAACCCCGAGAAGATGGGGAAGGCCACCCTGTTCCGTTCCGAGCGCGTGATGGTGGGGCTCAACTGTTTCGAGCCCGGCCAGGAACACGCGCTCCACGCCCACGACGGGATGGACAAGGTGTATCACGTCCTCGAAGGCGAAGGCTCGTTCCTGCTGGCGGACGAGGAGGTCGCGATGTCGGCGGGCGTGCTGCTGGTTGCGCCCGGGGGCGCGCCGCACGGGATCCGCAACACCGGAACGGGTCGGCTGCTGGTGCTGGCGATCCTCTCGCCCGCGCCCTAGAGGGCTCTAGACCTTCGCCACGAAGATCATCTCGGGGGAGTCCTCCCCGAACTCGCTGCGATCGAACCCTCCGTAGAGCGTCACGTCGCCAAAGCCCGCGCGCGCGAGCAGATGTTCGAGCTCGTAGCGGAAGAAATACCGCATGGGGAAGGTCGTCGTTTCTCGCGTGAGGCGTTGGCCGTTGCGCACCCGGTCGTAGTTCATCGTCACCTGCATCATCTGCGTGCGGTGGGTTCGGGTGACCGAGGCGGAGCGGACGATCTCGTCGTCCCCGTCGGGCCAGCGGGCGTCTTCCTTCTCCGGCTCCTCACGCACAGCGAGCCGCTCGAGGCGGGGCCAGAAGCAATCGAAGGCGAAGGCCCCGCCGGGTTCGAGGTGGCGGCGCACCGAGGCAAGGCAAGCGAGTTGATCCTCCACGGTGTAGAGGTGTTGGAAGACCCGGAAGGGTGCGGTTATGAGCGCGAACCGCCGCTCGCCGAGATCGAAGCCTTGCATCTCCCCTTGGACGAGCTGGAGGTTCGCGGGTGGATTCTTCGCGCGAAACGCACCGAGCATTGCATCCGACAAGTCCAGGCCGGTGCATGGGAGCCCGGCTCGCGCGATCGGCAACAAGATCCGGCCCGTGCCGCAACCGAGTTCGAGGACGGGCCCGTCGGCCTCGCGGGCGAGCGCGAGATAGAACGCGGCGTCCCCCGACGCGTCACGCAGAGCTGCGTAGGCTTCGTCGTAGTGTTGCGAGGTCACGCGACCGTAGTGATCTTGCTCGTCCGCCATCCGAAGGAACGTATCGCACCGCCTGGTCTTCGCGTCTGCGTGGTTCGCGCTAGGCTCGCCGCGTGGCCGCAGCCCCCGTCGACCCCGCCGTCCTCGATGCCTTCGAGCTCCAGGTGCCCGCCTGCCGCGACGGCGGCTCCGAGTTCACCGCACGCATCCTCGAGCGCTGCATCGAAGACCTCCACGCCGGCGGGCCCGTGGCGCGCCTGGTGGCCGACTACGAGGGGAACCCCTTTCTCGATGCGATCTGCCAGCGCGTGGTCGGCGCGGTGCAGGGCCTGGTGCTCGAGGGCAAGGCCCCCGAACTCTCCCGACTGCACCCCTTCGCCGGTGGCACGCCGAAGTGGCCGGACGTCGCCGACGCCTTCGTTGCGGCCATCGAGTCGCATCTCGCAGAGCTCCGCCCGCGCATGAAGCGCCAGGTCCAGACGAACGAAGTGCGCCGCTGCTGCGGCTTGCTCGGGGGCTTCCTGAGCTCGGGCCGCACCGTTGGGGCGATCCCGCTGCGGAGCCGCTTCTCACGTGCGAGTGGACGGGCGCCCCGCCGCCCCTCGACACCCCGGTCAGCGTGGCCTCACGCCGCGGCTGCGACCTCGACCCGATCGACGCCACCGACCCCGAGGCGCTGCGCTTCATCCAGAGCTTCTACTGGGCCGACCAGCTCGATCGGATGCAGCTGCTGCTCGCGGCTGCGAAGGCGTTGCCAGGGCCCGCACCGATCGAAAAGATTCACGGCGGCGACTTCGTCGAGCGTGAAGTGGCCGAGTTGCCCGAAGGCGTCGCCACCGTGCTCTATCACTCGACCATGTGGTGGTACGTGCCACGCGACGAGCAGAAGTGGATCTCCGCAACGATGGAGGCGGCGGGCGCGCGCGCCACCGCCGAGCGGCCGCTCGCATGGCTGCGCAGCGAACCGCCGTCGCTCGACCACGTCGAGATCCGCCTGCGCCTCTGGCCGGGCGGCGAAGACCGGCTCCTGGGCCGCGCGCAGCACCACGGCCGCTGGGTCGAATGGCTCGCGTGATAGGCTTCCGCATTCCAAGAAGGAGGTAGGGTCGTGGCTGAAGGACCGCTCGGAGACTTGCGTGTGGTGGAGGTGGCGAACTTCGTCGCGGTGCCAGCCGCCGGCGCGATGCTGGCCGACCTGGGCGCCGAGGTAGTGAAGGTCGAGGTCCCGGCCGGCGAGCTCTATCGCAAAGGGCGGCCGGCCTACATGGGCCTCGAGTCGGACTTCCCCGAGTCGCCCGCCTTCCAGATGGACAACCGGGGCAAGCGCTCCATGGCCCTCGATCTGACGCGTCCGGCCGTGCGCAA
>JAFDDA010000215.1 GCA_019311105.1 Deltaproteobacteria bacterium
CGGCGCGTGGGGCGAGATCCAAGTTCCCGGTCATTGGACGACCCAGGGATACGACCGCCCGCACTACACCAACGTCCAGATGCCCTTCCCCGAGCAGCCGCCGCGCGTGCCGGATGCGAACCCGACGGGGCTCTACCGGCTGCGCTTCGACGTGCCGGCGTCGTGGGCCGGGCGCCGAACCGTGCTCCACTTCGGTGGGGCCGAGAGCGTGCTCTACGTATGGGTCAATGGTGTGGCGGTGGGCCTCAGCAAGGGCTCGCGTTTGCCGGCGGAGTTCGACCTCAGCGAGCACGTGAGTGCGGGCGAGAACACGCTCGCCGTGGCGGTGGTTCGTTGGTCCGACGCGACCTTCATCGAAGACCAGGATCACTGGTTCATGGCGGGGCTTCACCGCGGGGTGTGCCTGCTCTCGCACGGGCGAACCTTCCTGCGCGACGTGGCCGCCGACGCCAGCCTCGACGATGCCTATGAGAACGGCGTGCTCGGCGTGCGTGTCGAGGTGGGCTGCGACGGCCGGATGCCGCCCGGTTGGAAGGCGCGGATCCAGCTCCTCGACCCGAGGGGCAAGGCCGTGTGGAAGCGGGCGGTCGAGCGCGACGTCGCCGTGCCGGGCAACCCCTACCTCCATCGCGGCACTTGGGCGGAGTTCATCGAGCCCGTGGCGCGACCCAAGAAGTGGACCGCCGAGACGCCGCATCTCTATCGCCTGGTGGTGGAGCTGCTCGATGCGGAAGGCAAGGTGGCCGAGGCGGTGAGCCAGCGGGTCGGCTTCCGCCGTGTCGAGGTGCGCGACCGCGCGTTGCGCGTGAACGGCGTACCGATCCTGATCCGCGGCGTGAACCGCCACGAGCACGACGACGTCCGCGGCAAGGCCGTCACGCGCGAATCGATGCTCGCCGACATCCGGCTCATGAAGCAGTTCAACTTCAACGCCGTCCGCACGGCGCACTACCCGAACGATCCCGAGTGGTATGCCCTGTGCGACGAGCACGGCCTCTACGTCGTCGACGAAGCCGACATCGAGAGCCACGGCTTTCTCGCGAGCCTCTGCCACGACCCCCGCTATACGCAGGCCTTCCTCGACCGCGGCATGCGCATGGTAATGCGTGACAAGAACCACCCGTCGATCGTGCTGTGGTCGCTCGGAAACGAATCGGGCCACGGCGCAAACCACGGCGCCATGGCCGGCTGGATCCGCCAGTACGATCCCTCGCGCCCGCTCCACTACGAGGGCGCACTTCAGTGGAACCTCTACGGCACGCCGCCCACCACCGACGTCGTGTGCCCCATGTATCCGCCCATCGACGAGATCGTCGCCTTCGCGAAGTCCGACAAGAGCGATCGCCCGCTCATCATGTGCGAGTACTCGCACGCCATGGGCAACAGCAACGGCAGCCTTTCGGACTATTGGGACGCCATCGAGGCGCACGATGCACTGCAGGGCGGCTTCATCTGGGACTGGGTCGACCAGGGCCTCGCCGCCGTCGATGAGAGCGGCCGCGAATACTGGGCCTACGGCGGCGACTTCGGCGACGTACCCAACGACGTCAACTTCTGCATCAACGGCATGATCTGGCCCGACCGCACGCCCCACCCGGCCATGTGGGAGGCGAAGGTCTTGCAGCAGCCGGTGGGCGTCGCGCTGCGCAGCGCGAAGGCCGGGCGCGTGCGCATCACGAACAAGCGCGAGTTTACGGATCTGTCGGATCTGCGCGGCGCGTGGGCGATGAGCGTGGACGGACGTGTCGTGAAGAAGGGCCGGCTCGCGCGGCTCTCGACAGCGGCCGGCGAGTTCGATGATGTCGAGATCCCGCTCGTGAAGCCCGATCTCGAGCCGGGCGAGGAGGCCTTCCTCGATGTCTGGTTCGAGACCGCACGCGAGGAGATCTGGGCGCCGAAGGGTCACGAGGTGGCGCGCGTGCAGCTGGCGCTGCCGTGGCGTGGGCGTGCCGTGCGCAGCGCTCGGACTGCCAAGATCGATTGGAACATCGACAAATCGGCCGACCGCATCCGAGTCGAAGGCGCGGGCACGACGCTCGAACTCGACGCGAAGACCGGCACCGTCACAACCCTCGACTTCGGCGACGGCGACCTCACCGCCGACGGCGCGCGCATCTCACTCTGGCGGGCAGCCGTCGACAACGACGGCGTGAAAGGGTGGGGCGGCGGTGGCCGACCTCTGGCGAGATGGCTCGAGCAGGGCCTCGACTCCCTGGCGCTCGATACCGAGACCCTCAGCGTGCGCCGGGCCGACGGGGGCGCGCAGCTCACACTCCGCCAGCGCTCCGGCGATCTCGTGCACCGAGCCAAGCTCCACGTCGAGCCCGACGGCCGAGTCGCCTTCGAGCACGCCGTCACGCTCCCCGAGGCTCTCGCCGACCCGCCGCGCATCGGCGCCGTCTTCATCCTGCGCCCCGGCCTCGAGCAACTCGCCTGGCTCGGCCTCGGGCCGCACGAAGACTACGAAGATCGCCTGCGCGGCGTGCGCGTCGGGAGCTGGGCGAGCACCGTCACCGACCAGTACGTCCCTTACATCGTCCCCCAGGAGCACGGCAGCCACGGCGAAACCCGCTGGCTCGAACTCGCGGGCACGGATGGCCGCGGCCTGCGCGTCGAAGCCCTCGACCGCCGCGGCCCACTCCTCCGCTTCACCGCCAGCCACTACACCGCCGCCGACCTCTACGCCGCCCGCCACACCAGCGACCTCGAACCCCGGCGCGAAACCATCCTCCACCTCGACCACCGCCAACGCGGCCTCGGCACCGGCGCCTGCGGCCCGGACGCCTTGCCGCAGCATGTGATCCGGCCGGGGACGCACCGATTTGGGTACCGGCTAGGGAAGGCCGGGAGAGGGACCTCATGAGCGACAAGCTCGAGATCACCGCCTAGCGGATTCACGAAGACGCCGACGAGTCGCAGCCGTATCAGGACGACTAACTGCACGGCCGCGATCGGCGGGGTGGCGCATTCGAAGCGCACCCGAAGCGGATCCGGCTAACGGCTTTCGAGGAGTCGGAGGAAGGGTAGGGCGCGCCCCTAGTGGAGGCGCGCGCGCCAGGCCGCCGCGAACTCTTGGACCGCCGTTGCGACGTCGGCGTGCGCGGTGACGTGGCTCGAGCCTTCGCGGCTCGTCTCGACCGTGTAGCGGCCGGCGGTCTGCAAGTCGGGCTGGAGCCGAACCGTGCGCCCGTTCTCGACGAAGCGGGCACC
>JAFDDA010000216.1 GCA_019311105.1 Deltaproteobacteria bacterium
AGTGGTGATCGACGCCACCGAAGGCGAGATCAGACGAGGCGAAGCGTTCTTCGGCTTCGGCTCCGAGGAGCTCACGGCCGAGCTGGCGCTCGAGGCCGGTTGCGAGATCGAGCTCTGCATCGAGTTCTCGAACCGCGACTCGATGATCCTGTCCGGGGCGACGCTGGGCCTGGTGCCGCTGGTGGCAGAAGACCTCGTCGGCGAAGCGGAAGCGCTGGCGGCCGAGTGCGACGCTGCCATTGTGGTGGTGGGCACCAACGACGACTGGGAGACCGAGGGGCGCGACCGCGACCTCTTCGAGCTCCCCGGCGAGCAGCCCGAGCTGATCCGCCGCGTCGCCGCCGCGAACCCGCGCACCATCGTCGTCGTCAACGCCGGCGCCCCCCACGCCCTCGATTGGATCGAGGCGCCTGCCGCGACGCTTCTCCTGGGCTTTGCGGGCCAGGAGCTCGGCGACGCGCTGGTGGATGTCCTGCTGGGCGAAGCCGAGCCCGGCGGCCGCGCGCCGACCACCGTGCCGGCGCATCCGCAACAGTTCGCCGCTTCGGCCAACTACCCCGGCGAGAACGGGGCGGTGCGCTACGGCGAGGGCGTGTTGACCGGTCACCGCTGGAACGACGCGCTTGCGATCGCGCCCGCCGTGCCCTTCGGCCACGGGCTCTCCTATACGCAGTTCCGGATCGGATCCCCCGAAGCTCCGGCGACCCTCGTGGCCGGCGGGCCGCTGCGCCTGGAGGTCGACCTAGCGAACGAGGGCGATCGCACAGGCAGCGAAGTGGTCCAGGTCTACGTCGAGCCTGTGGCGCCGCGGCTCCCGCGGCCGATCCGGGAGCTCAAGGGCTTTGCCAAGGTGTCGCTTGCGCCCGGCGAAGCGACGCGGGTGACGATCGAGCTTCCGCCTCGGGCCTTCGCCTACTACGACATTGGAGACAGCACGCTTGCAGACCTGCAGTCGGGGATGCCCGTGCCGGCCGAAGGCGGTCACGCACGCCGTGAGGAAGCCGGCTGGTATGTGGATCCCGGCGAGTACCGGATCTTCGTCGGGCGCTCCTCGGCCGAGCTGGGAGAAGCCCACGTTCTCGAGATCACGGGCGACGAGGCCAAGCTCCCGAGCTGAGCCCGCGGCCCTTCCGCCGCGGGTCCCCCTAGAGGCCGCCGTCATGAGGCGAGCTGGTCGGGGAACCATCCAACCCACCTACCGAAAGCCAAGTCCCCGAGCGAGTTGGCCGCCAACCGTGGGGCAATGCGCTCATCGCGCTCGCCCGACCCGGCGCAATCAGCCCGCTCGACTCCTATCCCCCGCTCGCGTCGACCGGATAGTAGTAATGCGGGCCAACCGGCATCCACTCGATAATCAAGGCGCCCACAACCTTCTGAATCATCGCGCAGCAAGGTCGCGGCAACTCCATAACCCGCAGGATCGCTGCGAGCGCATTGCCGGAGCGCCGAGGCGATCTTTCCGTGACCGGCATCACCCAGGTCCCCTGGCACGGATGCCGATAACGGGCTCGGGGCGTACGGCTCAAGTGCCCTTCGCGGCTCACCGCGACGGCTCGTGGAGGAGTTGATGCATCGGTCGTTTCGGATCGCCTGCGCGTTGGGTGCGCTGGCGCTGCTGTCGGGTTGCTTTCACGCCCACGTGCCGCACCGCGGGCGCGCGCGTGGGGGCCACGCTCCGGTGGTCGTGCATGCCCTCGGGCCACCGCCGCATGCACCGGCGCACGGGTACCGGCACAAGCAAGCGCACCATGGGGTCGAGCTGGTGTTCGACAGTGCCGTCGGCGTCTACGCGGTGGCAGGCTGGGACGATCACTTCTTCTACGACGGTCACTATTACCGGCAGCTCGCGACCGGCTGGCAGATGAGCGTGCGCATCGACGGTGGTTGGGTCGTGGCGGCGCACACGCGGCTGCCAAAGCGGCTCGCCAAGCGCGCGCCCCGGACGCACGAAAAGAAACACCAGCATCACCCGGCCAGGCACCGCCACTAGCCCCGGCCGCGGGCCTGATGCACTCGCGATGGGGGGAGGACCGCGTTGGCTTTCGTCGACCTGGGGCGGCACACCGGCTGACCAACTGGGATCTCTCAGAGACCCCAGACGCGAAACCGCGTGCGCCGGAGAACCGCCAACTCCCCGAATTCAGGCCAGGATGGGAGCGCGGGCTGAAGAATTTCGCTAACCGCCCATCGCGACACTGTTTCCAACGCTTCCGCGGAGCGTTTAGTGGCCACCATTCTGCCCATGCCGCTCATGGCGTACAAACCACTCCGCCCGTCGCCAGGCCCTGGCCAGCTCGACCTCGGGGCCCTCGAAGCTCAGGGCTGCCCGAGATGCCCGACGCGCTCGAACGGCACCGAGCGCTGTCCGCCCCCGACGAGGTAGAGCCGCCCGGTGATGCGGTAGTCGAACCCCGAGCCCTTCCTGCCCCCGAGTGCTGCGAGCTGCTGCACGAGATCGCCGAGCGTCGAGGTGGCGGTCACCGACACGATCTCTTCCCCGAGTCGCGGGAGCGAGAAGGCCTCTCCGCTCTGCCCGCGCGCGAAGGGCCGCCCGTTCACCTCGAGGTCGAAGCGGATTCCGTCGAAGTCGAGGGCGAAGTCATTCGGGTTCGAGAAGCGCAGGTCAGCACGCATCCTCTGCTCGAAGGGCGTGAGCCCCTCCGGCGCGACGCTCACGAGGTTCACGTCCGGCGGCTCGACGGTGTGCGGGGCGCCCGCGCAGGCGAAGGTGAAAGCGAGGGACGCGGCAACGGCGAGCGTAGAGAGGATCTTCATGGACCACTTTTCGGCTTCCCGAGCGCCTCACTCAAGCGCATCGCATGGCCTCCGCGGGCTCCTGGCGCCGGAACCACATCCGGGCGAATCGGGTGCCGTCCTGCGCGGAGCCACCTCCGCCGAGACCGCCGACCTCCCAGATCTCACAGATGCCGCGCTGCTCTTCGACGCCCCTGCGGCGCGGCGCTTCAGCCCCCCCCGATCTCGTTGGGCTTCGGAAGAAGTCGTGGTCGATTTCAGCGATCCGTCGATGGGGCTGATGAACCCGAATCACGCCTACGGAACGGTGGATGGATGGGATTGGATACGTTACCCGGTTGCAGCAGGCCGGAGTCTACGAGATTCTCTTCATCTGCCAGATAGGGACGGTACCTCAATGGGCCCAGCTCGAGACGATCCGGAATCTTGGAGAACGACTGATTCCGCACTT
>JAFDDA010000127.1 GCA_019311105.1 Deltaproteobacteria bacterium
GGTCTACCTCGCAGAGGGGTTGCACCGCGTCGTGGGCACGCCCCTGCTTCGCGTCTATCGGAATCTCGATTCCGTCGCGCTCTTCCTGACTCTCGTCCTGGTGTTCACCTATCTGCGCCAGTGGTTCGATGAGAAGTACGCCCTCATTGGCCTTCTGTACTTCTCCGCAATCCTGCCCCTGACGTATTACTTCTTCTATTTCCATCCGTGGGATCGCCTCGGCATGGTGTTCTGGCTGTTGAGTCTGCACCTCATCCGACGAGAACGGCCGGTTCTGCTCGGCCTGACCCTGATACGTCGCGATGACGAACAAGTACGATTTGATCTTCCTGCCCGCGCTCTACGGGGCCTATACGTTCGGACGGGTTGCCTGGCTCCGATGGGGTCTGACGACCGGAGCCCTGTCTGCCGCAACGGTCGGAACCCTTCTCGTCCTCAGTCAAGTCTTCCCGGGTGGATTCTCCAGCGAGCCGATCACTCAGCTGATTCCGCGGATGCTCGACCACAACTGGAAGGCCTTCCTGGAGCTGGGCGTTTCGCATCCCCCGCTGTTGATATTCTTGTTGCCGGCGGCGCTCGCGATCCCCCGGTTGTTCTCGCGGGATCGGCTCGTCTGGACATCGGCCGGACTCGGCTTCGCGCTGATCGTGATCCACATTCTCCTGGTGAAGTTCCACGAGGTTCGAAATCAGCTCCCGGCCCTGGTGCTGTTGCTTCCGGCCGCGCTGTTCAATCTCCGCGCGTTTCTGGAGCGACCCTCCGACGAGTCGACGCCGGGGCCGTAGTGCGCGTCTGGATCGATACGGACATCGGCACGGACGTGGATGATGCGCTCACGCTCGCTTACGTACTGCGTCATCCGGGCTTCGAGCTCGTCGGGGTTTCGACCGTCTTCGGTGATGTCGGCTTGCGCAGTCGGATCGCGGCCGACCTGCTCGCGAAAAGCGGAGGCGCCGCGCAGCGCCCCATCCCCGTTCTGACGGGCTTGGGTGTCCCGCTCTCGGCGGATCGGGAGGGCCGGATGTTCGGGCACGAGGGCAGGGGCCTGCTCGAAGACGCCGAGCCCATCCTCGCGGTCCGACACGATGCCGACGCCGACGCCCGCGTCGACGCTCTGGCCAGAGCTCTCGACTCGGCTCGCCCGGATGTCCTCCTGGCGATCGGCCCGCTCACCAATCTCGGTGCTTTGGTGCGAGCCGGTGTCTCGCTTCCCGCGCTCGCCATCATGGGCGGGAAGCTAAAGGACGTGATGCTGCCGGGCATGATCCCGCAGATCTCCGAGTGGAACTGGTTCTGCGATCCCCTCGCGGTCCAGAGCGTCGTGGGGGCTTCGCACTCGACTCTTCCGTGGGTCGTGCCGGCCGAGGTCACGTTTCGGACACGCCTCGCGGAGGGGGACATCGAACTCCTGGCCCAAGGCGACGAGTTGGCTCGAGCCCTTTCCAAGCTCAGCGCGATCTGGCTCGAGGTGCAGCGAGAGTTCGGCTCCAAGGAACCCAAGGTCGCGCTGCACGATCCGCTTACCGCCGCGGTGCTCGTCGAGACGGGGCTGTGTCGGTTCGCCGAGCGTTCGATCGCGGTCGACGACGCCGGTGCCACGACCGAAGGGAAGGGTGCGCCCAATGTGCGGGCGGCGCTGGACGTCGACAACGATTCACTGCGAGACCATCTCATGGAGACCTGGCTGTCTTGAGCGGCCCCATTCTGTGCGACGAACAGGTCGAGAAGTTCCGATGCGACGGGCTTCTACGCCGCCGTCCCCTGAAACAACAGCTTGTACTTCGTAGGGGGGCCGCTGGTTGGCGGTATACAATGCGTCTTGCTCGATTCTTCTCCGGGAGGGGACATGCTCAAGAAGGTTCTGCTCGGGTTCCTGGGTCTGCTGCTGCTCGCCGCAGCGATCGGCTGGGTCACGGTCGGCCAGGGTCTCTACGATCGGCGCGAGGCCATGGGTCGCCACTCGGCGCCCGCCGACTACGCGCTTCAGGACGACACGAAGGTCCGCGCGCCAGCCCCAGAGCCCCGCGTCGCGCAAGCGCCCAACCCCTTGAAGAACGTCTACTGGGGCGACACCCACGTCCACACCCATGAGAGTTTCGACGCGGCCCTGTTCGGAACGACCCTGACGATCGAGGATGCCTACCGCTTTGCGCGCGGCGAAGCGCTGCGCAGCGATGGCGGGGAGCGGATGCAACTCTCACGTCCCCTCGACTTCGTCGCCATCACGGATCACGCCGAGGGCTTCGGGACACGGACGCGTTGCGACGATGCGGACCTCACGCGCTTCGACTCCTTGAACTGCTCGGCGATGGATGAGCCCAACATCCTGGTGTTCGCATACATCCGGTCGCAGGGGACCCGCGGTGCGCAGGACCTCGAACCGGATCCGGATGCCCCGGCGGGCGTCTACCGCCTTCGATCGCGGGAGCACCCGGTCCGCGGCTCGTTCCCCATCTGCAAGCGGGGGGAAGGCGGTGTGGCGCGCTGCGACCGCGATGCGCGGACGGACTGGGAGCGATACGTCGCCCTCGCCAACGCCCACAACGAGCCGGGCGTGTTGACGGTCTTCGCCGCTTACGAATATTCGCCCGTCCTGACCGACTCGGGAAAGCACCACCGCAACATCCTCTTCAACGGTGGCGACCTGCCTGCCCACGCGATCTCTGCTCTCGACGTTGGCAACGCGATCGATCTCTGGCGCGGCCTCGAAGAGACGTGCACCGGAGACTGCGACTTCCTCACGATCCCACACAACATGAACAAGACGTGGGGCCTCGCGTACTCCCGGCATACGTGGGATGGCGGCACGTACGACGACGAGGCGTGGCGCCTGCGCAAGCGTCGCGAGCCGTTGAACGAGATGTACCAGATCAAGGGGGCCTCCGAGTGTGCGCTGGGAGTCGGCGCCACGGACGAAGAGTGCGCCTTCAGCCAGGTCTTCGAGCCGTGCGAGTCGGGCCAGGAGACCGGCTGCGCCTTCCAGTCGGGCTTCGCCCGCCAGGGGCTCAAGATCGGCCTCGCCCTCGATCGCGAGCTCGGCTTCAACCCCCTGGCCTTCGGGATGGTGGGTTCCACCGACACCCACAACGGGAACCCCGGGGATGTCGAGGAGTGGGACTGGGTCGGCGCGGCCGGCTTGGTCAGCTCCCCGGCGATTCGGCGCGTGCGCGACCCGATCGGGACCGAGGATCCGAAGCCCTACCAAACGATTCTGCAGTTCCACACGGCCGGCGGGCTGGCCGCGGTCTGGGCCGAGGAGAACACGCGCGACGCGATCTTCGCTGCCATGAAGCGCCGCGAGGTCTACGCCACCTCGGGGCCGCGCATGACGCTGCGCTTCTTCGCGGGCTGGGGCTTCGACGAGAGCGTTGCGGGCGCAGCCGAGCCCGTCGCGGTGGCGAGTGCCGGCGGCGTTCCGATGGGCGCCGTGCTGCGCCCCGGGGAGGGCGCGACCGAGAGCCCGACGTTCTACGTGGTGGCCGAGGCCGATGCGATGAGCGCTCCCCTCCAGAGGGTCCAGGTCATCAAGGGCTGGATCGACGCGGCTGGGGAGACGCACGAGAAGGTCCAGGACGTCGTGTGCTCCGATGGCCTCGAGGTCGACCCGAGCACCCTGCGCTGCCCGGACAACGGCGCCTCGGTCGACGTGTCGACCTGCGACCTCGAAGGGTTGAAGGGCGCGATGCGACTCACGAAGGCCTGGAAGGATCCGGACTTCGACCCGAGCCAAGGCGCCTTCTACTACGTTCGCGCACTCCAGAACCCGACGTGTCGCTGGTCGACCTACGATGCCATCCGATTGGGGCGCGAGCCCGACCCGCGCGTCCCCGCCACCCACCGCGAACGCGTCTGGTCGTCCCCGATCTGGGTTGACCCCCGCTAGTCGTTTCGAGCGAGAGCGGAGCGCAGATGCCAGGGGCAGACTCGACCGAGACGGGGGGTGACGGCGAGGCGGCTCGTCTCGGCCTGAGAGAGAAGATCGGCTACGGCGTCGGCGACTACGGCGTCAACTTCCACTTCTCGATGACGACGAACTTCCTGCTCTTCTTCTACACCGACGTCTTCGGGTTGCTGCCCGCCGTCGCGGGCTCCGTGCTGCTCGTGGCGCGGCTGAGCGACGCCATCACCGACCCGCTGATGGGCCTGCTGGCCGACCGGACGCGGACGCGCTGGGGGAAGCTCCGACCCTATCTTCTGTATGGCGCGGCACCACTCGGCCTTGCCTCGGTCCTGCTCTTCTCCGTGCCGCCGTGGTCGGGCGGCGCGAAGGTGGCCTACGCCTACGCGACCTACATCCTCTGGGGTATCTGCTTCACTGTCGTCACGATCCCCTACTCGGCGCTCACGGCGGCCATCACCTCCGACGCCCAGGAGCGAACCCAGCTCTCCACCTACCGGATCGCCTTCGCGACCATGGGCGGCGGCCTCGTTGCCGTCGTGACCCCGGGCCTGGTGGGGATGTTCGAGAGCCCGGCCGTCGGGTTCCGGACGCTGATGGCCGTCTACTCGGTGCTCGGCACCGGGATGCTCTGGTACTGCTTCGCCACGGTCACCGAGCGGGTCCAGGCGAGCCAGGCCGTTCGCGTGGGGCCGCGCGACATCCTCCGCGTCTTCCGTTCGGCCGGGCCGCTCTGGGTCCTGATGGTCGTCTTCGTGTTCGGCTCGGTTTCCTTCACGCTCCAGACCGGCGCGAAGCTCTACTACTTCAAATACAACCTCGGTCGCGAGGATCTCTGGCCCGTGTTCCTGCTCTCGATGGCGATCCCCTCGTTCCTCGGGATCGCGGCGGCACCCGCGGTGGGGGCTCGGCTGGGCAAGGCAGGGGGCATGGTGGTCTGCAGCCTGCTGACGTTCGTCTCGGGGCTCGGCGTCTACTTCACCCCCTACGACCAGATCGGGATGATCTTCTTCTGGTCGATCGTCGGTGCCTTCGGGGGCGCACCGATCGGTGTCCTCACCTGGTCGATCATCCCCGACACCGTGGAGTACGCGGAATGGAAGAGCGGCATCCGCGCCGAGGGCATCATCTACTCGGTGACGGGCTTCTTCCAGAAGACCTCGGGGGCCCTCGGCGGCGCGCTATCGGGCATGATCCTCGCGGCAACGGGCTACGTCGCAGGCGCCGCCCAGTCCGAGCGCGCGCTCCATGGGATCCTGAGCACGATCACCATCGTCCCCATGGCCTTCGGGGTGGGCGCGGTCATCGCGCTGCTCTTCTACCGAATCGACGCGGAGACCCACGCGCGGATCGTCGCCGAGCTCGATGAGAGGCGGCGCGCAGGCGACCCGAGGGGCTAGAACCCCGAGGGGGCCGCCAGCGCCGATTAGTGTTAACCTCCGCTGCTCCGCGGGCGAGAGCCCGCCCCCCTTCTCGAATCAAGCCGAGATGTCGACGCGCGGATGCGGCCGGAGGGCTGCAAGGCGCTCCGTCCAGGAACGGTCCAACCGATGAACGAAGTCGAACAGGCGCTTTCGCCGAGCACATTGGCAGAGGTCCCCGAGCCGCTGGCCACCGCCATGCGGCGCCGTGGTTTCGAGACCCTGACCTCGGTGCAGAGTGCCGTGCTCGCTTCGGAGTCCGAGGGCCGTGACCTGCGCGTTTCGTCCCAGACGGGTTCGGGCAAGACCGTGGCCATCGGCTTTGCGCTGGCGAGCCACCTCGACGCCGAAGCCGCGGGGCGAAAACGCCGGGGCCCGAGCGTGCTCGTGCTCGTGCCGACCCGCGAGCTCGCCATGCAGGTGCGGAGCGAACTCTCGTGGCTCTTCGAAGGGATGCGCGGCTTCACGTCCGAGGTCGTGATGGGCGGCGCGTCGATCCAGAACGAACGCCGCGCGCTCTCGCGCCGACCGACGGCGGTCGTCGCCACGCCGGGCCGCGCCCTCGACCACATCCGCAAGGGCATTCTCGTGTGCGACGACGTCGCCCACGTGATCCTCGACGAAGCCGATCACATGTTCGACATGGGCTTCCGCGACGAGCTCGAGGCGATCGTCGAACAGCTCCCGGCTGAGCGACGCAGCCACCTCGTCTCCGCGACCCTGCCGAACGGGGTGCGTCGGCTCGCCGACAAGTTCCAGAAGGATCCCCTGCACATCGAGGGGACGCAGCTCGGCGCGGCGAACCAGGACATCGAACACATCGCGCATCAGGTCGAACAACGGGACTACTACGGCGCCCTCGTCAACCTGTTGCTCCTGAACGAAGGCCAGCGCTGCCTCGTCTTCGTCGAGCGCCGCGTCGACGTGGCGGCCCTCACCACGAAGCTCGCGGGGGATGGCTTCCCGGTCCAGTCGCTGAGCGGCGAGCTGCCCCAGGCGCAGCGCACCCGCACCATCGAGGCCTTCCGCGACGGCTCGATCAAGACCCTCGTCGCAACCGACGTCGCGGCGCGTGGCATCGACGTCCCGAACATCGAACTCGTCATCCACATGGATCCGCCCAGCGACACGGACACCTACACGCACCGCAGTGGCCGCACGGGCCGGGCGGGGCGCCAGGGCAAGAGCGTCCTCATCGTTGCGCCGCGTGGGAGAGCGCGGGTCCAGCGGCTGCTCCGCTATGCCCGGCTCGATATCAACTGGGCGCCCGCGCCGAGCGCGAGCCGCGTCCGCAAGCATCTGCGCAAGCGTTTCCACCGAGAGCTGGGGGCTCGAATCACCTCTGAGGAAGCGCCGACCCAGAAGCAGATCGACTACGCGAAGCAGCTCCTCGATGGCCGAGAGCCCGCCGAAATCGTGGCGGCCTTGCTCGACCTCGCCGAGCCCAGGCCGGTGTGTGAGCCGGCCCAGATCAGCGAACCGCGCGAATCGCGCGAGCAGGGGCGCCCGGAGCGGCCCGGCTCATCGGGCGGCGTGCGCTTCAAGATCAACTGGGGCGGAAAGACCGGGGCCGCGACGAACCGCATCCTCGGCCACGTGTGTCGCCGAGGCCAGATCCGTGGGCACCTCGTCCGGGACATCGAGATTCGCGCCGAGGAGTCGAGCTTCGAGATCGACGCCAGCATGGTGGCGCGCTTCGAACAGCGCGTGAAGGCACCGGATTCGCGCGACCCCGAGCTTCGCATCGTCCGCATGGCGCCTGCAGGCCCGCGCGGAGAAGGCCCGCCGCTCGGGCCGCGTGGCCATCGCGGGCCCGACGGTCCGCGATCCGGGAAGCCCTTCGGTAAGCCCGGCAAGAAGAAGAAGTTCGGGCCGAAGCGCAAGAAGTAGGCCGCCCGATGCCTGGCGGGCTCAGCGCCGATCGCTGCGGCATTGGGGAATGCGCCCCAGACCCAGGGGAAGTTCTCGCCGTTGGCGTAGCCGAGCCAACCGGCGGTCGTGCCCTGCGGCACCATCATGCCCGTGAGGCTGAGCCCGATGGCGCCCACGGGCGCCTTGACCCAGAGCGCCAAGAATCCTCCAGCGCGAGTCCCTGTGGATTCAGCGGCGGCGCGGGCTTTCTCGAGGATGGGTCGAGCAGCGCCCCCTGGTCTCGCGGGCCCGGGTCCTAGAAGCGGACTCGGCGGAGCAGGGCGCTCCCGATCGAGTAGCCGGCACCGAAGGAGCAGAGGACGCCCAGGGCGCCGTCGGGCAGGTCAGCGCTGAATTTGTGGAAGGCGATGACGGAGCCCGCCGAGCTGGTGTTGGCGTATTCGTCGAGGATCACGGGCGACTCCGCCGGCTCCGGGTCGCGGCCCAGGACCGTGCGGGCGATCAGCTGGTTCATCCCCAGGTTGGCCTGGTGGAGCCACATGCGATCGAGGTCCTCGGGTGTGAGTCGGTGTTCGGCCAGGTGGCTCACGATCAGCTCGGCCACCAACGGGCAGACCTCGCGGAAGACGTGGCGGCCGCGCTGACGGAATACGAGTTCGTGCGGGTGGCGCTCGCCGTCCTCGCTGCGATTCATGAAGCCGAAGTCGTTGCGGATGTTGTTCGAGAATTGGGTGGAGAGTCGCGTCCCGAGCACTTCGAAGCCGTGCTCCGCGCGCGCGTCCTCGACGCGCTCCACGACCACGGCCGTGGCGGCATCGCCGAAGATGAAGTGGTAGTCGCGCAGCTCGAAGTTGGTGTGGCAGGAAGTGAGTTCCGGGTTCACGACGACGACGCAGCGCGCCGAGCCACCGCGCACGGCATCCACGGCGGCTTGAAGCCCGAAGGTCGCCGACGAGCACGCGACGTTCAGGTCGTACCCCCAGCCCTTGGCACCGAGGGCGTTCTGGACCTCGACGGCCACAGCAGGGTAGGCGCGCTGGAGGTTCGAACACGCGACCAGCACGGCGTCCACGTCCCCGGGTTCCCGGCCGGCCTGGGCCAGTGCCTCGCGGATCGCGATGAGGGAGATCTCGCATTGGATCGAGTCTTCGTCCTCGGAGCGGGTCGGAAGGTGCGGGCGCAAGCGCTTGGGATCGAGCACGCCCTCCTTGTCGATGACGTAGCGGCCCTCGATCCCCGAGGCCTTCTCGATGAAGCGGACGCTCGGCGGGTCGCGCTCGTCGACGCCCCCCGCGGCGATTTCGTCCGCGTGCTCGAGATTCCACGCCTCGACCGCCACCGTCAGCGACGCGACCAATTCTTCGTTCGAGATGAAGTCACTCGGGGTCCAGAGACCGCTCCCCGTGATGGCAACCTTGTGCACGTTTCCCCCGGAGTGGCGCGCCAGCTTCGAGCCGACGACGGGAGGTTAGATCATTCGGCCCGGCGACGTTGATCGAGACCCCGGAAACGTGGGCCGTAACCGGATCGACATCCAGACCGAAGGCGTCGACGGGTTCTACCTGATCACGCTGCCAAGGTCGTGGGCGTACAACAAGATTCCCGGTAGGCGGGCTACGCGGGCCGGCGGACGATCAGGCCGAAGCAGGTGCAACGAAAGCCGTCGATGGCGAGTTTCAGCTGCGTGGCTTCCGGCCCGTCGAGGTAGGGCGGGACGTCGATGAAGCGGTCGAGCGGCGCGTCGCCGACGTCGAAGTCGAGGCGCGCCACCTCGAACCCGCTGCGTTCGAGGCGTTGAGCGATCTGTTCGAAGTGTCGAGGCTGGAACAGGACCGTCGGCCAGTGGTCGATGGTCTCGCTGTCCTCGGCGTAGTTGAACTCGGTCGTGTGTACCGCCACGCCGCCGGGGCGCAGGACGCGCAAGGAGTTCTCGATGAAGTCGAGCCCCTGGTCGATGCTGCCGAGGTGCTCGAGTGCGCACACGGACCAGCAGAAGTCGAACTGGCCGTCGAGGTCGCGGTCGAGCCGGTTCATGTCCATCGCGCGCGCGGAAACCCGTTGGTCGAACGTCGCGCGATCGACGATCGCCTCGTGATACGCATCGTCCGCGCGACCCATGTGTTGGCCCGTCTCGGCCCAGCCCCGGCCGATCGAAGCCTCCGCCCCGAGGTCGGTGGCGACGATGTCGTGGCCGAGCTTTGCCATCAACGAGGGCAAGGGCTCTCGGCCGCAGCCGAAGCCGATGCCGCGCGCGCCGCCGGACAAGAAGCCCGGGACACCCTCGCTGAAGGCCTGAAGGACGTAGCAAAGCTCCCAGATCTTCCGGTTGTAGACGGGGCGGATGCCCAGCTGGTTGCACCAATAGGCGACCCAGTCGCTTTCGAGATCCGCCTGGGTGGTGGGCTTGCTGCAGAGGCCGATGCGCGGCGGCTCGGGCGGGATGTCGCGGCC
>JAFDDA010000217.1 GCA_019311105.1 Deltaproteobacteria bacterium
GCAATCCTAGCCTGACAAGGCGCCCTGCTCGCCTGCCGATTGACGGAGGGGACGGTTCTATTTCTTGACTGGCGGCGTCCGTCAAGAAATAGAACCGTCCCCTCCGTCAATCGGCAGGCGAGCAGGGCGCCTTGTCAGGCGAGGATTGCGAGCTGACGGGACTGAGCGAGCAGGGTCCCGTCGGGGCTCCAGATCTCGCCGTCTTCTTCGAGGAAGCCGTCGGATACGACGCGCGTGGTGAAATTCAACAGCAAGTGATCTTCGGGCCCGAGGCCGGCCGGCGGTAGCGGCGCGCGGAAGTGCACGGTGAGGTCGATGGTGGGGATGTGGCCGATCTCGCTGGGCTCGCTCGCGACGGCGAAGACGGCCGGGGGCAGGGCGTCGGCCAGCGTGGCAATGAGGGCGGCGTCGGCCACGCGCGGTTCTGCCAGCCGCATCCATGCGGCCGCGCGGGCGGTCTCGGCCCCCGACCACGGCGCCTCCGGAATGGCCCAGCGCATGTCGAACTGGTCGTGGAAGGCGATCTTCATGGCGCCCGGGGTCGGGTCGCGCGGCTTCGAGTCGGCCAGCGAGGCCACCTTGGGAAGCTCCGCATGGTGGAGTTCGAACCCCGGCCGCGGCAGAGAGAGGGCGGCGACGGCATGGGCGATCAGCCGATCGCCCTGCAGCATGCGCGCGGTCACCGTGCTGAGCGAGCGGCCCGAGCGCTCCACCGTGGTCTCGATCTCGACGTCTTCGCCCTCGGGTCGGCGTGTGTAGTGCACGGTCAACGAGCGTGGCAGGCGTCGCGGGTCCCCGACGGTCGCCTCGATGGCGCGCAGGATCACGGCCGCCATGTAGCCCCCGTTCGGCCCGGCCACGATCCACCACGCAGGGCCGAGCCGTGCGCGGTAGCGGCCGGGGGCCATCTGTTCGACGGCGATGTCGCGATCGAATCCAGTCATGGGCGGGGGTATAGCAGCGCGCGGACCGAGAGGGGGGGGCAGGCCGGCCGCAGCGCGCGTCGTTGAGGTCGCAGGGGGTGCTCTGCGAGAAACGCGCCCGCGCTAAGCCTTGCGGAACTCCAGGGCCTCGCCGGACACACGGGCGTCGGCCTTGACCTTGCTGCCTTCCGGCAGCTCGCCCTCGAGGATCTTCACCGCCAACGGGTCCTGGACCAGGCGCTGGATCACGCGCTTCAGGGGGCGTGCGCCGTAGTGGGGGTCGTAGCCCTTGTCGGCGAGCAGGGTGCGGGCCTCGGCGGTCAGCTCGAGGTCGATGTGGCGATCGGCCAGCAGACCGCGCACGCGTTCGAGCTGGATGTCGACGATCGCGTCGATCTGGTCGCGGCGCAGCTGGTGGAATGTGATGATGTCGTCCACGCGGTTCAGGAACTCGGGCTTGAAGTGGGCCCGCAGCGCTTCGTCCACGCGCGTCTGCATCTCGTCGCGCTGACTCTCTTCATCGAGTTCGACGATGTGCTGGCTGCCGATGTTGGAGGTCATGAGCAGCACGACGTTGCGGAAGTCGACCGTGCGGCCCTGGCCGTCGGTCAGCCGGCCGTCGTCGAGCACCTGCAACAGGACGTTGAAGACGTCGGGGTGGGCCTTCTCGATCTCGTCGAAGAGCACCACGCTGTAGGGGCGTCGGCGCACGGCCTCGGTCAGGTGGCCGCCCTCTTCGTAGCCGACGTAGCCCGGCGGCGCCCCGATCAGGCGCGAGACGGAGTGCTTCTCCATGAACTCGCTCATGTCGATGCGGACGACCGCGTGCTCGTCGTCGAACAGGAACTCAGCGAGGGCGCGTGCGGTCTCGGTCTTGCCCACGCCCGTGGGGCCGAGGAAGATGAACGAGCCGAGCGGGCGGTCCGGGTCCTGGAGCCCCGCGCGGGCGCGCCGCACGGCATTTGACACCGCGTGCAGGGCCTCGTCCTGGCCGACGACCCGCGCGTGCAGGCTCTCCTCCATGTGGATGAGCTTCTCCTGCTCGCCTTCGAGCATCTTGGTGACCGGCACGCCGGTCCACTTCGAGACGATCTCCGCGATCTCCTCGCCGGTGACTTCTTCGGAGAGCAGCGAGCCGTCCTTCTGGACCGCGTCGAGCTTCTCTTGCCCCTCGACGAGACTTTTCTCCAGCTCGACGAGCAGGCCGTACTGGATCTCGGCGGCGCGTTCGAGGTCGCCGCCCCGGCGCGCGCGATCGAGCTCGGCGTTCAATGACTCGCGCTGCTCCTTCAGCTCCTGAAGCCGATGGATCGCACCCTTCTCGTTCTCCCAGCGCGTCTTCATCGCGCCGCCCTGGTCGCGCAGCTCGGCGATCTCTCGCTCGACCTCGGGGAGGCGTCGCTCGCTGGCGTCGTCAGTCTCCTTCTTCAGCGCCTCGCGCTCGATCTCGAGCTGGGTGCTGCGCCGCTCGAGCTGGTCGAGCTCTTCGGGCATGGAGTCGATTTGCACGCGCACGCGGCTCGCGGCCTCGTCCATCAGGTCGATGGCCTTGTCGGGCAGGAAGCGGTCGGTGATGTAGCGGTTCGAGAGCGTGGTGGCGGCCACCAACGCCGAATCCTGGATGCGCACGCCGTGGTGGACTTCGTAGCGCTCCTTCAGGCCGCGCAGGATCGAGATCGTGTCCTCGACGGTGGGCTCCCCCACGACCACGGGTTGGAAGCGTCGCTCGAGGGCGGCGTCCTTCTCCACGTGCTTGCGGTACTCGTCGAGGGTGGTGGCGCCGATGCAGCGCAGCTCGCCGCGGGCAAGGGCCGGCTTCAGGAGGTTCGCCGCGTCGGCAGCACCTTCCGCTGCGCCGGCGCCGACGATCGTGTGCAGCTCGTCGATGAAGAGTACGACCTGCCCGTCGGCCTCTTCCACTTCGCGAAGGATCGCCTTCAGGCGGTCTTCGAACTCGCCGCGATACTTGGTGCCGGCGATGAGCGAGCCGAGGTCGAGGGCCACGACGCGGCGGCCCTGAAGGCTCTCGGGCACGTCGCCTGCCACGATGCGCTGGGCGAGGCCTTCGGCGATCGCCGTCTTGCCGACGCCGGGCTCACCGATCAGCACAGGGTTGTTCTTGGTGCGCCGCGAGAGCACCTGGATCACACGGCGGATCTCCTCGTCGCGGCCGATGACGGGGTCGAGCTTGCCGAGCCGCGCCACGTCGGTGAGGTCGCGCCCGAACTTC
>JAFDDA010000218.1 GCA_019311105.1 Deltaproteobacteria bacterium
GGCATGCTCGACGCTCATCAGCTCGAGCGGCGCGCCGTGGCGCCACATGAGCCGCGAGAAGTCGACCGCGGGGATGCCCGCAATCGCACACGCCAGGTCGCCATCGAGGCTCGCGAGCAGCGCCGTGTTGTAGCCGCCGAGCGAGAGCCCGTAGGCCCCGATCTTCTCGGCGCCCTGGGTGCCCCGCAGATAAGAGAGCATGCGTCGCATGTCCCACATCGCTTGGGCTTCGGCATGAACCGAGTTCAGGACGTCACCGTCGAGAAAGCCGTCGCCGCTGCGCCGGCCCATCTTGCGCGGGCCATGGAGCGGCAGCACCGGGAGCAGGACGTTCAAGTCGCGTTTGCGCCAGACGTCGCGGAAGGCTCCAACATCGGTGAGCGGCCAACCCATCTGGTAGCCGTGGATGCAGACGACCCAAGGGCGGCCTTCGTTCGGCGAGCGCAGGACACGCGCGTAGGCGGTGCGGTTGCGTTCGTAGGAGAGCCAGCGGTCGCGGCAGGGCTCATCCTCGCCGGGTTCGTAGCCGCTCTCGAAGCTCCACTCCTCGAAGTCGATTCCGAGGGTGCGGCCGGTCTTCATTTGGACTTCGTCGAGGGCCGGCGGGTTGCGGTGGTAGTCGGTGGGCTTGTCGAGCCAGCCCCGGCTCGCGAAGAGCGTCCGCGCCTCCTGAGCCTCGCGCAGGATCCGTTCGCGCTCGCGGCCCCAGGGCGAATCGCGGGTGAGCACCATGGTCGAGAGCAGGACCTCGTCGATCGCGACCTGGGCCGCCGTCGGCACGTCCATGGGGGGCGTCGGAACGCCGGGCGCGTGGGGCTCCTGGCGGATCGCCGCGATGCCTGCGGCGACGAACGACGCGGCCGAAAAGCCCGCGAGCAGAGCGCCGAGCCAGAAGCCGGAGGTGAAGAAGACCGGCAGTGCCAGCGGCACGCCGAGCAGGCCGCCGAGCGCCGCAAAGTGCGTGATGCGATCGTCACCCGGCCAGAAGAGCAGCGACGTGCCCGAAGCGAGCAGCAAGACGCCCGGGATGAGCGAGAACAGGAAGCCCACGAGCCCAAAGCTTGCGGCACACCAGAGCCAGACGAGCCCGCCCAGGATGGGGACGAGTGCTTCGCGCGGCCAGCGCGGTTGTTCGTACATGACGACTCCTCGAGCGGGATGAGGCGGGAGCATAGCCGAGGGGCGATACCGGGCGTTACCTTCCGCGCCCGAGATGGGAGGGGACAATGCAGGGCAGAGCGTCTGATCGAAGGTTCGGCTGGGGCCAGGGCAATGCAGGGCGCGGCGTGAACCCGAGGCTACACGGCACGGTGGCACGTGTGATCCTGTTCACGTGCGCGGCTCTGCTCGCGGCGTGCGGAGGCGGCGAGAACGCCGCCCCGGGGCCCTCCCGCGGTGAACCCAGCGGCGTCCTCGCCGAAGCCATCGCCGAGGCCACGGCAAAAGTCGAGCCCCAGGTCGTTTCCTGGCGTCGCGACCTCCACGAACACCCCGAGCTCTCCAACCGCGAGGTGCGCACCAGCGCGCTGGTGGCCCGCGAGCTCGAGCGCCTCGGCCTGACCGTGCGCACCGAGGTCGCCCACACGGGCGTCGTCGCCCTGCTCGAAGGCAACCGCCCCGACCCGGTCGTCGCCCTGCGAGCCGACATGGACGGCCTGCCCGTCACCGAAGAGACCGGCCTGCCCTTCGCCTCGCGCGTCCGGACGGAATACGCCGGCCGCGACGTCGGCGTCATGCATGCCTGCGGTCACGACGCCCACGTGGCGATCCTGCTCGGCGTCGCCGAGGTGCTCGCCGGGATGCGCGACGAACTGCCGGGCTCGGTGCTCTTCGTGTTCCAGCCCGCGGAGGAGGGTGCGCCCGCCGGCGAGGAAGGCGGCGCAGATCTGATGCTCAAGGAAGGCGTGTTCGCGAACCCCAAGCCCGGCGCGATCTTTGGCCTCCACGTCGTGCCGCAACACGAGGCGGGCGAGATCGGCTACCGCGCCCGCGGCGCCATGGCGAGCAGCGACCGCATGGAGATCACCATTCGCGGGCGCCAGACCCACGCCGCCTACCCGTGGCTCGGCGTCGACCCGATCGCCGTGGCCGCCCGCACGATCCTGGCGCTCCAAGCACTGCCGGCGCGGCAGGTCGACGCCCGGGTTCCGGCGGTCGTATCCATCGGCCGCATCGCCGGCGGCCTGCGCAGCAACATCATCCCCGACTCGGTCGAACTCGAAGGCACGATCCGAAGCCTCGAGCCGAGCGTTCGCGAAGACCTCCATCATTATGTCCGAAAGACAGCCGAGGGCATCGCCCAGGCGGCGGGGGCGCGCGCGGAGGTCACGATCCACCGCGGCTACCCCGTGACCTGGAACGACCCCGAACTCGTGCGCAACGCCCTGCCGAGCCTCGAAGGCGTGGCGCCGGGCCGCGTGGTCGAGGCCCTGCCCCGTACGGGCGCCGAGGATTTCTCCTACTTCGCCCAAGAGGTCCCGGGGTTCTACTTCTGGCTCGGAATTCGCTCGCCTGGCACGCGGCTGGAAGACGCGGCGCCGAACCACTCGCCGCTTTTCCGCGTGGACGAAGACGCCCTCGAGTTGGGGGTCCGTGCCCTCGCAAACGTCGCGGTGGATTGGCTGGCGGCGAACTAGCGCTGCGCCCGTCCGGTTCCCACCCCCGGGACGCCCGATCTTGATAGGATCGCCGGATGGCCGAAGCCGTCGATACGGGCCCTCCCCTCGCGCCGCTCGACAACTCGGGCTGGCCGTCGAGCCCGTCCGGACGTTTCGTCTTCCTGCTCGATGCCGCGAGCGGGCTCGAGAAGAAGCTGCTCGAGGCGTGGATCGCGGAGCACCGGCCGGGCGACATCACCGATGCCGACCTCGACAGCATCGCGATCCCGTCTTCACGTCGCGGCGGCGGGGGCGGCAAACTCGACCCGCGTCTCGAAGGGCGGCTCGCCGCCGGCGACGACCCCCTGCTCGCACCGCTGCGCGTCTGCTGGCTGCCGCGCAAGCGCGACGGCCGCCGCAAGGTGCTCTTCCGCGACATCCTGCTGCTCGGCGACCCGCGCGACCCCGGCCGTTTGCGTCAGCGATGGATTCGCGCCCGCGAGCCCGACCGCTGCCG
>JAFDDA010000219.1 GCA_019311105.1 Deltaproteobacteria bacterium
GTTGTAGGAGGCCGTCGCGGAGAGGATGCGGTCGATGTCGAAGAGGTTGAAGCGGAGGACCGAGATGACGAGTGACAGCGGGAGCAGCATCGAGAAGCCCAGGCCCGGGAACCAGAGCCCGCCGATGCGCGGATCGAGGGCATTGAGCACGCCCACAATGACGGCCGGAAGAAGGCCGCAGTACGCACCCGCGACCACCCACTTCATCTGGCGGCGCGCGATCCGGTCTGCGCCACGGTACTTGTAGGTGGCTACGCCGAGGGTCGCGACCAATGTTGCGGCCCAGGCGCCAGTGAAGGCGAGCTCCGCCGTCCTGACATGCCCCGAAAAGAAGAAGAGCGTGAGGAAGCCGGTCGGAATGCCGAGGGCCCACGGCCAGACCTGGTGCCACCACCCGCGGGGTGCGCGGCTATCGGGAAATAGGAAGGCGAAGCGAATCATCAACCAGGGTTGGATCAGATTCGACAGGAAGAACAGTCCGAGCCACGGGTAGAACAAGCGGCCGGGAACCAAGGATCCGGGGATGATGCCCTGGCACATCGCGTAGTAGAAGTACGCACGGACCATTGGAGTCGGCCGCCCGCGGAGCAGCAGGAACAACCCCGAGACAGCGAAGGCGAACGAAACGAACATCATCGGCAGGCCCTGAGAAGCCGGGACAAGGCGAAGCGAGGTCTCAAGGCGCTCGCCGTCTCTCTCGAAGACCAGGGGTACGCGGAGGTCACGCCCGCCTTCCTCAATGCTACGGACAAAGACATCGACCGAATTCGCCCCGAGGAGATCGGCGCCCCCCAGCTTGATCAGCCGGTCGGCTGCGCGTAGGCCGGCCTCCGCGAGTGGATCGGACGCGTGGAACACCCGTGAGAACTGGCCCGTCAGGACGGGATAGCTTCCGGAATCCTCAACCGAGACTCCCAGAAGGACCTTCCCGCCGCCTCGCACCTGCGTTCGCACGGTGAGCGTGAGGCACACGATCCAGAGCGGCACCAGGATCAGGACCAGCGCCTTGTCGAGCGGTGCGAGGCGGCTCAAGCGGGGGTGCTCCCTGCGACTCGGGGCATCGTAAGCGAGTAGACATCCTGGGTCTCACGCCGGCCCCGGATTGGGACGTCGGGCCGCTTGTCGAAGTCGCCGGCCGCAGCCTGTGCCCTCTCCCATGTCGCGGTGTCGATCACCACCGAGGCGCCTAGCTCGCGAGTGAGGCTCTGGAGCCGCGCGGCCAGGTTCGTGGTGTTTCCGATGGCGCTCCAGATCATGCGATCCACTGCCTGGATGTTGCCGACGAACGCCTCGCCGGTAGCGATTCCCACGCCGACGGAGAGCGTCTCACCGTCTTCGACCGGAAGGCCGCCGACCGCCTTCACGATCTCCCGCCCCGCTTCGACGACGGCCCTCTCCTTGTGAGCCAGCTTCCGAGGCGCCCCGAAGACGGCCATCATGCCATCGCCGTTGAACTCCACCACGCTTCCCGCATGTTCTTGGACGATCTGGGAGACGGTCTCGGTGTAGAGATTGATCGTCGAGAAGATATCCTCGGCCTTCCGGCTCTCGGCAAAGCCCGTGTAGCCTCGGATGTCCACAAACAACACTGAGACCTCGCGCTCGCCTGCCGCCAGGTCGCCGCCGCTGCCGATCTGTTCCGCGACGGCCCCGGGGACGTAGCGGCGCAGTGCCTGCTGCATTTCGCGTCCCTCACGGATCGTCTCCTCCTGATCGAAGCGCCGCAGCTCCGTGGACACCTTCTCGGCGACGGCTGACAGCAGCGACAGGTCCGTCGAGGTGTAGACATCGCCGGAACGCTTCGGTCCGAGACACAGGAAGGCGGTGAGGGCGTCGTCCTGCCGCACGGGTACGACCACTTCGGCTTGAAGGGTCTCTAGTGCGGCGCGGTCGAAGGGGCCGAGGGCGGCCTCGTCTGGGCGACGCCCGATGGCGCTGAGGGAGAGTGGTGTCGGGCGTTCCGCCAGGGAAGCTACGAGCGGACTCGTGGCACCGAAGGCTGGCGGCACCGCCCGACCCTCTACGAAGACCGGGGCGTAGCTCCCTTCGACGGCGGCGTAGACGATGCACGCCTCGGGCCGGAACAGGCGGTGGAGGCCCTCGCCCGTACGTTCGGTCAGCCCCCGCGCGTCGGTGCAGGTGGACAGGGCTGGCAGCAACTCGGCGATGCCGTGGTCGAGGGCGAATCGTTCCTTGAAGAAGACGCGGTCGATCTGGGGGCGGAGGCGTGTGTGGGCCGGGATCACGACTGCGGCCAGCGCCAACGAGAGCACGACCTGGCCAGTCGCCGGACTAATGCCGACGAGACCAGAGGCGGCCTCGGCCACGCGGGGCACCACGACGAGGGCCCCAGCGCCCACCAGCACGGCGAGGACGTTGTAGGAAGCCGTCGCGGAGAGAACGCGGTCGATGTCGAAGAGGTTGAAGCGCACGACCGAGACGACGAGAGAAAGGGGAAAGAGCGGTAGGAACGAGAAGCTCGCAAGCCAGAGCCAGTGGAGACGAGGGTCCAGGTTGGACGTAGCACCCGCAAACGCCAGGGGACCCAGGGCGCAATAGATCCCGAACAAGACCCACTTCATCTGCCGCCGTGCGAGCGGATCTGCACCGCGGTACTTCCACGTGGCGACACCGAGCATCACCACGGCAGCGAGGGCGAAGGTCCCCGTGAAGCCCTCCTCACCCCCTCGCATGTGGCCCGTCAACTGAAGGAAGGCGGAGAGACCGACAGCGACGGAGAACAGCCACGGCCAGATCCGATGCCAGTACCCCGGAGGTGCGCGGTCATCGGGAAACTGGAAGACGAAATGGAATGCCAATGGGAAGAACACGAGGTTCCCGCAGGTGATGACTCCACAGGTCACATAGAACTCGGCTGCACTTCCGAACGAGGCCGTGGTCGCGAAGGCCCAGCACATCGCGAAATAGAAGTAGGAGCGCACCGTGGGGGTTGGCCGGCCGCGAAGGAGCAGGAACAGTGCCGACGCTGCCAGTGCAAGCGATGCGATCAGCAGGGGCCTCCAGATCGTGACGGGTATCAGTGCGAGCGACGTCTCGCGCAGCTCGCCTTGTTTCTCGAAGACCAACGGTCGGCGTCTCCCACCCGAATCAGCCGATCGCCCGCGCCGAGACCGGCGTGCGCGAGCCAGTCTGACGGATAGTTCTGGGAGACCTCGCCTGTGAGCTCGGGGTAGTGATCGGCACCCTCGAGCGAAACGACAACCATCGGAAATCCACCGCCTCGCACCTGGGAATGGACGGCGACGGCGAACCAGACCGCCCACAGTGGCACCAGGATCAGGACCAGAGCTCTGTCGAGCGGTGCGAGGCGGCTCA
>JAFDDA010000004.1 GCA_019311105.1 Deltaproteobacteria bacterium
GGGTCCCGCTCGGCCTCCTCGTACGCGGCCAGCAGCGCCTCGAGGTCCCGGCCCCGGATCACCCGCTCGGCCATCCCGTAGACGCAGTGCTCCTCCTTGTCCGCGTGCTTGCGAAGGAACTCCAGATAGCGCCGGCCGTGGGCCAGGAACGCCGCCGCCCCTTCGGGGTCGTCCCCGCCCCGCTCCAACGCCTCCGCCATCGCGGGTGTGAGCGCCCGGCCGAGCTCGTGCTCCTCGAGCACCAGGGCGATGGGCGTCCCCGGGACGATGACCTGCTTGCTTCGCAGGAGCGCGAAGAGCTGCTCCTCCTCCCTGCGGTAGTGATAGACCTCGGCGAAGTCGCGGAAGAAGTCGAGGAACGGCTGGTACTCCTCGCGAGAGATCTTCCGCGCCCGGTCGGAATCCCCGAGCGCCCGCTCGAACCCATCCAGCACGGACCGGATGACTCGGTGATCGTCGCGAAGGCAGCGCGTCGCTTCCATCAGATGCTCCTCTCCTCGAAGCCGCGGAAGCTATCGCCGCACGGGCCCGTGTCCAGCATGCCCGTTCATGTTCTCGTAACCCGGCCTGGGCGGCTCACGAATCGACGATCGCGTTCACGACGCCCCGGCTCGTGTCGGCCGCCACTTGGAAGTCTCCGTCGATCTCGGCTAGGGGCACGGGTGGCCTTCAGCCCAGGCGGATCCAATCGAAAAGGCCTGACGAACCGTGCTCGGCCCACGACCGATCGGATGACACTTCGCCGTGGATCACGAGCACGTCACGCGGTCGGGCGGGTCTTGCCCAGGACCGACACGCGTCCGCCGACCCTCGAGTGTGGATAGTAATCCCAGATGGCATGGTGCTGTGTGGCGAGATTGTCCCAGAAGGTCAGCGTCTTGGGTCCCCAGTGCACGCGGCAGTGGAGCTTGGGAGTGGAATCGATATGGCGGAAGAGCAGGTCGAGAATCCCCCGACTCTCGGCCGCGCTGAGGCCCACGATCCGGGTCGTGAAGCCGCTATTCACATAGAGCAGCTTCCTGCCCGTGTCCGGGTGACGCACGACGACGGGGTGCTCGGAGCACGGAAACCCTTCGCCCGGTGCCGATCGCCCCAGGCCCATGCCTTGTTGTTCGGAGTAGGGGCCGGCGCCGTCGTGAATCGCCGTCAATCCTTCGAGAAAGCGCTTCATGGGTTCCGAAAGCAGTTCGTAGGCCGTGTACATATCGGCGTAGAGCGTGTCGCCCCCGCCGCACTCCGGTGTCTCCCGGATGTAGAGCATGGAGCCCCAGAGCGGGAGCTCTTCGCAGGTCACGTCGGCATGCCAGCCATCGCCGGGAGTAAAGGGAGAGTCCGCATTCGTGTGGACGGGCAAGATCTCAGGATGGGACATCTTGGCACCGCGCAGCTGGGGATGGATGTGGAGATCTCCGAAGTGACTTCCGAACGCCTTGTGCTGATCGGCCGTCAGCTCCTGCTCGGGAAAGACCAACACCATCCAGTCCTGGAGGGCGCGGCGAAGCTCCTTGTCCTGTTCGCTCGAGAGGGGGGAGGAAAGATCCAGGCCGCGAATCTCCGCCCCAATGTGCGGCGTCAGGGTCGTGATCTCGAAACAATCATATTCGAGCGACCGCTCTGAAACCGCAACGTGATCCGGGAAGTGTTCAAGAGCCATGTGCTTCTCTCCTCTTCAGACTTCTCATGCTTCTTCTCGTTCTCGGCGGTGTGCGGAGACGTCCGCCGCAGTGAACCCCAGGATAACCCCGTGGCGACCGAGCCGGGCAAGAGATGACGCGGCCTCGAGTCTCGACTCCTGGCAAGCGAAGAGTGCCGAAGGCTACCCGAAGCGAAGACCGAGCAGGACAGCGAAGCCCGCGGCCAGGAGCCCGACACCTGCAGCACGCCCTCCGGCCAACCCGATGGGCAGCAGCTTCTCCGCCAGCACGAAGACCGTGATCGCCGCGATCCAGAGCAGGCTCATCACGCCGCCGAAGAAGAGCAGACCCATCAAGGCCCAGCAGCAGCCGAGGCAGAAGCCGCCGTGCAGAAGTCCCAGGCGAAATGCACCGCCGTGGCCCAGGCGGAAGTGTTCGGAGATGAAGTAGGCAGGCGAACGGCAATGCTCCAGGCAGGCATCCTTGTATGGCGTGAGCTGGTAGACGCCCGCCGAGATGAGCAGTGCTGCCCCGACGACGGGACTGGTCGTGACCATCATCGGCGAGAGCAGTGCTGCCTGATCGAGCGCCCACTGCACGGCGGTGGCGCCAACACTGAACAGGGTCCAAATGGCGACGTAGCCGGCCACGAAGGCGCTCGTCGATGCGATCGGTGTGCCCTGCCCCGCCGCCTTCCGCGCGACCGCGGCGTAGACCAGCGTCATCGGCATGGCGGTCGGGACCATCATGCCGATCATCATCACGGCCCACATGAGGAACGTGAGCGCGAAGTCGACACCCGCCCAGGGACGAACTTCGAGCATGGCAGCCAAGGCCATGCCCCCCGAATCCATGGTCTCCATGCGAGCGGCCATGACCACGAGGTAGACCCAGGCGAGAGCAGAGACCCCGCCCAGGGCCGTGAGGATGGCGATGCGATCCCGGCGCGGGAGAGCCGGCAGCGGCAGAGTCGTCCGATCGGTCACGTACCAGCCCGCTAGCGGATCACGCCGTCCTGATTCATGTGGAGTTCGTTCCACTGGCCATAGCTGTCTTGGAGTTCGATCTGGAGACCTGCCGTGACTTTGGACGAGGCATTCCCCATCTCCGCCAGGCGGTACTCGAAGCCGTTCGGCAGGTCGATCCGCGCGTGGAACTCCTGGCCGCTATTGGGGTCGACGATCGGGCTACCGGTCGACTCGATCAGACCCGGGACGTCGAGACTCGCCTTGCGCGCCTCGACGTCTATCTCGAGATGGATCGGCGCGTAGAGTGTTTCGAGCACCTCGGACATGGTGCTGTTGTAGACGAAGAAGTGCGTGGCCCCGGGTGCGGTGGATTCGCCGTGGACGATCTTGCGGATCGCCTCGCGTTGCTCCGCATCCGCCCGCTCGTCGACGATCACCTGCTGTCGGCCGTTTCCCTCGGCGATCTCGCCGGGCCACCAGAGCAGCAGCACGAAGTTCAGACCGTCGAGGCGGGTCTCGTTGAAGTGCCCCTCCTCGATGTGGCCAGCAGCCACCGCCTCGCAATTTCCGTGGGTGGTCGGCGCGTTGAACTGGCAGGGGCAGCCCCAGTCGCAGTTGCAGTTGCCGTACTCCTGGCCACGAATCGTCCACTGGTCGGGCATCGGTCCCCCTCGTTGGTCTCGCATCATACCGCCCGAGAGGCCTCCGGGCCGCGGTCGCGACTTCGCCAACCGGCGCGAGGCCACGCTGCTCTGATGAGAGTGGGCAGCCCGCGAGCACCCGGGCAGCCGGGATCGGACGCGTGACGTCGGGTTAGAGCGCTGCGCCCCAGGTGTCGGCAAAGACCATCTTCTCGATCGGGCGTCTCGAGATCGGTCCGTGCCCGCCGAGCACCGGGTAGCCGATGGGGATCGCGGCGGCGGTGCACCACGGCTCGGGGATGCCGAGCAGCTCGCGCACCTCGGGCTCGGCCGTACATAGCAGCGTGGTCAGCACGCAGCCGAGTCCCTCGTTGCGGCAGGCCAGCAGCAGGTTCTGCACGGCCGGATAGATCGATGCACCGCCAACCACCGAGATGCGATCGAGGTTCGCATCGGTGATGGCCATGATCTTGGGGTTGAAGCACTGGATCAGCACGGCCGGCGTGTCGGTGAAGTGCTCCGCCAGGTAGTCGCCGGCCCGGATCATGCGCTCGTTGCTTTCGCGCACTTCTTCCGGGGCTCCCTCCAGCATCTTGCGATGGATCTTGGTGTAGGCGGCCCAGTGCTCGGCGTAGATCGAGCCGAGCCGTGCCTTCTTCTCCCCATCCCGCACGACGACGATCCGCCAGGGCTGGACGTTGCCGCCGGTCGGGGCCCAGGTGGCGGCCTCGAGGACGCGCCGCAGCACGTCGTCGGGGATGGGATCGGGGCGTAGCCGTCGTACCGCCCGGAGCGTCTTCATGGCGTCGTAGATTTCCATCGCTGCTCCTTTGGTTCGTTTCGTGTGCGTCCGAGTGCTTCGATCTAGCGGCCGCGGAAGCGGGGTGTACGCTTCTCGCGGATCGCCGCCAGCGCCTCGTCGTGATCCTCGCTCTGAAGCGTGACGAGCTCGAGCGCGGTCGAGGTGTCGAAGGACACGTTCAGGGCATCCTTGACGAGCTTGTTGACCGAGAGCTTGGTGTAGCGGACCGCCAAGGGCGCAGCGGCCGCGAGCTTCTGGGCGAAAGCCAGCGCTTCCTCCCCGAGACGCTCCGGCGGCAGCACGCCATTCACCAGGCCCATGCGCTCGGCCTCGACGGCGGTGACCGGGTCCCCCGTCAGCAGGTAACGCTTGGCGCGCGCTGGGCCGAGCACCAGGGGCCAGATCGCCGTACCGCCATCGCCCGCGACGATGCCGACGCGCACGTGCGGGTCGGCGAGGGTCGCGCCCTCGGCCATGAAGATCGTGTCGCAGAGCAAGGCCAGCGACGCTCCCAGCCCGATCGCGGGGCCGTTCAGCGCGGCGACGATCGGAAGCTCGACGTCGAGCAGGTCCCAGATCAGCTGCTTTGCGTCGCGGCGCAGGTGGTCGAGCTTGGCCACGTCGTCGAGGGAAGGAAACCAGTCGAAGTCGCCACCCGCACTGAACGCGGGCCCCCGGCCGGTGAGCAGCACGGCCCGGGCCTCATCCTCGCGCTTGAGCTCGCGAAACAAACGCGCCAGCTCGCCGTGGAGGAGGCCATCCACCGCATTCAGCCGGCTCGTGGGGTGGTCCACGGTCACCCGCAAGACGTCGCCGAGCCGATCGATGTGCAGCGCCTGAAAGCCGGATGCGTCGAGGGTCGACGAAGACATAGGTGCGCCCACTCTGGGTTGGGGTTTCGAGAAGCGTTCTCTCTAGAGTACTCCTCAAACTCCGAAAATCATTCTCCGATCTCGAGCTGCCAACATCCCATCCTTCGAATCGCATGGACATTGGAGTTAGACTACAGCCTTCTCGAACTCGCTCGACGTTCCGATTCCGAGGAGAAACCCGATGCCGACAGAATCGCTTCAGTTCGCGCGCGAGTTCGCCACCCGGCTCGAGCCCCGCGGCGCAGAGATCGAAGCGGCCCGGCGCGTGCCGGACGACATCATCCGCGAGCTACGGGAGCACGGCATCTTCCGGCTTTGCATTCCCGGATCGCTCGGCGGCCGGGAGGCACCCGCCCTCGAGACGCTGCGGGTGATCGAGGAGATCGCACGCGCCGACGGATCGACCGCGTGGGTGGTGATGGTGGGCTGCACGACTGCAATCCTCTCGGGGTATCTCGAGGATCACTGGGCGAAGGAGATCTACGGGAGCAACCCGGGCGTCATCACTGCGGGTGCCACCGCACCCACGGGCCAGGCCCGACAGGTCGAGGGGGGCATCGAAGTGACGGGGCGCTGGCAATGGGGCAGCGGCTGCCACCACGCCGACTGGTTGCTCGGCGGTTCGCTGCTGGTCGGCGAAGACGGCGAGCTCGTTCGCGACCCGGACGGGGCGCCCCACCACCTGCTGCCCATCTTCGCGGCCGAGCAGGTCGACATCCTCGATACCTGGTATGTGCACGGCATGGCCGGCTCGGGCAGCACGGATTTCCAGGTCGAGAAGGTCTTCGTGCCCGACGGGCGCTGGATCCGTTTCGGCGTCAGCCAGCCCAGGCTGAGCGGCCTCTACCAGTTCCCGCTGCTCGGCTTCCTCGGGCTCGGCGTGTGTTCGATCTCGCTCGGTCTCGCGCGCCGCGCCATCGACGAACTCGTCGAGCTGGCGGGCGCCAAGGTCCCGACGGCGAGTACGCGAACCCTGGCAAGCCGATCCTACGTCCAGTCGGCGGTCGCCGAAGCCGAGGCGGCGGTGCGCTCGGCGCGCGCTCTGCTCGGCGAGGCTGTCGAGTCGGCCTGGCAGGCCGCCACCGCCGGCGACCCACTTTCCGTAGATCATCGCCTCCAGCTGCGGCTCGCCACCACCAATGCATCGAGACAGTCCGCCAAGGCGGTGGATCTCATGTACGACGCCGCGGGCGGCACCTCGGTATACGATCGCAGCCCGCTCTCACGGATCTTCCGCGACATGCACGTCGCCACCCAGCACATCATGGTCGCTCCCAGCACCTACGAGCTCGTGGGTCGGGTCTTCCTAGGGCTCGAGACGGATACGACCCTGCTCTAGGGCGCGGCTCCTGGCGTAGACTGGCCCGACCCGACTTGGAGTCGCCAATGGCCACCGATGACGTCTTGATCGAGCTGGACGAGCGTGTCGCAATCCTCACCCTGAACCGGCCGCGCTACCGAAATGCGCAGAGCTGGGCGTTGCTCGATGCGCTCGATGCACGCCTCGACGAAGCCATGGCGAACCCCGACGTCCGCGTCGTGATCGTGCGCGGGGCCGGGGAGCACTTCAGCTCCGGCCACGATCTGGGCACGCCCGAGCAGGCCGCAGACCAGGAGGCCCGCGGAATCCCCGACCGCGGGATCGAGTTCTACGAGAACTTCCGCAAGTACAACCTCGACTACACCCTCAAGTGGCGGAACCTTCCGAAACCGACGATCGCGATGGTGCAGGGCTACTGCATCTTCGGCGGCTGGATGATCGCGGCGGCCATGGATCTGGTCTTCGCCAGCTCCGACGCCCGCTTCCTCGGAGGGCTGGTCGAGTACTTCTCGATTCCCTGGGACATCCACCCACGCAAGGCCAAGGAGCTGATCTTCGAGAGTCGTTTCCTGGAAGCGGAAGAGGCCCAGACCCTGGGCTTCGTCAACCGGGTCTACCCGAGCGACGAGCTCGAGAGCGAGACGCGAGCCTACGCACAGCGGGTCGCCCGCAACGGACGCACTGTGCTCCGCATGTCGAAGCTGGCCGTCAACAAGGTCCAGGATCTACAAGGCTACAGCGCAGCGATGGAGGCAGCCTTCGCCGACTTCCTGGTGATGGTGGCCCATGGCGGGGGCCGCCGCGGCGATGAGCGCCGCCTCGGCGCGGTCGACCTCGCACTGCAAGGCCGCGAAGAAGACGATACCCCGGGGAAGCGCCGCTAGAACTTGAAGAGGATCTCGCTGCGGGCGCCGCCGAATCCATCGGTCGCGCGCACGTGGCCGCCCCAGGCATCCACGCGCACGACCGTCCGGCGCCCGATGGCCTGGAAGACACCGTCTCCCAGGAGCCAATTGGCAGCCTAGAGCAGGACCGAATCCTCGCGCTGGCCGAGCAGCACCTCGGAGGATTGCAGGTACGTATCCTCGTTGATGAAGGCGTGCTGGGTCCCGGTATGCATGTCGCGGAAGCAGCGCTCGATGACGTTTCCGTTGCGAACGGCGGCCGTCCCCGCGCCGAGATGCGCGAAGTCGACGGCATCCTTGGCCGCCTCGGTGGCATAGGTGGCGGCGCTCCGCATGCGGGCGCGCTCCTCGAGGGTCAGGTCGCGGCCGGACTCGGCGACCTCGAGCACTTCGGCATAGATGTCGAGCACGAGCAGCCGTGCCGCGCGCAGCCGATTCTCCGCACGGATGTAATCCTTCTGGAAGGTCGGCCGGTTGGCGAGGGTCGCGTCCATCCCCATGCGGGTATGGCCGCGCGCCAGGGCGTTCACCTCGTCCAAGGCGCGGCGTCCCACGCCGAGCGCCCAGGCCGCGTGGCCGGCACAGACGGTGGGCATGATGCCCAGGCGATACATGGCGCCGCCGCGCTGCGCATCCTTGGTGAAGAGGGGGTAGGTGAAGGCCTCGCGGACGAAGACGTCCTGGCACTCGTAGTCGTAGCTGCCCGTGCCGCATAGGCCCATGACGTTCCAGCCGTCGGTGATGGTGATCTCCTCGCGCGGGATGCAGGCCACACGCATGTCGGGCAGGCCCGTCTCGAGGATCTTCGGCTGGCCGTCGAAGAGCGGCATGAAGCCCCCCATGACGAACTCCGAGTGGCCGATGCCGCTGCCGAAGTGCCAGTTGCCCGTGACGCGGAAGCCGCCATCGACGGCCTCGCCCTGCCCGTTGGGCGCGAACTGGCCTCCGAAGCAGCGCTCCTTCCCGTCGCCGAAGAGCTGCTCGATGGCCTCGTCGCCGAGATAGGCCGCGGCGAAACCACCCGAAGGGCCGTTCGCGATACTGTTCCAACCCGTCGAGCCGTCCGCGCGCGAGAGCTCTTCGGCCACGAGGATCTGGGTCGTGAAGTCGGCCTCCTCCCCGCCCACTTCGCGCGGCTGGAAGAGCCGGAAGACGCCCGCCTCCTTCATGGCGGCGACGGTCTTCTCCGGAAGTGTTCGCTCGGCCTCGGCCTGCTCCGCGCCGGCCTCCACGAGGCCCGCGATCGCCCGCACGCGCTCGAGGGCCGCCGGGTTGCGATCATTCGACATGGCTGGTTCCCCCAGACGGATGGTTCCCGGAAACGGGCCGCGCCCTGCAAGGGCGAGCTTCACGGTGAGGCGTTGACACTAGTGACTAGTAGTTTCTAGTTTGAGCTGTTAGCATGCTGCCGTCAATGGGCGAACCGACGCAGAAAGCGACCGCCGAACGGATCCTGGACGCCGCCGAGGCGCTATTCGCAAAGCGCGGCTACGACGGAACCTCGCTCGCCGATGTGACCGATCGCGTGGGCATCCGCGGCCCCAGCCTCTACAACCACTTCAAGAACAAGCGCGAACTCTACACGGCCATGCTCGCGCGGCGGCTCGACCCCTTCTTCGAGCTGCTCGACAATCTGGTCGCGACCCCGCCCTCGGCGGCGCGCTCGCAGGATTCGCTCGAGAGCATGCTCCGCCACCACGTCGCCCACCCGAACCTGGCGCGGCTCATCCAGCACGCGGCCCTCGCCGAAGGGGATCAGCTCGAGCTCCTGATCGAGCGCTGGTATCGCCCCTTCTTCGAGCGCGTCGGCAAGCTCTTCCCGGAGCTCACCTCGGTTTCCGACGCCCAGGCCGCCGACGCAGCCGCGGTGATCATGGGGTTCAACAACATGATCCTCGGCTATGTGACACTGGCACCGCTGCACGGGAGGCTGCTCGACCTCGATTTCTCGAAGGAGCGGACGGTGGAATCCTACCTCCGCTTCTTGACGAAGCCGTGACGTGACTTCGGTTCGTGATGAGCCGTGGCGTGACGGCGACCCGAAGCGACCGATCAAACCCGCGCGGCCGGGCGGCGCAGGCGTGAAGGAAACCATGACGTACGACATCGCGATTCTCGGTGGCCAGGTGGTGGACGGAACCGGTGCGGCACCGGTGCGGGCCGACGTGGCCATCTCGGGGGATCGCATCGCGCGCGTCGCGGCGCCGGGCGAGCTGGAGGGACAAGCCACCCGCACGATCGACGCCACGGGCAAGCTCGTGACACCGGGCTTCATCGACATCCACACCCACCTCGACGCCCAGGTGATGTGGGATCCCGTGGTCAGCTCGCCGTGCTGGCATGGCATCACCTCGGTCGTGATGGGCAACTGCGGCCTGAGCCTCGCCCCCGCCTCCGCGGAGAAGCTCGAGTTCCTGGTGAAGACGCTCGAATCGGTGGAGGACATCCCCGCCGATGCCATCCTGGCCGGAAGTCGCTTCAGCGGTGGATCGTTTGGAGATTATCTCGACGTGCTCGATGGGCTTCCGCTCGGGATCAACCTGGCGACGCTGGTCGGCCACGTGGCGGTCCGCTACGAGGTGATGGGCGAGCGCAGCATGGAGCGCACCCCCGCCACCGAGAGCGAGATCGAGCAGATGTGCGCGCTCGTGGACGCCGGCATTCGCGACGGCGCCTTCGGCTTCAGCACCTCGCGCTCGCTGCTTCATACGACGCCAGACGAACGCCACGTGCCCGGCACTTTCGCCGAGACGGAAGAGCTGCTCGCCCTCGGCAAGGTGCTCGAACGCCACGGCCGCGGCGTCTACGGCTCGGTCCCGGCGGTGGAGCTGGGAGATGCCGAGCTCCACCGCAAGGAGATCGCGTGGATGCGGGAGGTCTCGATCGCCACGGGGCGGCCGTTCACCTTCGCCGTGGTCCAGAACCGCGAGAACCCCGGGCTCTACCGCGAGATCCTCGATCAGGTCGCCGAGGCGAACCGGGCCGGCGCGCGGCTGCACCCCCAGACGGAGGTTCGCTCGATCGGCGTCGTGGTCGGCCTCGCCAACATCACGCCCTTCGATCAGAGCCTCGCATGGCTGACGCTCAAGGAGCTGACGCTCGACGAACGGCTCGCGGCCCTGCGCGACCCGGAACGACGCAGCCTGCTCGTCCGAGAGGGGAACGAGGCTTCGGGCGAGGCGCAGCTCTCGCTGATCCATCATCTGCGGCTCGAGGATGGCAACGCGCGCTACGACTTCTCACCCGAGCAGAGCCTGTGGGCGATGGCCCAGGAGCGCGGCGTCACCCCGGCCGATCTCTTCATCGACATGGAGCTCGAGAGCCAAGGCAACGCCTGGTTCATCTTCCCCTTCGCGAACTTCGAGCTCGACGTCGTGGGCGAGATGCTGGCCCGGCCCGAGATGCTGCTCGGCCTCGCCGACTCGGGCGCCCACGTCGGGCAGATCTGCGATACCAGCTTCTCGACCTTCTTCTTGCGCTACTGGGTACACGAGCAGGGCCTCTTCTCCGTCGGGGATGGAATCCGTAAGCTCACCTCCGAGCCGGCCGGATTCTTCGGGATCGAGGATCGCGGCGTGCTGCGCGAGGGGATGTACGCGGACCTGAACGTCTTCGCCCTCGACGCGCTGCGAGTCGGGCTCCCCGAGTTCACCCACGATCTGCCGGCCGGTGCCGGGCGCTTCATCCAGAAGGCCACGGGCTTCGACTACACCCTGGTCAACGGCGAGGTCTTCATGGAGAAGGGCGAGCACGCCGGCGGCCTGGCCGGCCGGCTCCTGCGGGCGAGCTAGCCCGGCGCGCGGGCGGCCCCCCGCTCAGGCCTCGATGTCGTCGCCACCCTTCCTCTTGAAGCCACCGGCGGCGGCGGCGACCAGGGCGAGGGTCGCCGGGGCGTGACGCGTCTACGCCGCCGGGCGAAGCTCGACCTTTACGGACGCCGGTGCGCCGAAGCCGTCCAGCTCCGGCATGTGCGGGTCGCACAGCGAGATGCCGTCGAGGTGCCGCAGCATGGAGGCCACGGCGATCCGCCCCTCCATGCGAGCCAAGCTCGCACCGAGGCAGCTGTGGATCCCCAGGCCGAAGGCCAGGTGCGCGTTCGGCTTCCGATCCGGGATGAACTCTCCGGCGCGATCGAAGACCGTTTCGTCACGGTTCGCCGAAGCGATGAGCGGAAGGATCAAGTCGCCCTTCGAGATCGGCTGGCCGGCGATCTCCAGATCTCTCGACGCCTTTCGCAGCGTGGCCTTGAAGGGCGAATGAAAGCGAAGCGTCTCTTCGATGAAATCTGGAATCAGATCGGGAGACGATTTGAGTCGATCGAAGAGTTCGGGGCGTTCGTCGAACATGCGCACACAGCCGACGATGAGGCTCGTCGTCGTCTCGTTGCCCGCGATCAGCAACAGGAAGCAGAACATCAGCAGTTCGCCGTCGGTCAGTCGCCCCTCTTCGGTGTCGACGTAGACGAGATCGGACAACAGATGCTTTCGGGGTGTCTCGCGAATGCTGGCGATGCGCTCCAGGAAGTAGGCGCTCATCTCGCCGCCGGCCGCGATGGCCGCCGGGCTCGGGGTCCCGAGCAGGATTTCGCCGATGTCGGTGAAGATCGTGTCCGACCAACGCTTGAACTCGACGAAGTCGCCGTCTTCGACCCCGAGCATCGTCGCGATGACGCCCACGGGCAGCGGAGCCGCGAACGCTGTGATGAGATCGCCATCCTCGCTTGCCGCGAACTTCTTCATCAAGGCTTCACAACGAGCCTCGATCTGGTCTGCCTGCGCGTCGATCTGGCGCGGGGTAAAGGCGCTACTCACCAGCGCCCGCAGGCGATCGTGGACGGGCGGATCCGTGAAGAGCATGGTGGTCGTCGAGGTCTCGTCTTGCTGCATCCGTTGCGAGACCTCGGACGAGAAGTCGGTATGCGCCTTCAGGACGTGACGCACGTCTTCGTAGCGGGCCACCCGCCAGGGCTCGCCTTCGTCTCTCGAGACCGGCCGGTTCGCGCGCAGTTCTTCGTACTCGGCGTAGATCTCGGGCCCGGTGGGAGGGCTTTCGGTATCCGCTTCTTCGCTCATGTCGTCTTGGTTCCCTTCGCCAAGCCGTGCGGATGTAGCACTGGCTGGGGCCGTCGAGGGGCGCGCCATCGGAGCCTAGCCCTTCCGATCCAAGACTATTCAGTGGTGCGATCAGACGTCGAAGCCCAGCTCGCGATACCCGGGAGCGACGCGGTCGGTGACGAGACCGACGCGCTGGAGCTGCGGAACCACGTAGTCATCGAACATCCGGGGGCCCGTGTTGGCGAACTCGGGATCGTTTGCCTTTGCCCCGATCTCCGCCATCGCTTCGTCGTAGTCGATCCCGACCTCGCTGTAGACCAGCTTGCGCGACGACAGGATGCCACCACCGCCCGTAGTCTCCGTATCTCCGCCACCGCCCACGAGCAGCCGAACCGCCCCCAGCGCGAAGTCTTCGACGCGCTCGCGGTCGGGATCCGGCATGCGAGGAAGCTCTTCCTTCATGTAGATCAGGCCATAGGATACGTGGCGCGCCTCGTCCTGCGCGGTCAGCTCGACAACATTTCGCAGCAGATCGTCCTGGGTGCTCTCCTTCATCGACTTGAAGGTGCCCATCGCGAGGCTCTCGGTAATGACCTGCATCCCCACGCACTTCATCTGCCAGAGGTCCGCCTGGAGGATCGCGTTGAGGACCTTGTGCAGCGAAGGCTCGATGGAATAGACCTGGTCGAGCCGCGTGATGTAGCGGTGGAACACCTCGACGTGGCGAGCCTCGTCGACGACCTGCGTGGCGGCATAGAGCTTTCCGTCGATGTCCGGGACGGCCTCGATGAGCTGGCCGCAACAGAGCAGCGCACCCTGCTCGCCGTGCAGGAACTGGGAGAGCGTCCAGGCGGAGCGACGCGCCGCAAACTGCTCTCGCTTCTCGTCCGAGAGCGCCTTGACGAAGTCGTATTTGGGAAAGCGCTCTCCGGTCGGATCCAGGATGTCGCCGACCCCTTCCTTGTTGATCTCGAGCTCCCACGGGATGTCGGTCGCAGCATTCCACTGCTCCTTCTTCGCCGTCTCGTAGAGGCTCCGGAGAGCCTTTATGTTGCTCTCGTAGTCGAACTTCCAGAGGGTTGTTAGGGGAGTGACGATTTCTTCGAGGGACATGGCGTCTCCATCCGGGCTGAGCCGTGGGGTTTCATTACGAGGGCCGGAACACGAGCCGGCCTGTCGCCTAGTTAGCATCTGTAAGCGAGTGGAAGAAGAGGGCGGGAGCCCGGACTCGAGTCGGGTGGCGGTCGAGAGCTGTCATAGTGCCCCACCCTGCAGCGTTTGAGTTGCAACGCCTCAGCGCAACCCGACGTCAGGCGCCACTCGTCGATGGGGACCGCTCTTGCGGACAGAATGTCGCAGTTCGGAATTAAACTTCAGAATCGAAGTTCAGTGTTGATGCGGGCTAGAGGAGCTGTGCCCGGGCGAAGCCCCAGAAGAGCACGAGGAAGCCGCCCACCTCGGCGAAGATCAGTGCGGCCATGAAGACCGCAACGGCGGTCTGGGAAGAACCCCCGGCGCCACCCTCTCGGATGGCAGCGAACACGTTGTCGGTATCGCGCAGCGCACCGTGCAGCATGTAGTTGAAGATGGCGAGTCCGAAGAAGAGGAGGGGCAGAGCCGTAGCGACGAGCTCGACACCCTCGGAGAGATCGGACAACTCGACGAAGCGCGAGATCAACAGCGCCGCGAAGCTGTAGAGCAAGGATGCGCGGTGCGCGATGTCGACATAGGGGTGGGCAAGGGCATCTGCGCTCTTGCGAATCTGGTCGTACTTCCAGATGCCACAGATCAGTGCGTTGAGAAAGAAGACCCCTGCGGCCAATACCGCGAGCTTCGCAGCCGGTTCCATCGCTCACCTCCTTCGTCCCACATTCTGCCGCAGTCACACGGCCCTGGGCCATCAATGCCCGCAGTGTTCGTGGCCGGGCCGCGCGATCGAGCCGCTCGATCCCTGGGCTGGAGTGGCGTCGCGGATCTGGCGCTCAGCCGTGGTCGAGAACCTTCCGAACCGTCGTGAGCAGAACGCGGGGAGCGAAGGGCTTCTCCAGGATCTCCGCTCGCTCGTCTCCGATCGCCGCGAGCGATCCCTGTGTTGCATAGCCCGACATGAAGATCACCTTCGTGCCGGGATGATCGATCTGCAGGCGCCGCACCATTTCAGGCCCGGAGAGGCGTGGCATCACGACGTCGGTGATGACCAGGTCGATCTCCCCGACGTTCTGGCCGATGAGGTCGAGGGCCTCGGCTCCATCGGCGGCGGTGATCACCCGGTAGCCACGCTGGCTCAGCATGCTCTCGACCAGATTCCGGATGGCCTCCTCGTCTTCCGCAACCAGGATCGTCTCGTGGCCGCGGAGGGATATCGAGGGCACCGCCGGAGCAGCAAGGGTCACGGGCTTCGCAGCGATCACGGGAAGGTGGACCTGCACTGAGGTTCCTTGGCCGATCGAGCTCTGGATCAACGCACCGCCTCCGCACTGTTCCGCGATGGCGTGAACCGTTGCGAGGCCGAGGCCCGAGCCGGCACCGGGGGTCTTCGTGGTGAAGAAGGGTTCGAACGCGCGGTCGATCTCCTCCTGGCTCATCCCTTCACCGGAATCGCCGACCCGGATCACCGCGTATTCTCCCGCTGCCAGGCCGGGCAGCTCGCTCGACTCCGCATGCAGGCAACGCTCGAGAACCACCTCGAGGTGGCCTCCGCCCGGCATGGCATCCCTCGCGTTCACACACAGGTTGATGACGAGCTGCTCGATCTGGGAGGGGTCCGCCTTCACCGTGATGGGTCCCTCACCGAGTTTCATGGCAAAGTCGATGTCCTCTCCGATCAGCCGGCCCAGGAGGCCGTCGAGCCCGCTCAACAGCTCGACCAGATCCGTAGGCTTGGGCTGGATGGGCTGGCCGCGGCTGAAGGTCAATAGCTGACGGGTCAGCGCGGCGGCTCGCTCACCAGCCGCCTGGATCTCCGCCGCCCGCTCTGCCTGATCCATCGCGTCCAGGCTTTGGAGCTCGCTCTGGAGAAGCTCGGCGTGGCTGAGGATGACGACGAGCAGGTTGTTGAAATCGTGGGCGATCCCGCCGGCGAGGCGCCCCACGGCCTCCAGCCGCTGCGCCCGGCGAAGCTCTTGTTCGAGTCGCTTGCGTTCGCCGATTTCCCGCCATACGACGTGAAGCACCCGGCGTTGGTCGCGATAGACGGGTGTCAGCAATACCTCGACGGTAAAGCACTCCCCGTCCGCGCGTTCGTGCTCCCACTCGAATCGATGACCGCCTTGCTCGAAGGCGATCTTCATCATCTCGTCTGCCTTCTCGAAGGACTCGCGGCCATCGGGCTGTCTGGGCGGGGAGAACTCACCGGGGTGGGCCCTCAGGGTTCCCTTCTCCCCGCCACCCGAGTAGCGCGCGAGCAGCGCCCGCTTGTCGGGAAACCGCAGCATCTCGGCCGCGGCGGGGTTGCAATCGACGAACCGATCACCCTCGATGACGAGGATCGCATCCGGTGAGTGCTCGAAGAGCTCTCTATAGGGGTCGTTACCGTCAGCCAACTTCGTCCCCCAGGTCATAGTACATCAAGCGTGCGGAGGTGGACCTCCCCCCCCCCGGACGGGTCATCGAGCGTCGCCAGGATCACGATCGAGGCCTTGCCGGCATCGTTGGCCTTCAGGGTCACTCGTTCCGCTCCCTCTTCACCGTAGGGTGTTCCCCTGTCGAGATACCGCCAGCCCCTCCCGCGGATCTGCAGATAGGAAGTTCAAGCTGCGTTCTTGCACCCGACCCGAGTAGGGGCGTCATGAGAAACCCCTGCGGAGAGCCGCAAACGGGCGGCTAGCCCTTCTCGTATGTGGCCCGCCGCTCGGGTCCCATTTCGGACAGGTGCTTCCGCGCGGTCTTCGGCGGGACGGCCTCGAGAGAGCCGTCCTCGTGTTGCACGACGACGCCACTGTTGATGAGCAGCTTGTAGCGGCGCTTGCGCTCGTCACGATCCGGGTGACACAGGAGCTGGCAGTTTCCGCAGGTCAGGTTGAGCTTGCGCGTGCTTCCCATCGCCGGGTGGAAGAGGCCGCCAGAGATCTTGGGGCGGGGCGCGGACGCCTTCATCGCCTCGATCAGCGCCGGCATGAACTCCTCGTCGTTCTCCGGGATCTCGAAGCGCCCCGGCGACCACGTGGACCACTTGCCGTTCTTCGAGAGTCCGGTGAAACCGCCGCACACCAGATCGCAGCGGTGATAGCTCTTGCGCTTCGAATAGCTGAAGTCCTTCCCACCCATCGTGACGGTGGACTTCTCCCCCTTGTCGAACAAGCCGGAGGTGCAGCTGGCGCGACATAGCTGGCACTCGTCGCAGTACTTGTCGTCCTCCGGAAGCGGCTCGGTGGGTTCGAGCTCCGCCGTCGTGACCGTCGTTCCGAGCAAGACGGCCGCGCCGTGCTTCTCCGTGATGATGTTGCCCGAGAACCCGAACCAGCCGACACCGGAGCAGGCCGCCAGATAGCGGTGGGAGATGTCGGGCAGGAAGTCCACCATGCCCCGCGGTGTATCCGGGCGATAGACCGTGTTCGAGCAGACCCCGTACGAGGGGATCCCGTGCTGGTTCCAGAAACTGGCCAGGCCGACGGCAAGCCCGGTCGCAACGTTGCCGGTGCGGAAGTTGTCGGCCTGGTGAGCGGCGTGGTCTTCCTTGGCCAGGTACTTGATGATCTTGTCCTGGTCGAGCGGCAGCGCGAAGGTGACAGCCGACCGGGCACCCTTCAGCACGTATCCCAGATCGGTCGATGGAGGGCCCCCTGCCAGAGTCTCGGTGGTCGAGACACCGACTGTGCTGGCCCCCTGGATCGTCAGGTACTCGGTCGCGAAGTCCGTCAACTCTCTGGGGCTCTGCACTTGCGCTCCTTCCGGCGGGCACGCCAGCAATCACGGCGGGGCCCGATGTGCCCGCCATGATATAGCCATCGAGTCGCCATGGGCAGCAAGCTCCGGGGGCAGGTCAGTGCCATATTCCTTGCCGGACGCAATCCGACGACGAACAGGGAGTGTCAGCCATGTCCAAAGGAGAAGAGCTTCTCACCAGGTATGAGAAGGAGGTAGAGGCGATATGGCGCGACATGACGCCGAAGTCCCGCGCGCTGGGCGAACGGGCTGAAGAGTTCACACCCGGCGGCGCGCTCAGATCCCACTCTACCGGCACCTATCTGGCTTATTGCGACCGGGTCGATGGAAGCCACATGTACGACGTCGATGGCAACCGCTACATCGACCTCATCGTGGGCATGACCAGCATCATCGGACACAACCATCCAAAGGTCGCAGCGGCCGTTCAGAAACAGGTGCCAAAGGGTCTCGTCACATTCATGCCCGATGAGGGTTGGGATGTGCTGGCAGAAATGATGTGCAGCCGAGTCCCCTCGGTCGAGAAGGTGTGGCCGGCCTTTGGCGGGTCCCAGGCGTTCATGTGGGCCATACTGGCGGCAAGAGCCCATACCGGCAGGCAGAAGATCCTGAAGATCTGGGGCGGATATCACGGCACCTATGACGACGCCTTTGCCATGCCACCCAAGGCCTCGCCCGGGCTGCCCGAGAATACGCTGGACAACATCCTCATGACCAACTGGAACGACCCAGAGGGAACCGAGAAGATCATCCGAGAAAACAAGGACGATCTGGCGGCTGTCATCACGGAGGGAGTCCAGACCGGCGGAACGATCCCCCCAAGCGACGGCTACCTGACCTTCCTGAGAGAGCAAACCGAAAAGTACGGAATCGTTCTCATCTTCGATGAAATCGTGAACTTCTGGCTCGACCACGGCGGGACCGGCGCGCTCTACGATGTGAAGCCGGATTTGTGCGTATATGGCAAGGGCATCGGAGGCGGCCTGCCGATGGGCCTCGTGGGTGGCCACAACGACATCATGAAGCTCTTCAGCCAGAAGGAAGCGTTCAGGATTGCCGCCATCGCGGCTCACCAGGGCGACCCGGTGACTGTTGCCGCCAGCACCGCCTGTCTCGACATCATGACCGCTGATGCAATTGCGCGAATCAATTCCAACGGCGAACTGCTGGCCGATGGCATCCGGGGCGTTCTCCGGGACGTTGGCATCACAGGTCAGGTGATTGGATATGGCAATCATCAGAGCGTTCACCTGACGACCGCCGATGAGGTCACCAACCCGGTCGCCTATTTGATGAACGCCAACAAGCCAGGACTGAGGGAAGCCATGGCTCTCTTTCGCCGCTCGCTCATCAACAAGGGCGTCATCACACTCGAGGCTCTGATGGCTCTTCGGGTCTCGACGCCGCTGACGGAGAGCGAGATAGAGACGACGCTGGCTGCCATGCGTGAGAGCTTCATGGAGATCCACCCCATCCTCAAAGAGGTGGCGCCCGATCTCGTGGCCTAGCTGAAGGATAGGATCCGACCGAAAGAACGATGTGCTCTTCCCGGGGAGGGTTCCGATGCCGAGCGAATTTGCATCTCAGGCACTCGACAGGCTTCGCGATGGAAGCCACTTCGAGTGGTACGTCATCCCGATCTTGGTGCTCGTGTTCTACGTCTACTCGGTGGAGGTCGAGCGGCGAAACTGGAACGTGCTGTTCGCCGGGCTCGCCTTCTGGGGCATGGATTGGTTCAACGAGATCTGGAACGGCCTCGTCTTCCACTTCACCCAGTACGCACCAATGTGGGCCACGCCCGGCGACAGTGCCTTCGTGATCTTGATCGGCCTCAACATCGAGATCTGCATGATGTTCGCCATCATGGGGATCTACGGCGCAAAGCTGCTCCCCGCGGACAGATCCGTCCGGATCCTCGGCATCCCCAACCGCCTGTTCCTGGCCGTGGTGAACTCGGCCGCCTGCGTGATCGTCGAGATCTTCCTGAACGCCGTCGATGCCCTGACCTGGGATTACTCGTGGTGGAGTGCGCGAAGCCCGATCCCGATCTTGCTGTTCGGGTACCTCCACTTCTACCTCGTCGCCTACTGGGTCCACGACATGGAGAGCATCCGCAGCAAGGCCGTCACCGTCGGGGCGATCTTCGCCTTCGACGCCGTCTGCCTGATCGTATTCGGACCCGTCCTGGGCTGGATCTGAGTTCGGCGCCCACGCCCGAGTGGTACGATGCCGGCAAGGAGGGTCGCGATGCTGACCCGGATCGATCGAGTGCAGCTGGCGGTCCCCGACCGCGAGGCGGCGGCGCGGGGCTGGGTGAGCCTGCTCGGTGCCGAACATGCGGGCGACGATTCCATCGCGGGCCTCGGAGCGAAGCGCAGCCGCTACCGCCTGGGCGACGGCTTCGTCGAGCTGCTCGAGCCGGATGGCGCGGGCGAGGTCGGCGACGCCGTCTCGGTGCGCGGCGCGCACCTGTTCGCGGCGGGGGCAGCCACCCCGGATCTGGCGGCGTTGCGAGCGCACCTGCACGATCGAGGGGTCCGACCCCACGAGGAGGCCGGACAGCTCCACCTCGATGCCGAGCAGACGGGTGGCCACGGGCTCCGCATCGTCGTCAGCAGCGAGGAGGCGCTCGAGCCCATCGGCGCCGTCGACGGACTCTACGAGGTGACCAACCTCGTGCAGGATGCCAAGGCCACGAGCACCGCCTGCGCCGATCTGTTCGGCCTCGCAGCCAGTGCCTTCGTGCCGATCGATTCCTCCCACTTCGGCTACGACGGCTTCCTGACGCTCTTCCATCCCGATCGGCTGCATCGATTCGAGGTGATCACGCCGCGCGTCCCCGAGAACACCATGGGCCGCTTCTTCACGCGCTCCGGAGAATGCCTCTACATGGCCTTCGCAGAGAGTGTGGAGCTCGCGAGCATCGAGGAGCGCGCCGCTGGCGAGAAGGTCGGCTTCACCGCGGTGCCGCCGGCCAAGGGAGCTGGCAGCGACGGGCCCGACACGATCTTCCTGCACCCGAAGACCCTCGGCGGCATGATGCTCGGCATCTCGCGGCGCCACCACGCATGGACCTGGTCGGGCAGTCCCGAGCGCGCGAGGACAGGAAGATGAATGCAGGCGAGACGGCCGACGAAGTGCTGCGCATCGAAGATGTCGGTCGCGTCCGGCTGCTCACGTTGGATCGCCCCGACGCACTCAACGCCTTCAACGATGCGCTCTACGATGCCGTCTGCGCAGCGCTCAACGGAGCGGCAGAGGATCCGGACGTCGCGACGGTGGTCATCACCGGCAATGGGCGTGCCTTCAGCGCGGGGCAAGATCTGGGAGAGATGGCACGGCCGGCGAGACACGACGACGGCACTCGCCACGGCTTTCCACCGTTCATCGAAGCGGCGGAGGCGTTCCCGAAGCCGCTGATCGCCGCCGTCAACGGCATCGGCGTCGGGATCGGGCTGACCCTGCTGCCCCACTGCGACCTCGTGCTGATCGCGCGGGGGGCGCGCGTGCGGGCGCCCTTCGTGAGCCTGGGCGTGACGGCCGAGGCGGGCAGCAGCGCGCTGCTGCCTCAGCGCATCGGCTGGCAGAACGCAGCCCATCTCCTCTACACGGCGAGCTGGCTCGAAGCGGAGCGAGCCGTCGAGGTCGGATTGGCGTGGCGGGTCTGCGAGCCGGAGCAGCTGCTGGACGAGACGATGTCGGTTGCGCAGGAGATCGCGGCCATGCCGGTCGACTCGCTGATCGCCACCAAGACGTTGCTGCTGGACGCGCGACTGGACGCGGTTCGGGAAGCGCGAAAGCGCGAGAACACGCGCTTCGGCCGGCTCGTCGGCGGCCCCGCGAACCGCGAGGCCCTGGCCGCCTTCCGGGAGAAGCGCAAACCCGATTTCACCCGGCTTCCACCGTCATCGCGCTCGTAGTCGAGCCCGGCGCCGGGTCCCCTAACAGCGGGCAGCACATGCGGGCCTCAACGGCGATTGGAAGCCCCTGATCCTGCACCGCTTCTTGCTCCCGCTCAGGCGCCGTCGGGACTCCGACCCCAGACCGTCCGCAGCCACACCGGATGCACACCCGGTGATCAGGCCGGAATCATTTGCGGGGGCCCGAAATAATCGGGCTTTGCCGCTTCCCGTATCGTCAGGGGTGACTTCATTTCCGGCGACCGCGGGGGAACAGGTGTCATCGTGCCAAGTGCCGAGTGTATGCGCTGGTGACCGTGGAAGACCTCGAGGTATTCGGCGGATAGGAAGTTCAAGCTGCGTTCTTGCACCCGGCCCGGCTGCGGGTCATGACGCTGGAAGAGGGATAGGGCCCCGGGGAGCGGCTCGGCTACCCTTCCCGGTGGGTAGGGCGGCGAGTTCCGACGCACTGACCGGCGTGGCTCGAAGCCAGGGTTCATGACTCCATCTTCTCGAGGGTTGCCCATGGGTGCTGCGGTCGATCGTCCTGACTGGCTGCCTTCGCCGCAGATCCAGAAGCTCTACGCCGACCACTCGCAGAGCGTGCCCTCGATCGGCGTCGAGCGCGCCCTGCATTACACCGAGTACTACAAGAAGCTCGTGCCGCCGGGCGCGTCCGCTCTTCAGCAGAGCGCCGAGGCCCTCGCCCATCATCTGGATCAGCGTACGGTCCGGATCCATGACGGCGAGCTGATCGTCGGAAGCCACACCGAGCATCGCATCGGCGCGATCTGCCACATCGAGAAGGCCGGCGCGGCCATGCTCGAGGACGTCATGAGCTTCGAGACCCGGGAAGTGAACCCCTTGGCCCTCGCGCCCGGCGAGAAGTGGACGCTGCTGCGCAAGGTCATCCCCTATTGGCTCACTCGGAACCTGGCCATGCGCGCGTTCACGCTGCGCGAGAAGGTCAAGTACGCCGGGGAGCAGCTCAATGCCGTCCATTTCGTCATCAACGAGGCGGCCGGAGTCGCGCACTTCCTTCCCGACTACGGCGAGCTGATCCGGCTGGGCACGCGCGGCCTGCGTGCGAAGATCGAGGCACGGTTGGGCCGCGGCTCGCTTCCGGCCGACGGCCGCGACTACCTCGAGGCGAGTTTGCGGGTCCTCGAGGCCATCGAGCGCTTCGCCGACCGCCATCGCGCGGAGGCCGAGCGGCTCGGCCGCGACGACGTCGCCCGCGTGCTCCGGCAGGTGCCGCGCGATCCCCCGCGAGATCTCCGCGAGGCGCTCCAGCTCATCTGGTTGTTTCAGCTGGTGATCCAGGTCGAGTCCATCGACCAGGGGATCAGCCTCGGCCGGATGGACCAATACCTCTACCCGCTCTACTGCGAGCAGAAGCGTCGCGGCGAAATCGACGACGACACCGTGCGTGACCTGTTCGCTGCGTTCTGCATCAAGCTCTCGGAGGTGATCCCGCTGTTCTCGCGGCGGGCCACGGAGTACTACGCGGGCCTGCCCAGCGGTCAGGCGCTCACCGTCGGCGGTGTGGATGCCGAGGGCAACGACGCCGCGAATCCTTTGAGCTTCCTGCTGCTCGACGTGATGGAGGGCTTCAAGACCCGCCAGCCCAACTGGCATGCGCGCATCAGCCAGACGTCGAGCCCCGCGTTCGTCCAGCGCGTGGTCGAGGTCGTCGCGAGCGGCGGCGGATCCCCGGCTCTCTACAGCGACGACGCCATCATGCCCGCCATGGCCCTGCGCGGCGTCGCCGAAGAGAAGGTCTGGAACTATGCGACCGTGGGTTGCGTGGAGCCGGCCCTCTCGTGCGAGAGCTTCACCTCCTCGGACGCGGCGATCTTCAACCTCGCCGTCGCCATGGAGTGGCTGCTCGGTGGCCGCGGCCGCCTCGGCAAGGACGAGAGCCGCGAGCGACCGTGGCTCCGCGGGATCCACAGCCTCGAGGATCTGCTGAGGGAGCTCGAGGCGCAGACCGGCGAGCGGATCGCGCAGCTCAAGGGCTCTCTCGACGCGATCGAGCGCGCGGGCGCCGAGTACTACCCCACACCCTTCTCGTCGCTGCTAGTCGGCGGCTGCATCGAGAATGCCACCGATTCGACCCGCGGCGGCGCCTGGTACAACGCTTCGGGGATCCAGGCCGTCGGCGTGGCCGACCTCGCCAACTCGCTCGCGGTGATCGATGAGCTGGTCTTCCAGAAGGGTCTCTACGACCTCGAAGACGTCGCCAACGCCTGCGCGACGAACTTCGCGGGCCAGGAGTTGATGCTGGCCCGCGCGCGCAAGATCAGCGCCTTCGGAAACGACGACTCGCGCGTCGACAACTTCGCGAACCGTGTGGCGCTGCTGTTCGATCGCTGCGTTTCGCAACACACCAACACGCGCGGCGGGCGCTGGGTGCCGGGCTTCTACTCGATGACCTGCCACCAGGGCTTCGGCCAGCGGATGGCGGCCATGCCCTCGGGGCGCCTGGCGGGCCGGCCGCTCGCGGACGGCCTGGCGCCGAGCGACGGAACCGACCTGCTCGGGCCCACGGCCTCGCTCAACTCGGTGGCTCGACTCGACCACAGCCGCTTCGCCAACGGCATCAACCTCAACATCAAGTTCGACGCGGCGACCGTCGCAGGCGAGGAGGGGCGCGCCGCATTGGAGGCCCTGGTCCGCGGCTACTTCGCCCAGGGTGGGATGCAGGTCCAGATCAACGTGCTCGACCCGGCGGTACTCGAAGCGGCCATGCGCGACCCGGACAGCCACCGCAATCTGCTCGTGAGGATCTCGGGCTATTGCGCGTATTTCGTCGACCTGACGCCGGCCATGCAGCAGGAGCTGATCGATCGCACCCGCCAACGGGCGCGATGAAGCCCACGGCCCCGATCTTCGAAATCCAGCGCTTCAGCCTGCACGACGGCCCGGGTATCCGCTCGCTCGTCTTCTTGAAGGGTTGCGCCCTCCACTGCCCCTGGTGTCAGAACCCGGAGTCGCAGGATCACAAGGGCGTCGTCGCCTTCTACGCCGATCGATGCGCCGAGTACTTCGAGTGCGACGTGGTGTGCGAAGCCGACGCCATTCGCCGCGAGGGCCATCGCATCGATCCTGCGAAGTGCACGCTCTGCGGCCTCTGCATCGACGCCTGCCCCAGCGGCGCACTCCGGCTGATCGGAGAGGCGCACACCCCCGAGCAGTTGATGGAGAGGCTGCGGCCCGACATCCCCTACTTCACGAACTCGGGAGGCGGGGTGACCTTCACCGGCGGCGAGCCGACGCTGCATCCCCGCTTCCTCGATCGCGTGCTCGACCTGTGCGCCGCCGAGTCGATCCATACGACGCTCGAGACGGCCGGCCTCTTCGCGTGGGAGAAGTGGCGGCCGATCCTGCCGAAGCTCGACCTGATCTACTTCGACCTCAAGCTCATGGATCCCGAGCGGCACGCCGAGCAGCTCGGCGCCGGCTTCGGAACGATCCAGGGGAACGCAGTCGCCATGGCCGAGGCGGGCCTCCCCGTGGAGTTCAGGATGCCCGTGATCCCCGGCTTCACGGATACGGATGCAAACATCGATGCGGTGGCGCGGCTTCTCTTGCGAATGGAGAAGCCGGGCATCCACCTGCTCGCCTATCACAACATGGGCGAGGCGAAGATCGACATCATCGAGGGTCGCCAGCCGCGGCTCGGCCTGGCTCGGCTGTCCGAAGAGCGCCTCGCCCAGGTGGCGGCTCGTTTCCGAGCCCAGGGCATCGCCATCCTGAACGAGGCGGCGTGCGCGTGATCCGGGTTCAGCGTTGCTTCCGGCAGGTCCGGACATGGCCGGATCGACCGGCACCCAGGCGTCGTTTCGCTCCCGCTCGTGGGCTGTGGCAAAGCCCACCACGGCCCGAGTAGACGCCGCCCTCGAAGGGACCGGGCGACCGTGTTCAGGCTTCGACGGGGCCTTTCACGAGCCCGGCGACGATCTCTTCGAACGCCCGGTCTGCAATCGCGACGACCTCTTCGTCGCTGCGGTCCTGGATCGGGTGCTCGACGAAGACGGCAACCGGGTCGCCCCCCAGCGCGCGGGCCTGGCCGCGGGCGGCGTCGATGAACTCGGTGGTCGCGACGAAGACCGCGGGGACGCCCCGGGCCTCCAGATCCAACGTGTCGTGCACACTGCACGACGTGCAGCTGCCTCAATCGGTGAGGGCCTCGATGACGGCGCCGCAGCTCGTGGCGATCTGCTGACGAAGGTCGGTGGGTGCGGGCTTCGTGAAGGTCGGCTTGCGGAAGCGAAGTGTCTCGGCGCCCTGCTCGTGGAGGCGCGCTTCGAGACGATCCAGGAAGACATCGCCGCGAGGTTTCGAGATGTCGAGCAGGCCGATGGTGACGCCGTCGAGGGAGGCGAGCCGCGGCTGACGTTCGCGGCGGGTCGGCCGACGCTCGGACGTCGGGTCGAGCAATACGCGAGGCTCGCGATTCTCTACGCCCATGGTGCAATCTCCTGAATCACGGGCTGGCTCCCGATGGCGCCCCCTGCCCAGCCACCGATCATCGCGGAAAAGAGGCCCGCGCCGCCACCGCAGTGAACGATCAGGATCCCATCGGGGCGAAACTTCGGCAGCGTGGCGCCGCGCGCCGTCTCGGGCGCGCCTTCGGCGATGCCGCCGGCGCCGCGCACGAGCTCGTCGCCGGGGATCTGAAGCAGCGCATGCAGCCGTTCGGCCAACTTCTCGCGGCTCCAGCCCGCCTCGCGGAAGACGCGCGCGTGCTCCGGCCCGACGGCCAGGACGCAATCGAAGGCGAGAATCAGTTTCGGGTGGTGGAGCGTGCGGAGGTTCACCGCGAAGCTTCGCGCGAGGCTCTCGGGATCGCGCGAGAGCTGATCCACGATGCAGCGGGGCCCCTCGCCCGGGAAGAGCGTCACCGTGTCGACACCGGCTGCCATGCCGAGGCTCACCGAGAGCGGCTCGAAGGGCGAGCCCTCCTCGTCTTCGGGAAAGCAGAAGCCCACCTTCCCCGGGTTGCCGTGGGCCGCCCGGTCCACTTCGCCCGGCCGCCCGCCGCCGACGTTCCGGATGACGAGCTGGAGGGCCCGCCCGATCGTGGAGTTGGCGCGATTCCCCTGACCGAAGACATTGCCCCCGGAGTTCATACCGATGCGCCGACGGATCGGCCCATTCACGATCACCACCGGCCCGGCCGGCATCGTGGTGGCCAGCAGGCCGTGCGCGTTGAAGGCATCGCTGCAGGCGGCCTCGAGGGCGGCGAGCACCACCGGCAGATACTCGGGCTTGCAGCCGGCCATCACCGCGTTGATCGCGACCTTCTCGACGGTGCAGGGGACGAGGTCGGGTGGAACGGTCGCCACCACCTCGTCGGGCGCCCGGCTCGTCCCGTCCAGCATGGCCAGCACGCGCTCCTCCGTCGGGGGAACGACCGGGAGGCCATCGGTCCACCCGCGCGCGTCGAGGGCTTCATACGGATCTTCGCTCTCCGAAAGCTCCAGACGCCTCGCCGCGAGCCGTCCGCCCGAGAAGCGAGCGCGCAGCGCGGGTGCGCGATCCGGGTCGACGGAGAGCGAGCCGCAGCCCGGCCGCCAATCCGGAAGCCCGGGCCCGAGGCCCGGAACACCGCAGAGCGCTTCCCACTCGTCCCGATGCCAGCCGAGCACGCGCTCTCGCTCTTGCCCGCCCTCAACTCGCAAGAGCGTGGGGACCGCCTCGATCTCATGGTGCCAGGAGACCGCGAGTTCCGTGTCGTCCACGGGGACGAGGCCGGCGGGGAACTCGACGTCGTCCTGGGTGTAGACCGTGAGCGAGCCCGCCTTCGCGAGCTGTTCGAGCACCGGCGCCACGAGCACACAGGTCGGGCAGTCGCGCTTCACGAACGCCACCAGCCCGGTCGGCAGGGTGGGAGCCACGCTTCGTTGGGCCATCGCCCTACTTTACCGGAAGCAGTCGGCGCCCGAGCGCTCCCCGCGCGCGCCTGCTCGAACCGCTGCACCCCTGGGGGGTCGCCTCCACTCGCCGGAGTCCCACACCACGCCGAGGCGGTGGCAGTTCCGCCCGGAGTTCGACCGCGCCGAGGTGATGCGCCCGTTCGGGGCAGAACCCGCGACCGCCTGCCTAGCTCGCTCGCTTCAGTCTGTTGTCACCTCCTGCATTGTGTAGGAACCTAGGCCCCATGGCCGCCAGAGATGCGCTGCTGCGTGCGGAGATCGAGCGGATGACGTCGTCGGGCGGGCACCGCGAACTCGTGGACGGTGTTCTGCGCGAGCTTCGATCCAGCAAAGATCTGGTCCGATTCATTCACCGCTACACCGTCTTCAACGGCAACTTCGCGGGCGGCGTGGCGAACCTGGCGGGAGCTTTTCACGTTCGCCAGGACCTGTTCCGGGACGCACACGAAGCGATCGGCGCTTGCGCGGATCGGAGTGCCCGGATCGCCTCCTACATCTTCTTTGCCGCCGAGGACGAATACTCCGACCGCGACGATCGAAGCCGGATCACTCATCGGGATCTCGGCCAGTCTGTGCTGAAGGGGTCGGTCGAGTTTCTGGGTCTCGACACCCCTGACTTCGACGAACGGTTTCCGCTCAACGAAACGACTCAAGCCGCCCTCGAGGCCGAGCCCGATGCCCTCCGGTGGGGGCTCCTGCCCGAGACCTATTGGGTGCCCTACGACGGCGGGCGGCACTGGCGCCCGGGCGACCCGCTGCGGCCGCCACCCGGCCTCGTGCTGCACCACGCCAACTGGACGATCGGTGTCGCCCACAAGCTCGCGCAGCTGCGCGAGGCCGAACGGGCCCTCGCAGCCGGGGCGAGAACGGGCCCCGGCCCTTCAGCGTGATCGCCTCCTCGCGGGCATGTTCAGGGCATGGCGGATAGGGCATTCAAGCTGCGTTCTTGTACCCGGCCCGACTAGGGGCGTCCTGTCAAACCCCTGCGAGGGCCCAACGGGGCTGGAGCTTCGCTTCGGGGTTGACCCCGGTGCCCTGCCGCGGTCGAGCCCCGTCGGTGGGCGATCCGGCAGGCTTGGGACCGGATCTGTCATCGTCCACGGCTATCGTCGAGCTCGGGTCGAGGATTCTTGGGGAGCCACGTGGAACGAGCGTTCCTGGGATGGAAAGACGCGCCGCTAGAGCGCGCAGCGGATTGGCTGGTCGAACGCTTCGGCGCCGACATGGCCGACGTGTTGGTTGCGCTTCCCGGTGCCCGCAGCGGGCGAATCCTCTCCGAACTACTCGCTCGCCGGTCCGGCGGAGCCTTGAAGCCACCGAGGGTGGTGACCGCAGGCCTTGCGAGTGATGCGCTCCTCGAAGTAGAAGGGGCCCCGGCCGGCCGGCTGGTGCGAACCCTGGCGTGGAAGGAGGCCCTGGCGGGGCTCGATGCGGCGACGCTCTCGCGGATCGTCGCTCGCCCACCGGAAGTCGATGACCTGGCCGGCTGGTTGAGGCTTGCCGAAGAAGTCCGCGGCCTGTTCGGCGAGGTGGCGGCTGAGGGCATGGAGTTCGGGCACGTCGCGGCGAACGAAGTGTTGGCTCCCCTCGAAGGCGAGCAGCGGCGCTGGGCAGCCCTCGCCCAGGCCCAGGAACGGATGGTCGCGCTCCTCGACGGGGCCGGCTTCGTCGACCCCCACGTCGGGCGCCTCGCGGCCATTCGTGCCGAACGGGTTCGCGACGTTGGCGCCGTCGTCCTGGTCGGCGTCTCCGAGATGAACGAGTTGCTGCGGCGGGCCCTGGCGCTCTGCGACGACCGCGTGACCTCGCTCGTGTTCGCGCCGGACGAGCTGGCGGACTCCTTCGACGCATGGGGTGGTCTGTTGCCGGAAGCCTGGAGCCGCTGGCACACGAGTCTCGACGCGGAGTCCCAATGGTTCGTGGTCGACGGGCCGGCGGATCAGGCCGATCGAGTCGCGCGGGTGATCGCCGGCTTTGGAGGACGCTACGCGGCGGAGGACATCACTCTCGGCGTGGCCGATCGCGAGGTCGCGCCCTACTTACAGGGGACTCTCGGCGCGCTAGGCGTGACGGCCCGGGATGCGGCCGGAACACCCATGGGGCGGACGCGACCGGCGCGCCTGCTCGAAGCGGTGGCGCACTTCGCGGAGGGCCGACGCTTCGCCGACCTGGCGGCGCTCGTGCGGCATCCGGATTTCGAAGCGGCTCTGCGAACGATGGACGAGGGCCTCGAAGCCGTCGACTGGGTGGATGCCTACCACAACACCCACCTGCCCTCCCGAGTCGATGGAGTCTGGCTGGCGGATCCGGACGAGCGCGGCGATCCGCGCCTTGCGGCCGAGATGGGGCGTCTGTGGGGGGCCGTCCGCGATCTGCTCGGCGCGCTCCTCGACGGAGGCGATCTTCCCGCCGCCGCGGTCACACCGGCGGTGAGAGCCTTGCTGCAACGGATCCATGGCGGTCGTGAACTCGACCCGGCGGAAGAGTCGGATCGGATCCTGATTGCGAGCCTGGCCCGGTTCGGCGAGGCCCTTGGCGAGCTCGAGGCTCTGCCCGCGGCGTTCGCCCCGTCGGGCAGCGTGGCGGCGACCTTGTCGCTCTTGTGCCGGATGGTGGCGAACGACGAGGTCGCCCCCGCCGCCGCCCGAGCCAACGAACCGACGATCGAGATGCTGGGTTGGCTGGAGCTCGCCCTCGATGACGCGGCGGCGCTGGTCGTCACGGGTTTCGAAGATGGCCGGGTTCCCGAGTCGGTGCGCGGGGACTCCTATCTGCCGAATCGTCTGCGCCAGAGTCTCGGGATCGTCGACAACGAGAAGCGGTTGGCGCGGGATCTCTATGCCACCGAGCTGCTGCTGCAATCGCGTGAGCAGGTGGCCTTCGTGACGGGGCGGCGCAACGTTGCGGGCGACCCGCAGCGGCCGAGCCGGATCATCTTCCACTGCGACGAGGCCGAGGCCGTCCCGCGGGTCAAGCGCTTCGTCGACGCAGCCCGGCAGCCCGTGCCCCGGTTGCCGACCGGGGCTGGGATTGCGGCCGAGCGGCCTCTCCCGCGCCTCGACGACGAGCCGCAGATCGAGGCAATCTCGGTCACGGCGTTTTCACGCTTTCTCGCATCGCCCTATCAGTTCTACCTCGAGCGGATCGCGGGGCTGGAGACCCTCGACGACCGCGCCCGCGAGCTCGACGGCTCGGCCTTCGGCAGCCTCGCGCACCGGGTCCTGGCCGATTTCGGGGAAGACGCGCAAGCACGCGACGAGGTAGACGAAGATCGCATCCGCCAGTTCTTGCTGGATCGGCTCCACGCGATCGCGGGGCTGCGCTTCGGGGATCGCCCCCTGCCCGCGGTCCGGCTGCAACTCCAGCAGCTGGAACGCCGCTTGACGGTGTTCGCCGGGGTACAGGCCGCGCGCCGCACGACGGGCTGGGAGATCCGCGAGAGCGAGTGGGCCCCGGAGCCGGGCCACGTCGACTTCCAGGTGGATGACGTACCGATCCGGCTTCGCGGGCGAATCGACCGCATCGACCATCACCCGGAGCGGAATGAGTGGGCCATCTGGGATTACAAGACCGGCGAGAACGTCGGCGACCCCCGCGCGGCTCATCGCTCCGCCGCCGGGGAGTGGCGCGATCTCCAGCTACCGCTCTACTGCGTGCTGGCCGAGGGGCTGCTCGGCGAGGCCGAGCCCACGGAACTGGGTTACATCACCCTCCCCCGCGACATCGAGAAGCTTGGCTTCAAGAGTCCCGACCGGTGGGGCGGCACCCAGAAAGATCCCGAACCGTTCGGTGATGCACTCGGGAGCGCGCTCGAGACCGCCCGCGATGTCGTGCGCCGCATTCGTGCCGGGGAGTTCTTCGATGCGGAAAGCTTCGCGCCCCGGGATCCGATCTTCCAGGCCATCGCCGGGCTCGGCGTCATGGCGTCGGAAGCGGAGGTGGAGGAATGAGCGCCCCAACCCACAAGCTCATCCTGGCCTCGGCGGGCACGGGAAAGACCTACCAGCTCACGAACCAGTTCCTCCGATTGCTCTTCGCGGGAGTGGAACCCGAGCGGATCCTCGCGACGACCTTCACCCGCAAGGCTGCCGGGGAGATCCTCGACCGTGTGCTGCTGCGGTTGGTCGAAGCCGTGGAGAGCGCGAAGCCTCGGGAGGCGCTGGCTGACGCGATCGAGGCGCCGGGGCTCAGCGCCGCCGATTGTCGCGGGCTCCTTTCGAAGCTCGTCCGGAGCCTGGACACGTTCCAGGTCCGCACGATCGACTCCTTCTTCGTGCATCTCGTCCGCCTGTTCGCTCTCGATCTCGAGCTGCCTCCGAACTGGCGCATCGCGAGCACCCGGGACGGCGAGGCGCTCCAGTCCGAGGCGATGCAAGACGTGCTCTCCACCGCCCCGGCGGAGGAAGCGGTTCGGCTGCTGCGCGAACTCGACTCCGGCGGCGTGGGGCGTGGCGTCCATGGCCGGATGCTCGAGCACGCCAGCCAGATGCGCCCCGTGTTCCTCGAGAGCGCCCAGGGTGCGTGGGACGGCATCGACCCGGGCGCGCGCCCGTCGGATGCCGCGGTCGAGTCGACCCTCGAGGCCGTGGCCGCCGCCGAGGTTCCGGTCACGGGCAAGGGAGCCCCGGACAGCCGCTGGGCCAAGGCGGTCACGAAGCTGATCGAACTCACGGCAGAGAAGAATTGGACGGCCCTCCTCGGATCGGGGCTCGTCAAGGTCTTCCTGACCGAGGGGCGCGCGTACTACAACAAGCCGATGCCCGCGAGCCTCGCCGACGCGATCGCGCCGATCGCTCGTTGCGCTGCCTTCGAGTTCCTCACAACGTTGCGAGCCCGCAACCAGGCCACTCACGCCTTGCTCGAACGCTTCGAGGCCGCCTACGGCGAACGCAAGCGACAGACCGGTGCCTACGGCTTCGACGATCTTCCCCTCGCCCTCGCACCCCGGGGCGGGGCGGAGTCTCCCATCGAGGCGCGCGAGCTCGATCTTTGGTTCCGGCTCGATAGCCAGGTCGATCACCTGCTGCTCGATGAGTTCCAGGACACCTCGCCCATCCAGTGGCGCATCCTCGAGAAGATGGCGAGCGAGATCGCCGCCGATGGAACGGGCGAGCGCTCGTTCTTCTGCGTCGGCGACGTCAAGCAGTCGATCTATGGATTCCGCCAGGCTGAGCCACGGCTGCTCCAGGAGCTCGACACCCTGCTACCAGGGCTCGTGCCCGAGGCGATCGACAAGAGCTACCGCTCCTCGCGGATCGTGCTCGAGACGGTGAATCATGTGTTTGGAGGCCTGGCGGACAATCCGGCTCTGGCGCACGACGACGTCGATTCGTATGCACCGGGTGCTCGCCGGTGGCAGGACAGATTCCATCCCCACGTCGCCGCCAAGAATCTCCCCGGGGCGACCTTCGTGATCGAAGCACGAGAGCCCGCCGAGGGGGAGAGCGCCGACCTCCCGCGCATCGAGCGGGCGGTCGATCGTGCCGCCGCCATCGCAGCGGAGGCCCCGCACGCCACCGTCGGCATCCTCCTGCGCGAGCGGAAGCACATCGCCAACCTGATCCACCGCCTGCGACGGCGCGGCGTCGACGCGAGCGGCGAAGGTGGCAATGAGCTGACCGATTCCGAGGCCGTCCTGGGCCTTCTTTCCCTGCTGCACCTCGCGGACCACCCGGGGGATAGCGCCGCAGCGTTTCATATCGCGACATCCCCCTTCGGGGGCTACGTCGGCCTGCCAAAGGGTGCCTCCGACGAGAAGCGCCGCGAGGTCGCGCGGGGGATCCGGCGACGCCTCGTCACCGAGGGGCTCGGGCCGGTCTGTGCAGACTTTGCCGAGCGCGTCTCTGCCGACCCCAGCACCTCTGCCTGGGACGAGGCGCGTTTCTCCCAGCTCGTGGAGCTGGCCTTCGCCTTCCCCTTCGAGGGCGACGCGGGTTTGCGGGCCTCGGACTTCGTCGATCACGTTCGCAGCGAGCGCGTCGAGGTGCCGGGGGGGGCTCGAGTCCGGGTCATGACGGTGCATGCGTCCAAGGGCCTCGAGTTCGACGCCGTCCTGCTTCCGGAGCTGCACAAGAAGTTCGTCGGTCAACGATCGGGTCTGCTGATCGATCGCCCCCGGCCCGATGGGTTGATCGAAACCGTGTCCATCTCCCCGTCGAAGAATCTGCTGATCGCGGACCCAGCACTCCGGGAGATCTACGACGAGACGACGGCGCGCATGTTCGAGGATGGGCTCTGCAACCTCTACGTCGGGATGACCCGCGCGGCGCGTCGACTCGAGCTGATCGTGCCCTGGGAGGATCCGAAGCACGTGGTGAAGGTCCCGACCGTGGCCGACTTCGTCCGCGCGGCGCTGCCGGCCGACGAGCTTCGGGCGCCCGACGCCGAGGGTGTGATCTGGAGCCATCCGGAGAACGCGGCGGCCGACGGTTGGGCGGCGGGTCTTGTCGAGGAACCGGATCGAGATGGTGCCCAGGAGCTCGTCGTGACCTCACTCGAGCTCGCCCAGAGCACGCGCGCACGCAGGCTCCCGCGACGCAGCCCCTCCGCCGAGGAGGGCGGGCGCCGCGTCCGGGCCGAGTCGTTGTTCGCGAGCCGGGCCGGGGCGAGGCGAGGGAGCCTGGTGCATCACTGGCTCGAGAGCCTGGAGTGGGTCGAAGACTTCGCCCTCGACGATGAATCCGCCCTTGCCTCCGGTTCGGAGATCGAACCGGACCTCGACGCCCGACGGCTCGCGCTGGGTCAGCTGCGTGAAAGCCTGCAAGCCGAACCCGTGAAGCTCGCCCTTTCTCGCACCTCCTGTGGCGCTCCCGAGGATGTGGCCCTCGACGTTCGAAACGAGCACGCGTTCTCGATCATCCTCTCCGACGAATCCGGCGAGGAACAACACTGGACCGGCTTCATCGACCGCCTCGTTCTGGCACATCGCGACGAGAGCGTCATCTGGGCCGATGTCCTCGATTACAAGACCGACATCTTGACCGAAGACGAACTCCCCGAGCGGGTCGCCTACTACCGCCCGCAGCTCGAGCACTACGGCCGGGTCGTCGCCGCCCAGACCGGCCTCGCCACCGATGCGATCCGGATGCGCCTCGCCTTCCTCCACCTCGGCCGCATCATCGACATCGAGGTGGCCTGAGCCGAAGGGCATCGCGCCCGAATCCAGCCTCCGGCGATCCAGCTCGCATCCCCCGAACAGAGTCTCGGGTCGCAGAGCAGATAGGGCATTCAAGCTGCGTTCTTGGGCCCAATCCGAGTAGGCGCGTTGTGACAAGCCCCTGCTGGGAGCCTGCGGCGCGCCTCGGCCGTAGGAATCCGTGCGGCCCGTGGCCTCGAACTGTCCCGCGAAGTCGGATCACGCGAGCTAGCGCCGCGAACGAAGGCCCGTCTGACGGCCGGCCTTCGTGCAATACTGTGTGGCCATGCCGTGCCAGGGCTGCGGACACGACAACCCGGACGATGCTCGGTTCTGCTCTGGCTGCGGGGCTCCCCAGCAACGATCCTGCTCGGCCTGCGGCCGGGCCAACGATGCCGACGCGAGCTTCTGCAACGGCTGCGGGCGACCGGTCGGCGCAGCGGCCGAAGCGCCGCCGCCCGCCGAGCCGCGCGACTATACGCCCCGACATCTGGCCGAGCGCATCCTGCGCTCGCGCACAGCACTCGAGGGCGAGCGCAAGCAGGTCACGATCTTCTTTGCCGACGTGAAGGGCAGCACCGAGCTGGCCGGGGCGCTCGATCCCGAAGCCTGGCACCAGGTGCTGGATGGCTTCTTTCGCATCCTGTCCGAGGGCATCCACCGCTTCGAGGGCACCGTCAACCAGTACACGGGCGATGGGATCATGGCGCTCTTCGGAGCACCCCTGGCCCACGAAGATCACGCCCAGCGTGCCTGCTTCGCCGCGCGCTGGCTGCGCGAGCCGCTGCGCGACTATGCCGATCGGATCCGGCGCGAGCAGGGCCAGAGCTTCTCCGTGCGCATAGGCATCCACTCGGGCGAAGTCGTGGTGGGGAAGATCGGCGACGACCTGCGCATGGACTATACGGCGCAGGGCCTCTCGGCAACGCTCGCCCAACGGATGGAGCAGCTGGCTGAGCCGGGGACGGCCTACCTGACCGACGAAACGGCGCGGCTGGCCGAGGGCTACTTCGAGTTCGCGGACCTCGGGGAGTTCAACGTCAAGGGCCTGCCCGATCCGGTTCGCGTGCATCGGCTCGAAGACGTCGGAGCCGTGCGAACCCGCTTGGCGCTATCCCGCGCGCGTGGCTTCTCCAGCTTCGTCGGCCGCGAGCCCGAGCTCGAGATGCTCGAGGCTGCGCTCTCCCGTTCCGTCCAGGGAGAAGGCCAGGTCGCGAGCATCGTCGGCGAGGCCGGCGTCGGGAAGAGCCGGCTGTGCCTCGAGTTCGTGGAACGTTGCAGAGCTCGCGGCATCCCCGTCCTGGAAGCCCACTGTCCGTCTCACGGCCGCGCGGTCCCTCTGCTGCCCGTCCTCCAGATGACGCGCGGCTTCTTCGGCATCGACGAGGCCGACGACGCGGCCAGCGCGCGCCAGAAGATCGCCGGCAGCCTCGTGCTGCTCGACGATGCGCTTCGCGAGGACATCCCGCTCGCCTGCGACTTCCTCGGCGTCCCGGACCCCGATCGCCCGCTGCCCCCCATGGATGCCGAGGTCCGTCGACGCCGCGTGCAGGACTTCGTGCGAAGGCTGATCGAGGCGCGCAGCGTCGAGAGCCCGGCGATCCTGCTGTTCGACGATCTGCACTGGATCGATTCCGAGAGCGAGGCCTTCGTCGCCCAGCTGATCTCCATCGTCGGTCATACGAGAACCTTCGTTCTGGGCAACCAACGGCCCGAATACGATCCGCCCTGGAAGGTCCGCCCCGACTATCAGCAGATCGCCCTCTCGCCCCTGGGCCGCGCTGAGGCTTTGGTGCTCGCCGGCGAGCTGCTGGGCGAGGATCCGTCGGTCCGGGAGCTATCCGAGCGCCTGGTGGAGCGCGCCGGGGGGAACCCTTTCTTCACCGAAGAGCTCGTGCGCATGTTGGCCGACTCGGGCGGGCTGGACGGCGAGCCCGGTGCCTACCGTGCGGCGCGCACCATCGACACCCTCGAGCTCCCGCCGACGGTGCAGGCCATTCTCGCCGCGCGCATCGATCGGCTCGGCGAAGACGAGAAGCGACTGCTGAGGGCTGCCGCCGTGGCCGGGCGCGAAGTGAGCGAGCCGATCCTGCGCGCGGTCACGGACCTCGACGGTGAGGATCTGGACGCGGCCCTCGCCCAGCTCGACGAGGCCGGGCTGCTCCTCCAGCAGTCCCTCTACCCCGTGGCCGAGTACGCCTTTCGTCATCCGCTCACCCACGAGGTGGCCTACGGCTCTCAGCTCGCCGCGCGCCGCGCCGAGACCCACGCACTCGTGGCGCGTGCCTTCGAGGATCTCCACGCCGAATCGCTCGACGAGCACGCTTCCCTCATCGCCCACCACTGGGATCTCGCCGACGCCGCGGAGCCGGCCATCCATTGGCATCGGCGTGCGGCGCTCGCCCAGGGCTCCCGAAACGTCTCGACGAGCCTGCTGCACTGGAAGCGCGTGCGGGAACGGCTGGGCGAGATCGAGCCGAGCGAGGAGACCGTGGCCGCCCGGGTCGAAGCCTGCACGCAGATCCTCTATGGCACCATTCTCAGCGGCGGCGACGACAGCGCCGACTCCGATTGGGAGCTCGCCTACGAGGAAGGGATCGCCCTGGCCGAGCAGCTCGGCGACGAGGCGATCCGTGCTTCGCTGCTCTCCGGTGTCGCCGGCCTGCGCGGCTTTCGGGGAGAGCACCGCGCCCAGGTGGAACTCCTCGAGGAAGCGCTGGAGCTGGCGCAACGGCGCGGCGACTTCGCCATGGAGGCGGCACTGCTTCAGCGTGTTGGCTGGGCCTGGATGCTGGCAGGGGACAACAACCGAACGATCGAATGGAGCCGGCGCGGCATCGAGTTCTGCGAGCGCGACCTCCCCCGGTCGGGAGCCGTGACCGGCTTCGGGACCTACGCGTTCCTCCTCGGGCAGCTGGGTGGCGCCCTCGTCGAGGCGGGCCAGCTCGAAGAAGCCTCGCCGGTTCTGGATCGGGCGGAAGCCGTGTCGCTCTTCACGGACGACGTGTTCAGCCTGGGGACGGCCCGCTCCACTCGGCTCGAAGTCGCGTGGCTTCGCGGGGACCGCGAAGAGCTCGTCGCGATCCGGGATCGCCTCGTGGCAGAGCAGGACGAGGGTCCGAGCGGTCTGAGCGCCGGGATGATGCTCTCGGGGCTCGCCTGGGCGCTCGCGGAGCTCGGAGACTGGGCGGGCGCTTCGAAGGCCACGGAGGAGGCCGGAGCCGACACGGCCCGGATCGTCTCGCTCCATCTGGGCTTCCAGCTGCTCGCGGTGCGCGCCCACGCCGAGCTTGGCGAACGCGACCGCGCATGCACCCTGCTCGATGAGATACGAGGAGCCTACGAGCGAATCCCCGCTCTCAAGAATGACAGCCCCATGGCGCTGCTTCGCTGGAGCGAGGCGCACCGCATCCTTTACGGAGCGTCCGCCCGCGAGGAGATCGAGGACGCCTGCGAACGGATCATCGAGGCTGCGCGGGAGCGGGGCTGGGGCGCCTACGAGCCTTTCGCGCTGGTCGAGCGGGCAGAGCTGGCGGGGCTGCTGGGCGATGGGGCTGCGCGGCGCCGCGACCTCGACGAGGCGGCGGCGCTCTTCCGGAAGCTCGGTGCACCGCTGCGGGCCGACGCCGCCGAGCGCTCCTGAAGGACGCACCCATGGCCTTCGAGGGGACGACCGCGGAACCGTACGCCTGCAGATAGGAAGTTCAAGCTGCGTTCTTGCGCCCAGCCCGCCCGAGTAGGCGCGTTATGACAGAGCGCTGCGGGGGCCCCAACGGGTGGTCGCGCCAACCCGCCGAGCTGCGACCGATGCTCAATCGTCGTCGTCTTCGTAGGCGTCGTCGTGGTCGAGGCGGGCGAGCGAGCGAGCGGCCTCGCCGGGTTCCTGCTGCAGATAGGCCTGGGCAGCGCCGTGTCGGTAGACGAGTTCGCCACCGCCATGGCCCACGGCGGCGCCGGCCCCCAGCACGGCCAACGAGAGCGCGAGGGTCAGACCACGATTGATCGCGCCCGTCCGCCCGCGCAGCATTCCGGCAGCGGCCAAGGGCAGCACCAAGGCCGCCAGGGCGAGGAATCGTTCGGCCGCCTCCTCGTGGCCCTCGATATGGCGCTCGGCCACGACCCGTTCGACGGCATCCTCCTCGTGCTCCCCGGTCTCCGCGGCGAACCAGGCGGTCCCGACCAGGGCGACCTGCAGCACCAGGATTCCGAGCCACGCGCGACCCGGCAGGCGGCCGGTCTGGATGGCCCAGAACGCCGCAACGGCCAGGGGGGGAACCATTACGGCCAAGACGATCGGGAAATGGACGATCGCGGGATGAAGCGGATTGGGAATCATTGTCTCGGCCCTCCTGCAAGCCATTCGCGAGGACTCCCCCGACGAACGCATGCGTGTCTTTCACGAGGGCTAATGTTCGACAGCGACCCCCGGCGGTCGATCCGACAAACGACTTGCCCGCCCCAGGGAGGGGGATGCGATGACGACTCCGACAGACGACGTACCCCACGGGGTTCGGATCGGCCTCAGCGCGCTGCTGCTCGCCATCGCGGTCTGGGGGGTCGTGGACCTGGTGCTCGACCGCCCCGAGACCTGGCTCTCGGCCCACGTCCTGGTCGAGTCGGGCTTCGTCGTGCTGTCGATCAGCACCATCCTTTATCTGTGGTCGAGCTGGCTCGGCGCCCAGCGCAGCCTGTTGCGAGCCACCGATCGGCTGGTGGCCAACGAAGCAGAGCGCGACCGCTGGAAGGCGAAGGCGACCCAGCTCCTGCGCGGGCTCGGCGTGGAGATCGACGCCCAGTTCGAGCGCTGGTTGCTGAGCCCAGCCGAGCGGCAGGTGGCCCTGCTCCTGCTGAAGGGGCTGGGCCACAAGGAGGCGGCGCAGGTCCTCGATCGCAGCGAGCGCACCGTTCGCCAGCACGCCGTCGCGGTCTACCGCAAGTCGGGTCTCGCCGGACGCGCCGAGCTCTCGGCGTTCTTCCTCGAGGACCTGCTGCTTCCGATCCACCGCGAAGAAACCGACGACGACGAGCCAAAGGCGATCGGGGTCGGCTGATCGATCCCTCTCCAGCAGCACGAATCACGGGGAATCCGGATCAGGCTGGGGGCGGCGTCGGCGCGATGCGCACCGGTATGCGGCGCGAGCCCCAGTCGCCGGGCTTCTCCTCGAAGACGCCAGCACGGCGCTGGCCGCAGCTACGACAGGCGCCGGCGGCGTCCAGGTGCCAGCGCAACAAGGCTCAACGAATGGGATGCCATTCGTCCAGGTGGGATCGCTTGCGAAGCAGGAGCGAGAGGGACTCGCGCAGATAGATCAGGAAGATGAGTCGGCAATAGCCGATCTTGCGGAAGCGCCGCGGCGAGTGTTCGATCTCGAGGTCGCTCAGGTATCGCACGGTGCCAATGCGGGCCAATCGCTCGAAGAGGTTGCAGTCTTCACCTGCGACGATCCATTCCTCGTAGCCGCCGATCTCCTCGAAGGCCGACCTGCGAACGATCTGACACTCGCCCTTGCCCTTTCGCGCCCCGAAAGGGATGGCCCATCGGACCGCGTTGTTCATCCACCAATGCCAGAAGCGGTCGCGCAGCAGCTCCTCCTCCTTGTAGATCCGAAGCCCGCAGGTGACGGCCACCACCGATTCGTCTGCAAAGGCAGCCAGGATCTTTCGGAAGAAGTTCTCGGGGTGCGGAAGCGCACGTCGGCATCCGTGTGGAAGAGAAGGTCTCCCGTGGCCGCGAGGGCACCCGCATTCCTGCCCACGGCAATCGTCTTCTGTCTCGGCTGCGCCACGAGCTTGTCTGCGTAGCGCCGGGCGATGGCGACGGTCGCGTCGTCGCTTCCGCCGTCGGAGACGATGACCTCGAGGCCATGGCGCTGTTTGAGGGTCTGAAACTGGCGCAAGGTCTCTTCGATAACGCGCTCCTCGTTGCGCGTCGGAATCACAATGGAGATCTCGGTGCTCACGCCCAAACCCAACCCTTCAGCTCCCGGCCAACCGGAACGGAAGAGGCAGATCGATTTCGCCGCTCCCGGGGCGATTCTGTCCACTCGGTGGCAGAATTTCAAGAAATAGGGTGCGCCTTTCTTCTCCCCACCCACGTGGTCGCAGAAGAGCCGGCCTTTCAGCCTCGATCAGGTCATGGAGGAGCTGCAAGAGGGCGCCGGAAGCGACCAACGCTTCGACCCAGGCGTTCGACGTGCCGCCGGGGGTCTAGGCTCGCTCGCTCTCCCAGAGCGCGCAGCCGGCGCGGAAGTGTTCGCTGGCGCGGTCGAAGTCTTCGACGGCGTGGCTCACTTCGGCAGAGTAGAGGTGGGCGAGGGCATTCTTGGGGGCGGCCTGGAGCAGGCCCTCGAGTTCCTGGAGTGATTCCGCGGCACGGTCGGGGAACTCCCGGAATCGTGCGTATGCGAGCTCGACGCGGCCCGTTCGGTTGGCGGGGTCCGACCGCAACGCCAGGGTCAGGAGCCCCGTGGCGGCGGCGAAGTTCCCGCTGGCCATCCGCTCGCGCGCCTGGCGCGCGTACTCTCCGGCCATGCGCCGCGGGTCGGGCGAAATCTCGACCGGCTTGGGCGGCTCGGCCGGTGTGGTTCGGGCGCGCGGGTCGACCTCGGTCTGGGGCTCGGTGCGGCGGCCGCTCAGTTCTTCGTAGGCCGAGGTCGCCACGTGCAAGAGCTCGGCTGCCATCTCGGCCGCGGGGGCCAGCGCGGAGTGCTGGAACTGGGCCGGCGCGTAGCGTCCACATAACTCCAGGTACCGGGCACGGATGGAATCCGCCGAAGCGCCGGCGGGCAGATCGAAGAGATCGCGCGGGCTCTTGCCCTGGTGGTCACGGTACTCGGCGGCGATCTCGTCGCGAAGGGACCAGGGCTCGGACTCGTCGAGTGCCGAGGTGTCGATCTCGATTGCGATCATCTCCTCGTCGTCCTCTTCCAGGACGGCCTCGCGTCGGGGAGGCTCGACCAGCGCGGCCAGCCCGGAGTCCACGGGCGCCACCAGGCCCATCAGCGAGCAGGCGTAGAGCATCCGGGCGAGCTCGTCGCGCGGCGTGTCCCCATCGTGAAAGAGGGTGTGAGGGTCGGTCGGCTGGCGCAGCTTCCGCAGCAGCTGCTCTTGGGTCGGCGATAGACGCAGGTCGCCCAGAGCGATCCGGCTCTGCGCGCTCGCCGCCAGCGGCCGCTCGAGCAGCGGGCCCAGGGCGGCGGCCACACGATCGGGCGGCACGAACTTGCTGATCCCCGCGAACACCACACGGGCCGAATCGACGACCGGCGCGTCGCCGGGCTCGGGCAGCCAGGGCTCGATCTTGAACTCGCCGTCGGTCCAGGTGAAGCACTCGAGAAGCTTGTAGGCGAGGTTCTGCCGGAGAGCATCGGCGAGCTCGTCGGGCTGGAGCAGGCTCCGCTCGAGCAGGATCTCGCCGATCCGCACCTGGCGAGACGCCGCCTCGGAGAGGCAATCCTTGAACTCGGCGCCGCTGATGCGCTCGCGGCCCAGCAGGAACTGGCCGAGCGTCTCGTGCCCGAGGGTGGAGATGCACTCCGCAGGGGAACCGCGATCGATCAAGATGGTCTTCTTGATCTGGCGCTTGCGAAGCACCAGTGCACAGGTCCGCTCGGCGAGGAAGGCGTCGAAGAGAAGCCGCTCGAACGGGTGCTCGGCGAGGCTTCCCGTGCGAGACCGAGCCGTCGTGTTGCCGGGCACGACGCTCACGGGAGCCCGCGCTCCCGGTGATAGAGCAATGCCACCCGTTGGTAGAGGTTTCTCAGCTCGTCGGAGTGGGCCTGCGACTGCTCGGCGTGCGCGACGAGCCGGTCCACCGAATCCGCTGCGGGCTCACTCTCCTCCGGCTCGGGCACGGGCTCGGGGCGGAGCGCGTTGATGGCAGTGAAGACGCCGAGCGCTCGCTCGAAGTCCCGCTGACGCAGGAGCTCCAGCATGCTCGCGGCGTATTCGTGGAGTGCTTCACCGGGGTTCTCGATGCGCTCGAGGTCGTGGGCCAGGCGCAGGCGGGTGTCCACGGCGAGCGGATCGAGCTCGGCGATCCGGCGCCGCAGGTTCAACGCCTCCTGCACGTCACCCTGCTCGTCCGCGAGCTCCGATGCCTGCTCCAGGGTGAGGATCGCTTCCGGGACCCGGTCGAGCCGCCGGTAGGCTTCGATCAACGCATCGCGAAAGTCCGCGCGACCCGGCTCGATCTCGAGGGCTCGCTTGCAGAGCGCCGCGGCCTTTTCGTCGAAGGACGCCTTGGTGAAGAGCAGGCCCGCCCGGAAGAAGGCGTCGGCAGCCTCCTTCTCCTGACCGAGGCGCTTGCAGACGTCGCCGAGCTTGATGTGGAGCGAGGGCTCGCTCGGCTCGAGGCCGGTCAGCCGCCGGTAACGGCGCAGGGCGCCCTTCCAGTTTCCCTTGCGCTCGTCCTTGCGGGCGAGGTCCAGGACCCGGGATCGAATGGTCTTCGTATCGCTCGACATGCGCTCGTGCCCACCGTCTCGTAGCTCGCGAGGCAGGGCTCGATACACGGCCCTACACCTCGGCTATTCGGTAGCCGGCACGGGGACTTGAGCTACGAAAAGATTCGGCTGGGAGCGGGTTTCGAATCCCGATTGCGCGCTGGTGGGCGGGCTCTCGATTCGCGGCCGATCCTCGCGGATCGGGCATGCAAGCTGCGTTCTTGGGCCCGATCCGAGTTGGCGCGTTGTGTCAAACCCCTGCGGAGAGCCGCAAACAAGGCTGTTAGGGTTGGGCCGTGGCTTCCGAATTCTCATCTCTGGGCCTGTCGCCCTCACTCCTCGCCGTCCTGGCCGAACTAGGCCATGAGACGCCGACCCCGATCCAGGCGAAGAGCATCCCGACCTTGCTCGCCGGCAAGGATCTGATCGGCCAGTCGAAGACCGGCAGCGGCAAGACCGCGGCTTTCGGGCTGCCGATCCTCGAGAAGCTGGCGTTGGAACGGAAGGAACTCCAGGCGCTGGTGGTCTGCCCGACCCGCGAATTGTCGGCCCAGGTGGCGCGGGAGATCCGCAAGCTCGGGCGCCGGCATCCGGGCTTGCAGGTCCTGGCCCTGGCCGGTGGCGAGCCGATCCGCCCGCAGACGAAGGCGCTGCAGCGCGGAGTCCATGTGGCGGTCGGCACCCCGGGGCGCCTCCTCGACCACCTGAATCGCGGAAGTCTCGACACCCGGTCGGTCGCGACGGTCGTGCTCGACGAAGCGGATCGAATGCTCGACATGGGCTTCCAGGCCGACATGGAGACGATCCTTTCCGAGCTCCCGGCGCGCCGGCAGACGGTCTTCTTCTCGGCGACCTTCCCGCCGTCGATCGAGACGATGAGCGGCGCCCACCAACGCAAGGCCGTGCGCGTGACGATCGCGGAGCGCGAGCGCGCGGCTCCAGAGATCACCCAGCGGGCCCTGGTTGCGGCTCCTGACCAGAAGCAGGACGCGTTGAACTGGGTGCTCAATGAACATCCCCACGACTCCGCCCTCGTCTTCTGCAACTTCAAGGCGACGGTGGCGACCCTCGAACGCGCCTTGTCGGCCGAAGGCGCGAGCGTCGGCTGCCTGCACGGCGACCTGGAACAGTTCGATCGCGATCAGATCCTCGCGCGCTTCCGCAACCAGAGCGTCCGCATCCTGATCGCCACCGATGTCGCCGGGCGGGGGATCGACGTCGAAGGCCTCGACCTGGTCATCAACTACGAGATGCCCGGACAGGCCGAGATCTACGTCCATCGGATCGGCCGCACCGGCCGAGCCGGAAAGAGCGGGCTCGCGGTATCGCTGCTGACCGAACGCGAACTGTGGAAGCTCGAAGCCATCGAGGGCCTCACCGGCGCGCCGATCGAACGGGTGCCGAGCATCTTCCGCGGCGGAACCGATTTCGACGCCCTCGCGAAGCGGGTCGGGCAGCCCTCGACCATGGAGACGATCCTGATCTCTGGGGGTCGCAAGGACAAGGTGCGCCCGGGCGACATCCTCGGGGCGTTGACCGGCGAGGCGGGTGGGCTCGACGCCAAGGACATCGGGAAGATCGAGATCCACGACCGTCTGTCCTACGTCGCGGTCTCCCGGCGCGTCAGTCGTGCCGCGGTCAAGGGTCTCAACCAGGGGCGGATCAAAGCCCGGCGCTTTCGCGCCTCTCTCGTCTAGCCACCCGATCGCGCCCAGATCCAGGATTGCCAGGTGCAACTCCCCTCGGAAGTTGTCAGAACCGCGCCTTCCCCGGGAAGGGGCAGCCGAGATTCATGAACCACGACGCGACTACTTCGCGAGGTAGCGATCGCGGTCCTGCTCGGTCGCAGGCGCATGGCGCGCACCGTCGGGCCCGAGCTCCTGGGTCCAGGCCGCGAACTCGAGCAGGATGCCATCGGGATCGAAGAAGTAGATCGAGCGGATGAACACGTCGTCGTTCATCTCGCGACTCACCTGCCGGGGTGAGTTGTCGTGGTTGATGACCTCGGTTACCTCGATGCCCTTGGCGATCAGCTTCTCGCGGTACTCCTCGATCCGCTCGGCGGGAACGTCGAAGGCAACGTGGTTCATCGATCCGTGCGCCGAGACCAGCGAGCGGCGATACGCCTGCGGATCGGGCGCGGCAACACCCGGAGCGGCCTCGGGGGCATCCGGAAACCAGAAGAAGGCCAGCGAATCCCCGTTGCCAATGTCGAAGAAGAAGTGCTGGCCCGTCGCCCTCGGGAGCTCGATCGTCTTGGTGAGCGGCATGCCGAGCACGTTGGTGTAGAAGTCCACCGTCCGAGCCATGTCCTTGCAGACCAGGGCCAGGTGGTTGACGCCCCGGAGCTGGAACTGCTTGTTCTCGCCGCTCGCCATCAGGTCGTCAGCACCGGAGCGCCGGCCGAGCGCTCCTGCACGTATACGGGCGGCCGACCGACGCCCAGCTTTTCGCGGACTTCGTCGATCGGCTGCTCGAGCAACGTCTCCCAGTCCTGGTCGACCAGCCACTCGCAACGGCGTCCTCGTTCGAAGGCCGCGCGAATCAGCTTGCCTCCGTCGGAGCTCCAGCCGGTCTCGCGCAGCGCATCGAGAACCAGGTAGACGATCCCCAGATTGCGCGTCTGCGGGATGGTGAATGCGAGAACAGCCGACTCGCCCAGCAGATCGCGACCGTAGCCCGTCAGCACGTGGAACACGTCGTGGAGGTCGAGGAGCCGCTTCGAGAACAGCTCTTCGTCGCTGTTCGGCGCAGCCCGCGCCGGCCCGCCTTGGCTGAAGGCGACCTCGCTTGCGTCGGCCAGACCCTGCGCGCTGAGCTCCTCGAGCTCATACCAGTCGGCAATCGCCGCACCCAGCGAGCCGGGCGGCATCGACTTCAAGCGCGTGACGTCGTTCAGGAGCGAGAACAAGTCGCGTTTCTCGCGCAGGATCTCCCGACCCCGCGGTGAACGGCTGAACCGCTCGAACACACGCCTGCCCGAGTTGCCAGACAGCGCTCCGATCACCCGGATGGCCTGGGCGGTGTCGTCGGGGTCTTCTCGCAGCTTCTTCATGGCGCGCCGCGCCACCAACGGTCGAAGCCTGTTTTCGAACGCCATGACCGGTCCTCCCCGCCGGCCTCGCCAAAGGCGCGCCGGCGAACTCGAGAATGACGAAAGGGTCGCACAGACGGGAAGCCGAACACAGATAGGGCATTCAAGCTGCGTTATCGGAGCCACGCCGGGTAGGGGCGTCCTGTCAGACCCCTGCGGGAGCCCCAACGGGCGATCCGGCCTAGGGGTTCCAGCCTCCGCCGAGGGCCTTGTAGAGGGTGACGACCGCAGTCAGCGACTCGCCGAGGGTTCGCGACTCTTCGAGCTCAGCGTTGAACAGGCTTCGCTCGGATTCGAGCACTTCCAGATAGTCGACCACGCCACCGTCGTAGCGCGCCCGGGAGAGCCGGGCGGCATTGCGCGCAGCGACGACCTGACGCGTCCGAGCCTGGTGTTCTTCCCTGAGGGTCCGGACGGCGACGAGGGAATCCTCGACCTCTCGCAGCGCCTGGAGCAGGGTGCCCTCGTAGGCCCGCATCGCCTGCTCTGCGCGGGAGCGCTGGGCGTTGGCCTGGGCCTTGAGTTTTCCACTGTTGAAGATTGGCGCGAGGACCGCGCTCGCCAGGCTCCAGGCCTTTGCCTCGTTGAAGTCGATCTGGGAAAGGGTGTCGCTGGCCGTTCCAAAACCGGCGGTGAGGCTGAAGGCGGGGTAGCGGAGTGCCTCGGCGACACCGATTCGGGCGGTCTCGGCAATCAGCTGCTCTTCGGCCGCCACCACGTCCGGGCGACGCTGGAGCAGTTCCGACGGAAGGCCCGCGGGAACCTCGACGGGCAGGGCCTGGGTCTCGAGCGCGAGCCCGCGAATGATGGGGCCGGGGTTACGGCCGAGGAGGACCCGCAGGGCGGTCTCGGTCTGTTGGACTCCGCGTTCGAAGCTTGCGGCGGCAACCTCGGCGATGGCGAGTTCGATCTGGGCCTGATTCACGTCGAGCTCGGGGACGGTGCCCTTCTCGAATCGGGCCTCGATGATGGCAAGGCTGTCGCGCCGGCCCTCGACGGTCCTGCGGGCGATGGACAACCGGGCATCCAGATCGCGGAGCTGGAGGTAGGTGTTTGCCACGTTCGCCACCAGGGTGATCGTGACGTTGCGGAAGGCGGCTTCGGTTGCGAGGAGATCTGCGCGTGCCGCTTCGGTGCTACGTGCCAGCTTTCGCCAGAGGTCGATTTCGAAGGTAAGCCCCGCCGAAACGTCGAAGCTGTCTCGGGTGCTCGTTCCCGGGGTGACCTGCTGGCTTCCCCTTCCGCGTCCGGCTCCACCCATGATGTCGATGAACGGGAACTGGTCGGCGCGGGTCACGGTGACCTGTCGTTGGGCTTCTGCCACCCGGGCGAGGGCGGCGCCCAGATCCTTGTTCTCGACCAGGGCGACCTCGACCAGCTCGCGCAGCCGGTCGTCTGCGAACAGGTCCCACCAGGGAAGGTTGGCGACGGACTCGCCAGCGGCGCCCTCACGGATGTAGTCCGGCGGCAGGTCGAGGGCCGGGCGTTCATAGTCGGGGGTGAGCGCACAGCCGGCGAGGAGTAGCAGGGCCGGAAGCGGAAACCATTGGAGCCTACGCATCGCCGGCCCCAGAGGGGGGACTACCCGGCGCCCCCGAATGGGGTGCGCTGGGTGACGGCGGCGGGGTCGGGGATTCGCTTCGGGCCACATAGCGTTCGATGATCACGAACAGGGCGGGGGTCACGAGAACACCGAGGGCCGTGGCCACGACCATTCCGCCGAACACGGTCATGCCCATCACCTTGCGAGCCTCGGCGCCGGCACCGGATGCGACGAGCAGGGGCAGGACGCCGAGGATGAAAGAGAAGGCCGTCATCAGGATCGGTCGGAATCGCTGTCGAGCCGCCTCGAGGGCCGCCTCCACCGGTGTCTTGCCCTTCTCCCGCTCGACCTTGGCGAACTCCACGATCAGGATCGCATTCTTGGCGGCGAGCCCGATCAACATCACGAGCCCGATCTGGGCGAACACGTTGTTCACGTAGCTCTCGGAGATCAGGCGCGCGAGCCAGAGGGAGCCGATCGCGCCGAAGACCGCGATCGGGGTGCCCAGCAGTACCGACAGCGGCAGGGACCAGCTCTCGTACTGGGCGGCGAGAATCAGGAAGACGAAGAGGAGCGCCATCGCGAAGACCGCACCGCCACTGCCGGCGGCGGCCTTCTCCTGGTACGACATCGCGCTCCAGCCGTAGGACATGTCCCCGGGCAACACTTCGGCGGCGACTTCCTCGAGGGCGCCGAGGGCCTGGCTGGAACTGAAGCCTGGAGCTGCCTGGCCGGCCAGCTCCGCGGTGCGATAGAGGTTGAAGCGGTTCGTGTACTCGGGCCCCGAGTCCCGGCTGGAGGTCACCAAGGTGGACAGGGGGACCATGCCGCCTTCGGCATTGCGAACGAAGAAGAGCCGGGTGGCGTTGGCGTCCATCCGATAGTCCGGCTCGGCCTGTACGTAAACCTTGTAGAGACGGCCGAAGCGGTTGAAGTCGTTCACGTAGGCACCGCCGAGGAAGGCCCCGATCGTGGTGTTCACGTCCGACAGCGAGACGCCGAGCTTCAAGGCCTTGGCGTTGTCGATGTCCATGAAGACTTGGGGGGTCCCGGCGCGGTAGAGGCTGTAAGCCCCCTGGATCTCGGGTCGGGCGTTGGCCGCCTGGGCAAACAGGCCGACTTGCTCGGCGAGGTACGTGGGCGGCTGCCCGCTGCGATCCTGAAGCATCATGGAGAAGCCGGAGCCGGTGCCGAGGCCGGGGATGGCCGGAGGCCCGAACGCGAAGGCTGCACCCGTCTTCACACGCGCCGCGAACTGGGCATTCAGCCTCCGGACGACTTCCCGGGCATGGTCTTGGGGTTCCGGTCGGAGGTCCCAGTCCTGGAGTTGGATGAAGATGAATCCGGCGTTCGGCTGGATCGTCCCGGAGAGCATGCTGTAGCCGGCGACGGAGGTTGCATTTTGTACCGCGCTCATCTCGCCGACGATCGACTCGAGCTGCTTCAGGGTCTCGTTCGTCCGCTGGAGGGAGGAGGCGTCGGGCAGCAACACCGTCGCCATCACGTAACCCTGATCTTCTTCGGGGACGAAGCCGGCGGGGACGATTCCGAAGAGCGTGACGACCCCGAATATCATGACGACGAGGAGTGCGCCCGCTCGCCAGACTTGGGCCGTGAAGAAGTCGGCGAGGACCATGAAGCGATTCGTCAACCACTCGAGGCCGCGATTGAAGACGGCGAAGAAGCGGTCGAAGATGCTCTTGGTCTCGCCCGGGGGCTTCAGCAGCATCGCGGCCAGGGCGGGGCTCAGGGTCAAGGCATTGATGGAGGAGATGGCCACCGAGATCGCGATCGTGATCGCGAACTGCTGGTAGAGCCGCCCGGTGATCCCGCCCATGGCCGCGACCGGGACGAAGACCGCGATGAGGGCGAGGGAGGTGGCGACGATCGGGCCCGACACCTCGCGCATCGAGGCGATGGTCGCCTCTCGCGGGGCCATGCCTTCCTGCATCTTCGTGGTGACGGCTTCGACGACCACGATGGCGTCATCGACCACGGTTCCGATCGCGAGTACGAGGCCTAGGAGGGACAGGGTGTTGATGGAGAAGCCGAGCAAAGGGAAGACCGCGAGGGTTCCGATCAGCGAAACGGGAACCGTCAAGGTGGGGATCAGGGTCGCGCGGGCGTTCTGGAGGAAGATGTAGACGACCAGGATGACCAGGAAGACGGCCTGGAAGAGGGTGATCACGATCTCGCGTATGCCGGCGGTGATCGGCTTCGTCGTATCGAGGGAGACGACGTACTCCACGTCGTCGGGGAACCGTTCGGACAACCGCTCCAAGGTGGCGAAGACTTCTTCCGCGACGGCGAGCCCGTTTGCGTCCGGCAGCTGGAAGATCTGGATCACCGCGGCAGAGTTTCCATCGAGCCGCATCTTCAACAGGTAGTTCTGGGTGCCGAGTTCGATCTGTGCGACGTCCCGCAGGAGGACCTGGGAGCCGTCGGAGTTCGAGCGGACCACGACGGCGCCGAACTCTTCCGGGGTCTCGAAGCGTCCGGCGGTCTTGACCGTGTAGGTGAAGTCGGTCCCTGGCGGTGCCGGTGCGCCGCCGATCTGGCCCGCCGGAACGAGCACGTTCTGCTGCTGGATCGCGTCCGTGATGTCCGGGACGGTGAGGTTGAGCTTTGCGAGCTGGTCGGGCTTGATCCAGACGCGCATCGCGTACTCGCTGATGCTGCCGCCGATCACCTCGGCCTGCCCGACGCCCCGGATGCGGGCAAGCTCGTCGATCATGTTCAGCGTCGAGAAGTTGGTGAGGAACTCGTCGTCGTAGGTCCCGTTCGGCGACACGACGGAGATCAGCAGGAGGGGGAAGGAGAGCTTCTTCTTGACCGTCACCCCGAGGCGCTTGACCTCCTCGGGGAGCGACGCCTGCGCCTCGGAGACCCGGTTCTGGGTAAGGACGTTCGCCATGTCGAGGTTCGTGCCCACTTCGAACGAAACGTCGAGGCCCATGCGCCCGTCGCTCGAGTTCGTGGACTTCATGTAGATCATGCCCTCGACGCCGTTCACCTTCTGTTCGACGGGGGTCGCGACCGATTGCTCCACGGCCACGGCGTTCGCGCCGGTGTAGGTGGCCGAGACGTTGACGACGGGGGGTGTGATATCGGGGTACTGGGCGATCGGCAGCCGCCCCAGGGCAACGAGGCCCAGGATCACGGTCACGATCGCGATGACCATGGCGACGATGGGGCGGCGGACGAAGAACTCGGACACGTTTCAGGCCCCGGACGGTTCCGCGGATCCGACGATGTTCCCGAGCTCGTCGAGGGCGGTGGAAACGCCGGTCACGGTCATGCCGTCCTTCAGCTTCTGGAGCCCTTCGAGCGCGATCTGGTCGCCGGGTTGGAGTCCCTTCTCGACGATCCGGAATCGGTCGACACGAGGTCCGAGCTCGATGTCGCGCATCGAGACCACGCCTTCCGCAGACACGACGAAGATCCGATAACTGCCCTGGATCTCGTTCACGGCGCGCCCGGGTACGAGAAGCGCACCCTTCCTCTCGCCGATCACCGCGGTCACCCGCGCGAACTGGCCGGCCAGTACGACCCGGTCGGGGTTGGGGAAGTCGGCTTCCAGGGTGAAGGTGCCGGTCGCGGCGTCGATGGCGGCGTCCGTCCCGACAATCCGCCCGCGATGCTCGTGCATCGTCCCATCCGCGAGGGTGAGTTCGAGTCCGGGGCCCTCGGTGTCCTCGCCGGCCCGCGCTGCGATCCGTCGGGCGATCTTGAGGTAGTTGCGTTCGTCGATGGCGAAGCGGACCCGGATCGGATCGATCTTCGAGACGTAGTTGAGCAGCGAGTTCACCCCGGCCCCTACGTATTCGCCGATCCGGACCTCGGTGATTCCGATCCGGCCGCCGACCGGCGCGAAGACCTTCGTGTAGCCGAGTTCGATCTCTGCCTGCTCCCGTTGTGCGCGTGCGGCCTGACGTTTCCCGAGGGCAGCCTCATATTGGGCAACGGCGGAGTCGAGATCCTGCTGACTGACGGCGTGCATCTCCGCGAGGGGCCGGATGCGGTCGAGGTCCGCGCGGGCCTTCGCGACGGCGGTGACTGCCTCGGCCACGTGGCCATCGGCCTCGGCGACCTTGGCCTCGAAGGGGCGGGGATCGATGGAGTAGAGCAGCTGACCCTTCTCGACGGTGCGGCCCTCTTTGAAGTGCATGCCGTCGAGGAATCCGTCGACCCGCGCTCGGATCGGGATGTCGATCGAGCCACGGGTTTCGCCGACCATCTCGAGGGTGACCGGTTGATCCCGCTGCACGACCGATGTCACTGCGATCTCGGGAGGCGGGGGCGGAGGCGGTGCCTCCTCTGCACAGCCAAGGCTGATCCCGAGTGCCATCCAGACCGAAAAATGCCGAAGCGGTTTCGCCATTGCTTCAGTCTACCCTGACTCGGCATTGCATCGGCTGCATTCCGGGTATGATGGCCGCCCGGAGGGAAAACGGCTCGATGGCTGAAGAGTACCGTCGCGCAGCTCACTTCAACACACTGCTCGTGTTCCTGGTGGTGCTCTATACGGCCGTTCCCTTCCTGCCTGGCTGGGTGGCGGTGCTGGGGCTCCCGCGCATCGCCATCGAGTTGGCTCTGGTGACTGCCGTCTGGCGCCTGCGGGTGGGCAGAGTCGTCCCCGTGCTGGTCACGGTCGTCATGCTCGTGAACGAGATCACGCACGCCGTCGCGTTCACTTCGCCGAGCCCGGCCATCGCCATGCTGCGCGCGGTATGGATCCTGATCTTCCTTGCGGTGGCGATCGGTTTCCTGGCCTGGTTCTTCTGGCGTGAGGAGCGCGTCGGCCCCGGCTTCCTGTCGGGAGCTGTCAGCCTCTATCTACTTCTGGGCTTCTTCTGGGCGTCGAGCTTCAAGCTGATCGAGTTCGTCGAGCCGGGCTCCTTCCGCGGCATCTGCGCCCCCCGGCCCACTGGCGTCACGGACTGCGACCTGGCGATCGGGCAGTACCCGCGGCTCGACTACCTCGGCTTCGTCACGATGACGACCCTCGGCTACGGCGACATCGTCCCCCTGACCCGACGGGCCGAACGCCTCACGACCATCTCCGCCGTCACCGGCCAGCTCTTCATCGCCGTGCTGATCGGCCGGATCGTCGCGAACTCCCGGCCGCCTCGGCGGGAGGACTGAGCTCCCGATTTCTCTCCGCGCCGCACCGCGCTCCTGATAGGCTCTGCTCGGGGGCCGGGAGGAGGTGGCCCATGTCTCGACGCGACGGTCTCCGGCGCGCCCTGGGCGCTGCCTTGGTCGTGATGCTCGCCCTGATCTTCATGGGCGGCTTCAGCTACGGGCGCGCCCGCTTGCAGCTGATGAACGCGGCCAAGGAGAAGTACGGCGCTCTGCGCGACGTGCGGAGCACGGCCCTCGAGGAATACCTCGCCGGCCTGGCCAAAGAGACGCGCTACTGGGCGCGGAACACCGTCCTCCAAGGCGCGCTCGTGACCTTCCGGACGGCCTGGGATGACCTCGGCGACGATCCCCAGGCCGAGCTCCAGCGGCTCTTCATCGAGGAGAACCCCCACCCGGTCGGCGAGAAGGACAGCCTCGAGTTCGTGCGCGATGGCTCCGACTACGCCGACGCCCACGCGAGCTACCACGACTGGTTCCGCCGTTTCCTGACCCACCGTGGCTTCTACGACGTCTTCCTGATCGATCCCGAGGGCAACCTCGTCTACACGGTCTTCAAGGAGATGGACTACGCCACGAATCTCGAGACCGGCCGCTACAAGGACACGGGCCTCGCCCGGGTCTTCCGCGAGGCCCG
>JAFDDA010000220.1 GCA_019311105.1 Deltaproteobacteria bacterium
CATGGATCAGGCGATCGGCCGCGTGCTCGCGACCCTCGACAGCGAAGGCCTCGCCGAAGACACGATCGTGCTCTTCTTCAGCGACAACGGCGGCGCGGCCTACGCCATGGGCGGCGCCGACAATGCTCCGCTGCGCGGCGGCAAGGGCGAGACGTTCGAGGGTGGGATCCGCGTCGTCTCGCTCATGCGTTGGACGGGAACGATCGACGGCGGCGAGAAGATGGACAGCATCATGTCCGTCATGGACATCTTCCCGACGCTGGCCGACGCCGCCGGTGTCGAGACGGGGCCGACGCGAAAACTCGACGGCCGGAGCCTCTGGCCCGCCATCGCAGAAGGGAAGCGCATCCCACGCAACGACTACCTCTTCTTCGCGTCGGAGACCCCCATCCGTGGATCGATCATGCTCACAGCTTTCGACGACGAGTGGAAGCTCGTGCAGGACGTCCAGCAGGGCCAGCTGTCGGCGGAGGTGACGAACCACCTCTTCCGCATCGCCGACGATCCGAACGAGTACAACAACCTCGCGGCGGCCCACCCCGACGTGGTCTCGAAGATGGCGGCTGCAATCCATGAGTGGCGCGCTCGCTATCCGATCTCGGGGACCCGGGCGACGCTCGTGCCCCCGCCCGGTTGGCGGGCGCCGAAGGACTGGGTGACCTACCCGACGCCGCTCAGCGAACTACAGAGCGACGCCGCCCCCGGCATGCCGCCGCCCGGCACACTGCGCGCCCTCGACTGGATGCACGGCGAGATGGGCCGCTTGATCTACGACTGCGAGCCCTACCCGCTGATCGGCGGCGGGCTCTGCCGCTAAGGAAAGGAAGAGAGATGGGAATCGCAGGAGTCAGTGGGAGTGCTTCGGGCATCGGGGCCGCCGTGCGCGCGCGCCTCGAAGCCGATGGCGACCGGGTGATCGGGGTCGATTTGCGGAGCGCCGAAGTCGAGGCGGACCTGTCGACAGCGGAAGGTCGCTCATCGGCGATCGCCGGCGTGCGCGAGGCCTGTGGCGGTGCGCTCGACCGGCTCGTGCTGTGCGCCGGCCTCGGCCCCCAGGTTGGCGACGCCCGCATTGCGCAGGTGAACTACTTCGGTGCGGTCGATCTGCTGGACGGCCTCCTCCCCTGCCTCTCCGGAGCACCGGACGCAGCCGCGGTGGTGATCGCTTCGAACTCGGCGCAGCTCGGCCCGTTCCAGGATCACCCGGTCGTCCTCGCCCTGCTCGACGGCGACGAGGCTCGGGCCTGCGAGCTGCTGGCGGACGACGCCGGTTACATCGCCTACGGCGGATCGAAACATGCGCTCTCGCGCGCCGTGCGCCGCCGAGCCGCGGAGTGGGGCGGCGCGGGTGTCCGTTTGAACGCCATCGCGCCTGGCGCCACCCAGACGCCGCTGCTCGAAGGGACCGAGAAGCATCCCGTCTGGGGGAAGGGCGTGGACGCGCTCCCCATCCCCTTGGGCCGGCGAGCCACCCCCGCAGAGGTGGCCGACATCATCGCCTTCCTGCTCGGACCCGAGGCGAGGTACATCCACGGCAGCATCGTTTATGCCGACGGTGGAACCGACGCGAGCGTACGACCGGACTTCTTCTAGGACGACTCGTCGGTGGGTTCGGTGGGCGGCTCGACCCGGAGCTTGAACGCGTCGACTCCCGAGGCGCCGTCGACGCAGAAGACCTGGCCCGAGACGAACCGCGACGCCTCGCTCACGAGGAAGAGCACGACGTTCCCGATGTCATCGGTCGCCCCCGCGAAGCCGAGCGGGTTGCTGCCCTCCGCCCGCGTCCCCACGGCTTCCTCGAAGCGCGCAACGCCTTCGGTCTGGGCGATCTCGCCCGGTGCGATGGCGTTCACGCGGATGCCGAGCGGCCCCCACTCGACGGCGCAGGTGCGTGTCAGCGAGTCGACACCCGCCTTGGCGGCCGCCACGTGACTCTGGAGCGACACGCCCATCCCTTCGAAGGGGGCGGAGATGTTCACGACGTTCCCGCCGTGGTCCTTCATCCACGCTTCGAAGACGGCCTTCGAGACGTTGTAGGTGCCGAGCAGGTCGATCCCCACCACGGCGCGAAAGCCGTTGTAGGAGATCTTGCGCATGGGGGCAGGGAAGTTCCCGGCGGCATTGTTGACCAGGATGTCGAGGGAGCCGAAGCGTTCGAGAACCCCCGCGACCACGCGCTCGACCTCCTCCGGCTCGCGGATGTCGCACGTGTCGTAGAAGCATTCGATGCCCGCCGCGTCGAACTCGGCCGCAGCGCGCTCCAGGTTCTCGACCTTGCGACTGGCGATGGCGATGCGGGCGCCGTGGCGGCCGAGGACGTGAGCGATGCCGTTGCCGATACCCGTCGCGCCGCCCGTCACGAAGGCGACCTGCCCAGCCAGCAGATCCGATCGAAATGCACCCATTCCTGGAGGCCCTCCCCGGCCGGACGCTACGACAGGGGCGGCGGGGCCCGCCAACAGCGGGGCTATGGCCTTCGAGACCGACTTGCAGTTCAATACGCCCGCGGGTTCCTCGGGCCGACCGAGGAGAGATCATGGACAGCTATCAAATCGCCGACCTGTTCGAAGCCGTGGCCGATGCGGTCCCGGACCGGGTCGCCATCGTGTGCGACGGCCGGCGCATCACGTATCGCGAGCTAGACCTTCGTGCGAGCCAGCTCGCCCACTTCTTCGCGAGCAAAGGCCTCGGCGCCGGCGACCACATCGGCACCTACCTCTACAACGGCATCGAATACGTGACGGCCATGATCGCCGCGTTCAAGATCTCTGCGGTCCCGATCAACGTCAACTACCGCTACGTGGAAGACGAACTCACCTATCTCTTCACCAATGCGGACCTGCGCGCCGTCGTCCACCACCGCGAGTTCGCTCCGCGCATCACGGCCATCCGCGGTGCATGCCCGAAGCTCGACCTCGTGCTGCACGTCGAGGATGACAGCGGCGCAGCCACGGTCGCGGGTTCCTCCGAGTTCGAGGCCGCCTGCAACGAGGGCTCGAGCGCCCGCGACTTCACGGGCCGCAGCAACGACGACCTCTTCATCATCTACACCGGCGGCACGACCGGGATGCCCAAGGGCG
>JAFDDA010000048.1 GCA_019311105.1 Deltaproteobacteria bacterium
GAACCCGGCACCCGTCGCGGCGTATCTCGGCCTGCCCGAAGGCGCCGTGCTCTCGAGTTCGCCCGAACGCTTCCTGCGCGTCGAGGCCAGCGGGGCGGTCGAGGCGCGACCGATCAAGGGCACGAGTGACTGCGGCACCACGGAGGCGTCCGCTGAGGCCAGTCGGAACGCACTGGCCGCCTCGGCGAAGGATCGTGCGGAGAACGTGATGATCGTGGATCTCTATCGCAACGATCTCGGTCGCGTGTGCGAGACGGGGAGCGTCGCGGTCCCCGAACTCTGCGCGATCGAACGCCACGGCCGGTTGCATCAGATGGTTTCCACCGTCACCGGGCGGCTCGCCGAAGGCCGCGATCGCCTGGATCTGGTGCGCGCCGCGTTCCCGCCCGGATCGATGACCGGTGCGCCGAAGATCGCGGCCATGCGTCTGCTCGCCGGGCTCGAAACCGTGCGGCGTGGCGTCTACTCCGGCGCTCTCGGCTACCTCGATGCGCGCGGGGGCATGGACCTGTCGGTGGTGATCCGGACCCTGCTCGTTTCCGAGGGCCGGGCCCACCTCCACGTGGGCGGCGGCGTCGTCGCCGACTCTCGCGGGCCCGCCGAGTACCGCGAATCCATGGACAAGGCGCGTGCGCTGCTCGAAGCCCTCGGCGCCGAGATCTCCGACGAGGACGAGCCGCACGACGAGCAGGCCGCCGCGGTGGCAGAGCCGTGAGCCCGTCGATGCTGGAGCCGCCGGGCCCCGAAGCGGCGGTCCTGATCGTCGATCCGGACCTCTCCGCCGCAGACCGATTGCGCCCGGTCGTGCTCGACGCCGGCCTTGCGGGCCGCGTCGACGCCGTGCCGACGCTCGGCGAGGGGCTCGACGCTCTCGCCACCGAACCCTACGCCCTCGTCGTGCTCTCGCTGGCGGCCGGCGATGTCGACGGGCCCGAGAGCCTCGACCGGATTCGTGCCATCGACCCCGAGGTGCCCGTCGTCCTCGTAACCGACGTCCCGCATCCTCGGCCATGCGGTGGAGCGCCAGCGCATCATGCTGGAGCTTCACGAAGCCCGCGAACGCGAGCAGTACCTCGCGACCCATGACTCGCTGACCGGCCTCCCCAATCGCGCGCTCTTCTACGACCGTCTGGCCCAGGCGGCCGCCTCGGCCCGGCGCTACGGCACGACCCTGGCAATCCTGTTCGTCGATCTCGATGGGTTCAAAGGTGTGAACGACGAACTCGGCCACGAGGCGGGCGACGGAGTCCTGCGCGAAGTCGCGCGACGTCTGGCCGGGCTCGTGCGCAAGAGCGACACGGTGGCGCGCATCGGGGGCGACGAGTTCACCGTGATCCTGAGCCAGATCGGGAAGCCCGAGGACGCCGCCCGCGTCGCACGCAACATGTTGGAGCGCCTCGCCGTCCCGATCCGGGTCTCCGGTGGTGAGCGGACGCTCCACGCGAGCATCGGCCTGTCGATCCATCCCGCCGACGGCGAGCGGGCCGACACGCTCGTGCGCAACGCCGACACGGCCATGTACGCTGCCAAGCGGGACGGAGGCAACCGTTTCGCCTTCTACGAGCGGCGCATGCGGCGGGACGGCGCCCGGTCAAATTGACGGGCGGGGGCCGCGCCCACCGCGCGGTAGCCTCCGGGCATGCCCGAGTTTCCCCTCCTCCAGGTAGACGCCTTCACCACCCGCCCGCTTGCCGGGAACCCGTGCGCCGTGGTGTTCGACGGCGCCGGGCTCGACGACGAGACGATGCTCGCCATCGCGCGGGAGATGAATCTCTCGGAGACGTCCTTCGTGGTGCCGAGCGAACGCGCGGATTTCGGCGCCCGCTACTTCACGCCCCTGGGTGAGATTCCGATGGCGGGCCATCCGACGGTGGCGACGATCCATGCGCTGGTCGAGACGGGCCACCTCGCACTCGAAGGCGATTGCACGCGGGTGACCCTCGAGCTCCCGGCCGGCGTGCTGCCGATCGAAGTGGAAGCCCGCGGCGGTCGCGTGACCCGGATCGCCATGACACAGCTCTGTCCCGAGTTCCACGAGCCGCTCGAGGCGGGCCCCGTGCTTGCGGTCTTCGGTCTCGACCCCGGGGACGCCCACTCCGAACTGCCGGTTGGGGTCGTCTCCACCGGAACTCCCCAGCTGATGGTTCCGGTGCAGTCGATCGAATCGTTGCGTCGAATCGAGGCGGATGGTGTGGCCCACGCTCGACTCGCCGGCGACCAGCGGTTCTTCAGCACCCACCTCTTCGCGCTCGAAGGGGTCGGGGGAGGGCAGACTTTCGCCCGCCATTTCGCGCCGGGCGCGCGCGGCTTCGAGGACCCCTTCACCGGTTCGGCCACCGGCGCCATGGCCGCGCTTCTGTGGCGCCATGCCGCGCTCGGGCCCCGCTTCGTGGCGGAACAGGGTCACTGGATGGGGCGGCCAGGCTGCGCGGAGGTCGAGGTGCTGGGCCCGAAGGAGGCGATCGAAGGCATCCGGGTCGCCGGTGCCGCCGTCACCGTCCTGCGTGGCCACCTCGAGCTCTGACCGGATTCGGGTCGAATACGAGCGGCTCGAAGATCGTCCCTCGGGTTGAGGTCGCGGATGCCGATGCATCCGAAAACGCGACCTACCGGAGCCATTTGGCGCTCGGGGGGGTAAGATTCCATTTCCGCGGTGAACGCGGGCCGCCCCGAGGCGGAACTTCGAGGGAGGGACGGATGTCTCGTGCAACCTGGATGAAGATGACGCCGGTCGTGGCCCTGTGCTTCGGGCTCGTGGCTTGCAGTGAGACCGTCGGGCCGAAGGCCGTGGGTGGCGCTGCAGTGGGCGCGACCGCGGGTGGATTGATCGCAGCCGCAGCGGGCGGCGGCACGGCGGGGATCATTGGCGGCGTGCTGCTCGGTGGCCTGGCGGGCGGCGCCCTGGGCGACAAGCTCGACCAGAACGATCGCAGGCTCGCGCAAGAGAACTACAACCGTTCGATGGAGTACGGCGCATCGGGGGCGACCTCGACGTGGCGCAACCCGGACAACGGTCACTACGGCAACGTCACGCCGACTCGGACCTACGAGACGGCCTCGGGCCCGTGCCGGGAGTTCAACCAGACGATCTACATCGATGGCCAGGCTCACGAGGGCACCGGCACCGCGTGCCGCCAGTCCGACGGGACCTGGCAGATCCGGAACTGACGCCGCCGTCGGTTTCGACTCGCAGACCTCGGGCCGTCCCACTTCGTGGGGCGGCCCGACCTGCATGGAGCCCCCCTTGCGAATCCGCCTTTCCGACGAACGCCGGGCCGACCTCGTGGCTCGCATCCAGGCCCACCTTCGCGAGCACTTCGAGGAGGACGTCGGTGAGCTGAAGGCCGGCATGCTGCTCGACTTCTTCGTGAAAGAGCTCGGCCCGCCCGTCTACAACCAGGCCATCAAGGACGCCCACGACTTCCTGGCCGAGAAGCTCGTCGACCTCGACGGCGAGTTCTACGAGCCCGAGGAGCCGCCGCGTTGAGGGTCGTCTCGGTCAACGTGGGCTTGCCGCGCGAGGTCGAGTGGCGCGGCAAGCAGGTCACCACCGGAATCTTCAAGACGTCGGTCGCGGGGCCGGTCGCCGTTGCGGGCGTCCAGCTCGCGGGCGACAGCCAAGCTGACCTGAGCGTTCACGGGGGCCCCGGCAAGGCGGTCTACGGATACCCATCGGAGCATTTCGAGTTCTGGCAGCGTGCATACCCCGAGGTCGAGATCGGGCCCGGGGTCTTCGGGGAAAACCTCACCCTCGAAGGCTGGCTCGAGGAGAATGTCCACCTCGGTGATCGCTTCCGCGCCGGAACGGCGGAGCTGGTGGTGACGCAACCCCGAGTGCCCTGCTTCAAGCTCGGCCTGCGCTTTGGCCGGCCGGACGTCGTGAAACGCTTCCTCGCCGAAGACCGTTCGGGAATCTACTTCGCCATCGCAAAGCCGGGTGAAGTGGCCGCGGGCGACCCCTTCGAGCGCATCGCCGAAGACTCGCGCCGTGTGTCCGTGGCCGACATCGTTCGGATCTATCGGGGCGAACTCGACGACCCGGACTTGTTGCAGCGCGCAATTGCCGTCGAGAGCTTCCCCGAGGAGTTCCGACAGATCTATCGCGAGAAACTCGCCCGCCGCTAGGCCGGGTCGCGCGGCAGGCCCACGAGCTTGCGCGCCATCAACAGCCGCTGGATCTGGCCCGTGCCCTCGACGATGTCCATGGCCTTGACGTCGCGGAAGAGCTTCTCGATGAGGTGGTCGCCGCGGCCTCCCTCCATGCCGAGCAGCTCCATACCGAGCGAGGCGGCTTCGAAGGCCGCCGTGGGTGCGAAGGCCTTCGACATGGACGCCTCCATGACATTCGGCTGACGGTGGTCCGCGAGCCAGGCGGCCCGCCAGCAGAGCAGGCGCGCCACGCGCAACCGACGTCGGACCCGCTCGAGCCGGTCGCGGACGCGCACGTCCCGCAGCACGCCCGCCTCGCGAGCGAACGCTGCGGCTTCGTCCAGGGCCGAGCGTCCGATGCCCACGGCCATGGCGGCGATGGTCGGCCGCGTTGCGTTGAACGATTGCATGGCGCCCTTGAAGCCGGCACGCCGTGCGTAGTGTTCTTCACCTCCGATCAGGTTCGCGGCGGGCACACGGCACTCGCGCAAGGTGAAGGAGGTCGACTCGTAGGCCTTCAAACCCATCTTTCGTTCGACGTGGAAGCCTCCGAGGCCCGGCGTGCCCTGCTCGACGACGAAGGCACGGTGGCCTTCGCGTCCGAGGCTCGCGTCGACCGTGACCCAGACGACGATCCAGTCCGCGCGGCTCGCGTTGGCGGCGAACGACTTGTCTCCGTCGAGGATCCACGTGTCGCCGTCTCGTCGAGCCGAGGCTCGGATGCCTGCGACATCGGAGCCAGCGCCGGGCTCGGTCATGGCGAAGGAGCCCCAGCGGGGTCGGTCGCTCCCTCGGAAGGGAGTGAGGAAGCGCTCGCGTTGTTCATCGGTCCCCATGGAGAGCAGCGGCGGCTCGCCGAGCCCCGGTCCGGGGAACGAGACAGCGACGCCGCGATCCCAGTAGGAGAGCTCCTCGGCGACGCACAACATTCCGCGGGCGTTGCCCACGACGGCAGCCCGCTTCTTGGGCGGCTCGCCGGTCCAGCGCGTTCGGCCCAGGCCGAGCCGGACGAGTTGCTCGAAGAACGGGTGGTCGGGCGGTGTGGGTCGCCCGAGACGGTCCGCCTCCAGCCCGACGGGCCGGATCAACTCACGGCCGAGGGTGCGAGCCTGGGCGAGGCGTTCGCGGGTGGCGTCGTCGGGTCTCAGGTCCACGACGATTCTCCGAGTGTGAGAGCCACAGGGCCATCTCGTTCACCGAGGTCTCGGCCGGATTCTTCTCTTGCCGCGTCGACACCGCCGAGCAGCAAGGTCAGCGCCCGCGCGTCGCGCATGAACTTCTCGACCGGGTGGTCCAGCATGAACCCGTGGCCACCGAGTAGCTGCAATGCGTTCGGGGTGACGAACATCGCCTGCTCGCAGCACTCGACGAAGGCGCCCGCGCAGGCCTCCACGGCGGGGTCGCCCTGATCGAGTCGCCAGGCCGCTTCGTGCACCAGCATGCGGCAGCCATCGACGGCCGTGGCCATGTCCGCGATCAGGAAGGCGAGGCTCTGGTGGTGAGCGATCGGGCGGCCGAACGCGACCCGTTCGAGGGCGTAGTCACGCGAGTATTCGTAGGCGCGGCGCAACACGCCGACCAGTAGCGACGCCACGTAGAGGCGGCCGCGGGCGTGGGCCTGAAGGGTCGCAGGGGTCGAAACCCAACTCTCGACGATCGGTGCGCCATCGAGCCGCAGCTCGCTCGCGCCGGCGGCGCGCAGCCCGGCGCCCCGCACGGGTTCGAGGTGAATCCCCTCTCGCACCACGTAGGCGCGTTCCATTTCGAGGACCACGAGAAGATCCACGCGATCGGCGGGGACCCATGGGAATTGCCCTTGGACGGTGCCGCCGCTCTCATGGAAGCGCGGCCGATGATCGTGGACCAGCAAGGCGCGCGCGCCGGGCTCGGCCAGGATCGGTTTGGCGAGTGCCGTGAGGGCCTCGCTGCCGCCGAGCTCTTGCACGACATAGGCGGCGGGGCCGAGCGGGTCGAGGGCGAGGGCGGCGCCCGGGTCACCTGCACCGAGCTCTTCGAGCACGACGGCGCGCGCGAGGGCGCCGAGCTCGGCGCCACCAAGGGCTTCGGGCAGCTCGACTCGTGCCAGGCCTACCTCGTCGAACAATCGCCGGAGCTCGTCACCCACGTCGCGGTCCGCCTCGAGGCGTCGCTCCACGGCGGCCAGGCGATCGCGCGCGAGTTCGCGGGCGGTGCTCTGGAGCAGGGTTAGCTCGGGCGAGAGTGTGAAGTCGATCATGGGTTCGTGAGCCTCATCCGTCGAGACGGAAGCGATGCGTGTCGCCCTTGCGCCGGACCTGACCCGTGCGACCGATGCCCTCGCCGGTCTCGAGCGAGACGAGCGCATCGCGGCCGCCCTCGACGAACGCGATGAAGCGGCGCTGGTCTTCGAGTCGCCCGACGACCATGCCGACCTCGGGCTCGTCGTCGCGGTCGTGGGCCACGGTGTAGGTCTCGATGCGCCCGGGGCCCTCGGCTTCTTTTGCCACTTCGATCGCGGGGGTTGCTGCCGGCTCGACGGCTGCAGCGCGTTCCGGCAGCTCCATCCGGGGTAGCGTTCCGTAGAGCCCGGCGCTGTGCTTCGTGAAGTACCAGCCGATTCCCGTGGCCATTCCCACCGTGCCCGGCGTCGCTCGGAGCCAGCGGATGAGCTGCGCGATGCCGTGGGTGCCGTAGTTGTTCCCTGGGCCGCCGGCGTACGGGAGGCCGCCCGTCACGGTGAGCGGGCGCGGGTCGTCGATGCCGATGCCGAGGGTGTCGCAGCCGAGCTCGACCGCCGACGGGAAGCAGCTGTAGAGGTCGAAGACGTGAACGTCTTCGGGTTCGAGTCGCGCTTCGCGGAAGGCGCCGTCGTAGGCCTGGGCCATGGCGCGGCTCGAGTGGAAGTCGGGCCGCTCGCTCACGAGCCAGGGGTCTTCGACGGCGTCGCCCCCTCCCAGCCAATGCACCATCCGATCGGCGGGGACGCCGAGCGTGCGGGCGTGCTCGACCGAGGTCAGCAACACGGCCGCTGCCTGGTCCACACGCAGGATCGCGTTCATGAACTTCGTATACGGGAACGCCACCATCCGATTGCTCGGCCCGGGCCGTGTGATCTCGTCGGCGCTGCGGCGCGTGCGGAACCATGCATACGGATTGTCGGCGGCCGTCTCGGTGAAGCGCTCGAGCATCGCACCCACGGCCTGGCGGTGAGTCTCGAGGTCGCGCCCGTGGTGAACGCGCAAGGCATTCTCGTAGAGCGGATATACGAAGGGTGGCAGCATGAGACGGTGTCGGGCCTCGATATCGCTCGACGGTGCCGGCTCCGCCGCCGCGGTGTCTAGTCCGCCGCCGCCGCTCCAGTCGAGCTTGATTCCGGCGGCCTGCGCTCGCTGACGCAGGTCGAGGGCTTCTGCGCCGACGACGAGCACCGCCTGGGTGCGCCCCGCGGCGACGTCCCGCGCCGCCTCGTTGAGAGCCTTCTGCGGGCCGTTCCCGCCGACGCCCAGGCTGACCGCGGCGCCGCTCCCAACCCCGATCCGCTCGCAGAGCAGGCGCGCCGCGTTCGAATAGTGCGCGCCGATGATCGACGGCACGATGACGCGATCGAGCTCGCCGAGCTTCTTGGAATCGAGACCGGCGTCCTCGGCGGCGGCCCGGGCGGCCGCCTCCATCAGGTCGATGGGGTCGAGGCCCTCGCGAGGGTCCACGTCCTTCTGGATCCGTTGCCCGACCCCGATGACGACGGGGCTTCGGTCCTCGGCTAGCGCCATGCAAACACCCGCTGCTCGTCTTCCGCTAGCGCCATGCAAACACCGGTTGTTCGAAGTGGCCGACGCGGGTGCCGCGGCCCCAGAGCGCCACCTCGCGCAGCTGGAACAGGATGGCCGCCGTCGGCGCGTGGATGTGGGTCCCGAGCATCGGGATCGAGATCACCGGCTGGTTGCTCTCGGGGATGCGGCGCAGATGCGGCACGTCATCTGCCTCCAACACGGTGAGCGGCACGCGGTAGGCCGCGGCGACCTCCGACGGGTCGGGAGCGAGCGCCTCGACCCGGCCGGCGAAGACGACGACCGGTGTGATGACGAAGCCCGAGCGGGTCGCGTAGTCGTCGAGCAGTCCCACGACCTGTTCCGGGCCGCACTCGACGCCGACCTCTTCGTGGAGTTCGCGGCGCGCGGCGTCGACCGCCGTTTCACCGGGGTCGAGACGCCCGCCTGGCAGAGCCCACTGCCCGCCGTGGTTGCGCAGCGTCGTCGCCCGGCGGGTGATCAAGAAGCACGGATCGTCGCCTTTCTCGTGATCCACAAGGGTCACCGCCACGGCGGCGGCGCGCCGCCCCTCGGGCTCGACGACGACGCGTTCGAAGTCGTCGAGGTTCTGGCGGATCCGCTCGCGGAGGGCGTCGTCGAGACGACCCAAGAGGTTCTCGGGGGGCACGCTCATGGCTCAGCTGCCCACCATCCCGCCGCTCACCGCGATCACCTGACCGGTGACGTAGGCGGCCGCATCCGAACACAGGAAGCCGACGACCCCGGCGACGTCCTCGGGCGTGCCAGCTCGGCCGAGGGGGATCTGCTCGAGGATCTTCTCCTTCGGAAGGCGCGTGGTCATGTCGGTTTCGATGAAGCCCGGCGCCACCGCGTTGACCAGGATGTTTCGCTTCGCATATTCGAGAGCGAGTGTGCGGGTCAGGCCGACGAGTCCGGCTTTGGCCGCGGAGTAGTTCGCCTGGCCCGGGTTCCCGGTCAAGCCGACCACCGAAGCGATGTTGACGATGCGCCCGCGTCGGGCCTTCAGCATCCCCGGGAGCACGGCCCGCGTGATGCGGAACGGGCCCGAGAGGTCGGCTTCGAGCACGCCGTCCCAGTTCGCGTCGCCCATGCGTGCGGCCAACCCATCGCGGGCGATGCCCGCGTTGTTCACCAGCACGTCGAGCGGGCCCTCGCTCGCTACGGCCGGCACGAGCACCCGTTCGATCGCCTCGGCCGAGGCGACATCGAAGGCGAGCAGCCGGCCGTCGCCTCCGACGCCTTGAATCTCCTTGAGCAACGCTTCCGCCGCTTCCCCGCTCTCGCGGTAGTGGATCCACACCCGGAAGCCGTCGCGCGCGAGACGTCGGGCGATGGCGGCGCCGATGCCGCGGCTCGACCCGGTGACCAGCGCGTTGCGGGGGCTCGGCTGCGTCGTGGCCTGGCTCAGGGGGGGCTCCTCGTTGCCTGCTTCCACGGGCTGTGGCCGGCGTGCCGCGTGCGGCGGTGGTAGGATGCGCGAAACCCCGCCCACGGTCCACACCCGCACGCTGCGTAGCCGAGCGTTCCGCACCCCTCCGAGACCCGCATGCTCCGCAACGTCGAACGCCTTCGCCTCGCCTTGCCCGACCGCGGGGTCGAGATCGCCCTCCTCGACTTCGGAGGGGACGGCCCGCCGCTCCTGGCTCACCACGCGAACGGCTTCTGCGCCGGCCTATGGGCGCCGGTTGCCGAACGTCTGCGCGAGCGCTTCCACGTCGTCGCCATGGATGCTCGCGGTCACGGCGACTCGTCGCATCCCTCCGAGCCCGGGGCCTTCGAGTGGCACCACTTCGCCGAAGATCTCGCGGCCGTCGCAGCCCACCTCGTGGAACAGGCCGGTCGCCCCTTGGCCGTCGGTCTCGGCCACTCCTTCGGCGGCACATCGACGATGGCGGCGGCAGCCCTCCGCCCCGACCTCTTCGAGCGGATCGTGTGCGTCGACCCCGTGGTCTTCCCGCCCGAGGTTCCCGACGCGGCGCGGCTCGCCCACGGCAAGAGCCTCGTCGACCGCGCGAGCAAACGCCGGCGCGAGTGGCCCGATCGGGCCGCAGCCCTCGAGCACTTCCGGCCGCGTTCGCTGTTCGCCGGCTGGCCCGATCGCTCCCTGGCGCTCTATGTCGACGAAGGAATGCGCCGCCGCCCCGACGGCTCCCTCGAACTCAAGTGTGCACCCGAGGTCGAGGCCGCGGTGTTCGCCAGCGGCCGAGGCTTCGGCTTGTTCGAACGGGCGGCGGGCCTGGCGACCCCGGCGCTGCTGCTCTGGGCCCGCCACGGGAATTTCCCGCGGCCGCTTTACACTCGGCTCGTGGCCGAGATGGCGGCCGCGCGGGTGGAAGACGTCGACGCGGGACACCTGGTGCCGATGGAGAAGCCCGAGATCGTGATCGACGCGGTCGAAGCCTTCGCCGCCGGCCCTCAAGCCTCGACGGCGTAGCCCCGCTTCGTCCAGCCCGTCCACCCCTCCGCCAGCGAGCGGACCTCGCTGAAGCCCATCTCCTGCAACGTTGCTGCGGAGAGTGCGCTCCGGTGGCCGCCCCCGCAGTAGAGGATCAGCTTGCGCGAGCGGTCGCCCCACCAGGCTTCGCGCTTCGGATGTTCCAGATCGGCCCGCACTTCGAGGAAGCCCCGCGGCGAGTTGCGCGCGCCCGGGAGGTGGCCCCCGGCGTACTCGTCGGGCTCACGGACGTCCACGAAGTGCCAGCCTTCGTGATCGGTCATCGCGAGGAGCCGATTGGCTTCTTCGGGTGTGACCTCCGCGACGGCTTCGAGCGCAGCCGTCACGAAATCGTGCAGGCTCTTGGCCATGGTCGTTCTCCGGCGCATCGCGGCCAGCAGGACGCGAAGAGGCGACCAAGGTAGCCACCCGGCCGGCGGAAAAACGGGCCTCTACGGCCTGAGGAGCGCAAAAAAAGTCGTCGGCGACGCCTTGGCCAGGAAATTAAAAACACATGTAAATACACATAGTTATGAGCATGGCCGAGGGTGAAGCCCGCGCCGTCGCCACTTTCTCCCGGTGCAGGCCGGGAAACGCCCCGGGGCGATGCCACAACGCGCGCTCAGCCACACGGAATTACGAACAACCGGTGCGCCCCGATCGCGCTCCGGCCCGCGGAGGATCGAAATGCGCATTTGGATGGCCGGGCTCTTGTGCTCGGCGCTCTTGAGCTTCTCGGCCGGTACCGCCACGGCGAACAACTTCCAGCCGAACTCCACGGAGACGTGGGTGTCGCTCGGCGAGGGCTCGAACGGCCCCGAGTGGTAGATCGACGGGTTCAGCTCCTTCTCCGAAGATTGGGATCTCTTCGACCTCCAGCCGAGCGTCATCTCCTCGCCGGTCGGTGGGGACAGCGGTCTGATCGGCTGGGAGGTCATGGTCACGATCCCGAACTTCGTGGACCCGCTTCCGACCAAGTCCATCAAGGTCGTATTCGAGGGCGGGAACCCCGAATCCAGCAGCCTGCCGTTCGTGCAGTCGATCGTCGCCTTCGACACCCTGTTCGGTGGCGGCGCCATGACTGAGACCGTCTGCCCCGAAGACTGCGAACTGATCTTCGGCGATACCGTCTTCGAGGAGACCGACGAGGGATTGATCACGAAAGTCTTCGAGCTTTGGGAGCTCCACCCGAACCCCGACTGGGAAGAGGTCACCGTCTTCATCCCGGTGGAGTTCGAACTGCTTTCCTTCCACATCCTGACCCAATCGTTTGGCGAGGTCGTGCCGGAGCCGTCCTCTCTGGCGCTCGTGAGCATGGGCCTCATCGGGCTCGCAACCGCGGGGCGCCGCCGTCGCCACTAGCACCCCGGGTGCCGCAACCGATTCCAAAGGCCCGGAGGGCGCACACAGCCCTCCGGGCCTTTGCGTTTTGCCGCCAGGAGTGCATCCTGTGGCCCCCCGCGGATGCAACCTGCGAGAGGACGAAGGAGCAAAGCCGTGAAGAATCTGTTCTCCCTGGAAGGCAAAGTGGCCCTGGTGACCGGCGGCACGCGCGGCATCGGGCTGATGATGGCTCGGGGTCTCGTCGCCCATGGCGCGAAGGTCTACGTGGCGTCGCGCACGGCAGAGGCGTGCGAAGCCACCGCCAAGGAGCTCTCTCAGGACGGTGAGTGCATCGGGATCCCCGCGAGCCTCGGGAACGAGGAAGGGTGCAACGCCCTGGCTGCGGAGATCGCCAGCCGCGAAGAGAAGCTCCACATCCTCGTGAACAACGCCGGCGCGAACTGGGGCGCCCCCATCGAGGAGTACCCGGACGCGGCGTGGGACAAGGTGCTGGCGCTGAACGTGAAGAGCGTCTTCCACCTCACCCGCGCGCTGAAGCCCCAAATCGAAGCCGCCGCCAGCGCCGACGACCCGGCGCGCGTGATCAACGTCGGCTCCATCGACGGCATCCAGGTCCCGGCCATGGAGACCTATGCCTACTCCGCGAGCAAGGCCGCCGTGCACCACCTCACCAAGACGTTGGCCCGACGCCTCGCGCCGAGCCACGTCACCGTCAACGCCGTGGCGCCCGGCCCCTTCCAGAGCAAGATGATGGCCGCCACCCTCGACCGCTTCCAGGACGCCATCGTCGCAAGCTGCCCCATGGGGCGCATCGGCGTGCCCGAGGACATGGCGGGGATCGCCATCTATCTCTCGTCGCGCGCGGGCGCCTATGTGACGGGCGCTGTGATCCCGGTGGACGGCGGGATCTCCACCTGCCGTTAGGGCGCCGCTAGAGCGAGATCAGAACGGCGGCGATCAAGCGGATCGCGACGAGCGTCAGCACCGTCTTGTAGAGGCGGATGAAGGTCTGCTCGTTCACGCGCTCCAGCAGCCGACTGCCGAGCCAGGTCCCTACGACCACCGCCACGCACAGCAACCCCAGAACCAGGGCCCACGCCCCGAACGCGAAGCCCACCACGCCGAACACCACGAGCTTCGCCAGATGGCCGAGCATCTGGCAAGTCGCCTTGGTGCCCACCAGCGCCTGGCGCGAGAGGCCGAGGTTCAAGAAGAACGGTGCGATCAACGGGCCCGTCGCGCCGATCGTGACGTTGATGAACCCGACCACGCCGCCGAGGAAGAAGAAGCGGCGGTTGCGATCAGTCGCCTCGGGGTGGCTCCCGAGCAGCAACAAACCCGGCGCCCAGGTGGCGAGCAGCACGAACACCCCGATCGCGACCCGCGTGACGTCCGGTGGGAGGCTTTGTGCCAGGCCGAGGCCCGCGAAGCCCATCGGTAGCAACAGCACGCCGTAGCGCAGCGCGATGCCGCGCTCGACGTGGCGCCGCTGCACCCAAGCACGCGAGCCGTTCGAAACGAGCTGCACCACGCCGTGGATCGGGATCGCCACCAACGGGTCGAGGTAGAGCAGCATCACCGACAGCAGCGTGATGCCCCCCGCCATGCCGACGATGGCCGAAAGCATCGAAGTGGCCAGGGCCACCGCGGTGAGCAGGCCGACGTCGAGCGGCGCGAGGGGAAGCTCGGTGAGCGAGAACAGTTCGAACTCCACGCGTGTCAGCTCTCGTGGAGTTCGTGAGTGGGACGCTGCGCCAGCCAGTCGAGCAGCTCGTGGACGTCTTCGACATGGCCGAGCCGGTGGGAGGCGGCCGTGGGCTCCTCGGCCCGGCCGACGCGGAAGGTGATGGCGAGCCCTTCGAGCAGGCGAAACGCGTCTTCGTCGGTATGGTCGTCACCGACGTAGACGACGCGGACGCGCTCGCTCCACGACGGGCCGTAGCGGCTGCGCAAGACGTGGAGGACCGCGCGGCCCTTGTCCCAGCCGATCGGTGGCCGGGCCTCCACGGCCATTTTCGCGTCGCGTGCCTGAAAACCGAAGCCGTTGATGATGCGACGGGCCTCGTCCGCGGCACGGGCGTGATCTTCGGCATTGGCCTGGCGGAAGTGGAAGGTCGACGTGTGCCCCTTCTCCTCGACCCAGGCCCCCTCGGGCGCCGACTCCGATAGCGCCTGTGTGAGTTCGGGCATCCGGGCCTGGTAGTGCGGCAGGTCTTCGTGCAGGAAGGGTTCGAAGCCCGGCCCCTCGATCTCGAGCCCGTGGTTCGCGGCGTAGGTCACGTCGTCGCGCCCGATCATGGCGCGGATGTCCGCGAGCCCGCGACCCGACACCATCGAGAGGTCGGTGTCGCTGCGCGCGGCACAGGCGTCGAGCCCGCGACGCGCGGCTTCGGGCAGCGTCGCGTCGGCTGGGTGGTCGACGATCGGCGTGAGGGTGCCGTCGTAGTCGAGGAAGAGGGCCACGCGGTAGCGGGCCAGGAAGGGCTCGAGCCAGGTTTCGAAATCCTGCTCGAGCGGGAGAGCCAGCGCCTGGCTCTCCCGGCCCGCCGCTTCGAGGAAGCCATTCACCCAATGCTCGAGGTTGTAGCGACGCTCGCGCCGCCGCAGCGACGCCATGCGGGAGGCGCGTTCGTCCTCCTCCATCGTGAGAGCGCGGTGGAGTGTCTCCGCGGTTTCGTCGGGGCTGTACGGGTTCACGGCCAGCGCCTCGCGCATGGTCTCGCTGGCGCCGGCGACTTCCGAGATCAGCAGCACGCCCGGCTCGTCGACCTGGCAGGCGACGTACTCTTTGGCCACCAGGTTCATGCCGTCGCGCAGCGGGGTCACCAGCGCGATGTCCGCATCGCGATAGAGTGCGACGAGTCGCTCCTGGGGGACCGAGCGGTAGAGGTACCGGATGGGGGACCACGAGGCCGTGGCAAAGCGCCCATTGATGCGGCCTACGAGTTCGTCGATCTCGCGCTTCAGTTCCTTGTACTCGGAGACCTGTGCCCGGCTCGGCACCGCCAGCTGGAGCAACACCACGCGCTCGCGATGCTCGGGGTGCCGTTCGAGCAAGCGCTCGAAACCGAGGAATCGCTCGGGGATGCCCTTCGTGTAGTCGAGCCGATCGACGCCGAGCACGATCCTTTCGCGGCCTGCCTCCGGGGAGGGGGCGGCCGCGCGCGCCTTGTTCGCGAAGGCGTCGAAGTCGATCCCGATCGGGAACGCACCCACCTGGATCGTCCGGTCGCCCCACTCGATGCGCTGGGTGCGGCGGTCCACGCGCGCGCCGAGGCGGCGTTCGACGCAGTCGAGGAAGTTCTGGGCGTAGCCCGCCACGTGGAAGCCGACGAGATCGCACGCGAGCAGGCCGCGCAGGATCTCGCGATCCCACGGCAGCAGCCGGAACACGTCGAAGGGCGGGAAGGGGATGTGGAGGAAGAACCCGATGCGAACCCCGGGGAGCGCCTGCCGCAACGACGCCGGGGCGAGCATCAGGTGGTAGTCGTGGATCCAGACGAGGTCTGCGTCGCCGGCGCTCCCGGAGGCGACCGAGGCGAAGCGCTCGTTCACCGCGCGGTACGCCTCCCAATCGCGGCGGTCGAAAGCGGCGCGCTCATGCATGGAGTGGAAGAGCGGCCAGAGCGTTCGGTTCGAGAAGCCGTGGTAGTAACGGTTGACCTCGGTCTCGGAGAGGCCGACCGGCGCCACTTCATAGCCGGCATCGTCACCGGCCTCGAAGTGGAGGGTCTCGCCCTTCTTCTGGGCGAGACCCGGCCAACCGACCCAGGTGCCGCCGCGCTTGCGCAGCACGGGCTCGAGCGCCGTGACCAGCCCGCCGGCAGAGGGCTTGAACTCGATGCCGCCCGCGGATCGGTGGGCCGTGAACGGCAAGCGGTTGCTGGCGATCAGGATCGGGCGCGTTTGCGCCTCGGCGTCGGGCAAGGACGTCCTCCGGGGCCGGAGGGTAGCCAGTTCCGCTCGCGGCGCGGCGGCCTGCCCGGAGCGCCCCCGCCGCGGGGAGCTGCGCCGAGCAGGCCGCTTCGACTACTTCTTCAGGCTCGCGAAGATCGCCTTCTCCTCCTCGATGCAGCTCTTGAACGAAGGCCGGCCATGGATCGCATCGCGATACGCGGCGAGCTTCGGCCAGCGGTTGGCATCGATGTCGAGGTCGGCATGCACCAGCTGGGCAAGCATCGACCCCGCCGCCACATCAGCGATGGAGAAACGGCCTCCGACGAGCGCTTCACTGCCGTCTTCGAGCACGCCTTCGAGGTAGTCGAAGGCCGGCGGCTGCTTCTCGTTCACGATCTCGGTCACGATGGCTTCGTCGGGCTCCTGCTGGAAGAACAGCGGACGCACGATGCGCTGGAAGAACGGCCCGGCACACACCTCCGCGAGCCTCGAGTCCGCGTACTCCTCGTGCCAGAGCGCCTGGGCGTACTCCTTGGGGTCGCTCGGGTAGAGCGCCGGCTCGGGGTTCGTGCGCTCGACGTAGGCGCAGATGACCGAGGAGTCCGGCACCGTGAAGTCGCCGTCCTGGAAGCACGGCACCTTGCCGAGCGGGCTGATCGCCAGATACTCGTCGCTCTGGCCGAAGGGCTGCTGGGCCTTGAGCTCATAGGGGACGTTCTTCTCGGCAAGGAACACGCGGACTTTCCGCACGAAGGGCGACGGCGGGACGCCGTGGATGAGGATCGACATGGGTCTCCTTCAAACGTTCTGGGGTTCGGGCGCTTGGGAATTCGAGGTCTGGGAACTCGGGGCCTGGGAACTCGTGGACGGGAGGCCGAGGCGCCCCCGGTCTAGATCGAACAACTCGGGCAGCAGGTCGGCGGCTTCTGCCTGCCCCGTGAGTTGGATGCGGCCGTCGGCGATGGCGTTCCCGACGGCGAAGTGGCCGAGGAGGGCGCTGATGAGAGTCGCGGGGTCGAGGCGCAGGCTCGCGTCGGCGTCGGGCTCGCCGCGGTTCTCCACGGTCGTGCCGTCCGGGCCGCCGGCCACGGCGACCACCAGGTCTTCGGGTTCGCCCGTGATGCGGATCTCGAGTCGAACCTCGGGCGTCGGCTCCCAGCGTTTGAACAGTGCGATGGCGGAGCGCGCCCAGGAAGCCTCGATCTGGTCTCCCGGTTCCGGTGGGTCGAGGAAGCGCGCGCCCCAGCGGGCCAGCTCCATCATGGCCGGCGTGAGGGCGACCCCGGCGGGGCCCAGCTCATAGACGACCGAAGCGGCCGGCGGATCGAGGGTCCGCTGGCGCAGCAGCCCGCGCTCGACCAGCTCCTCCAGGCGGCTCGCCAGGACGCTGGTGCTGATGCCCTGGAGTCCCATCTTGAGATCGCTGAATCGCTGGGGCCCGAAGGCGACGTTACGCAGGATCAGGATGGTCCAGCGCTGGCCGAGGATCTCGGTCGCCCGGGCGAAAGGGCAGAACTGCGGGTAGCGGAACTCTCCCATGGCCGACGAATATCGCACCGATTGGTTCGAAATTCAAACAAAAAGATTCGAAAAGTTATCTATGTGATTTATATGGCGTTTTCGGATCGGGCGAGGTGCCCTTCGAGCACCGAGGCAAGCCAATCGCGGAAGCGTTCGGCTCCGTCGGGCCCCTCGACGCCGGCGCTGCTGGCCTTCACCTTCGCGCAGACGCGCACACCGGGGATCGGTGTGATCGTGGGCCATGCGCTGTGGCGGGCGCGCGGCGATTTTGCGCGGGCGCGTGGGATCATCTGGCGCGGGTTCCGGCGCGGGCTGCGCGCGGAATGGCTCCCGGCCCAGGCCGCATCGCCGCTAGTAGGCTTCCGGGATTCTCGCCTGGAGCATCGGCGTGATGCGCACGCTCCCACTCGCGATCATGTGATCGACGGTCGCGAAGATCTCGGTTTCGTCCTCGGTCAGCTCGGCGAGAACCATCACCAGCTCGACCAAGGTGACCTCGACCGGCTGGACTTCCTCGAACCACGGCGCGCTCTGGCCCATATGTCTTCTTCCCCCTGTGGAAGCTCTTGTGCACGGCATGTGCCAACCACCGGCAGAAGGGCCCACAAACGTAGAAGGGGAGGCGTGGCGCGGACTTGGCGCACGACGCAGTGCGGCGATCACGTGCCGCGATGCGTCGAAACCGTATGGATTCCGGACGGTTGCGTCAGGAAGCCGACGTGGCGCGGTGGCGGATGGGCCGTATGCCGTCGCCTTCGGCGGCATCTCGGGCGGCCAGGATCGCCGAGCGATCCGGGGCCAGGCCGCAGGCCGGATCGGTGGCGGCGGCGTCGCCGAGGAGCGCGAAGGCCTGGCAACGACAGCCGCCGTGGTCGCGGGCGCGTTCCGAGCAGCTGCGGCAGGGCTCCTGCATCCAGTCTTCGCCGCGGAATGCGTTCATGCCGGGTGCCTCGCCCCAGCACTCGGCCAGCGAGCGTTCACCGAAGCGCCAGAACTCGAGGCCCGGGAGGTCGGCCGCGGCATGGCACGGCAGCACGCGGCCCGAAGGATCGACGAGCAACATCTTCTGCCCCCAGCCCCCCATGCAGGGCTTCGGCCGCTCGCGGTGGTAGTCCGGAATCGCGATCAGGATCTCCGGGCGTGCACTCTCGGCGCGCGCCGCTTCCACGCGCAGGCGGGCTCGTTCGAGTTGCGCGCGCGAGGGCAGCAGGGCTTCGCGGTTCAGCAACGCCCATCCGTAGTACTGCACGTTCGCGAGTTCGAGGCGCTCGACGTCGAGTTCACGCGCCAGGGCGATGATCGCATCCACACGGTCGACGTTCCCGCGGTGCACGACGACGTTCAGCAGGATGGGCAGCCCGCGCGCACGAACCGCGCGGGCGAAGGCGAGCTTGCGTTCGAAGCTCTCGGTGCCCGCCATGGCGTCGGAGGCGGCCGGGTCGGAATCCTGGATCGAGAGCTGCACGCTGCGCAGGCCGGCTTCGATGAGCGGGTCGAGACCTGCGGGCTCGATGAGCGTTCCCGCGGTCACCAGGTGGGGGTAGAGGTTCGCCGCCGCAGCGTGGGCGACGATCTCTCGGAGGTCGGGCCGCAGCGTGGGCTCACCCCCCGTGAGGCCGACGTGGATCGCGCCCAGCGCCGCCGCCTCGTGCATCACCCGGCCCCAGGCATCGCTGTCGAGGCCGTCGCGCACCGAAGCCCAATCGAGGGGGTTCGAGCAGTACCCACAGCGCAGAGGGCAGCGATAGGTGAGTTCAGCGATCAGGTTGAGGGGGCGCGGCGTGTCCATCTCATCCGGCCGTGGCGCTGGCCGCGCAGGCCAGAACGCCGGCCCGCTCCATGTGGGCGATGAAGTCGTGGGCGTCGGGGTAGGCGGTCTTCGCGTCGGGATGGCGGTGGGCGATCTCGAGGGCGAGTGCGTCGGCACTTTTCTCGCCATCGCAGAGGTCGAGTAGCTCGCGGGCCGACTCGTTCAGAGCCACGGCACGTTCGGGCAGCACCACGAGCGTGCGATCTTCGGCAGAGTCGTTGCGCACCTCCGCGTGGGGCACGAGCTCCGGGCGCCGCGCCGCCGCTTCCACGGCGTCGAGCAGAGACCAGAGGATCTCGCACTTCCGCTCGAGGGCGGCCACGCAGCGAGCCGCGTCCTCCGGGGAGTCGGCGTGGTCGAGCACCCAGGAGAGCCCGAACGCCGCGTCGCGAGGCGCCTGGCTCGTGCGCGATTGGAAGTAGCGGAGCCCCTCGGCCGCGACCCACGGGTAGTGGGCTTCGAAGGCCGCGATGCGCACCTTCATGATGTCGCCGGCGAACATCTCGGTGAGCGACGAGGCGACGGAATCGAACAGGTCGTGGGATTCGACGAACTCGACGTAGGCGTCGCAGGCCTCGCGGACCCCCGGCAGGACGAAGCGCAGACTCTCGACTTCGTCGCGGTCGCAACCCGTGGCCGAGGCGAGTTCGAGCCAGAGTTCGAGCCCGCCTTCGCCCGGCTTCTCGCCGTCGTGGTCGTGGATGCGGCCGATCCACTCGCGCCGGAACTCCGTGTCGGTCCCGTCCTTCGCGAGAATCGTCGAGTCCTTCTTCGGGATGCGCGTCTGGTAGTAGTACCGGTTGCGCGCCCAGGCGCGGATCTCCTCCGCCGAGAGCTCGCCCGCGTGCATTCGCAGGTTGAAGGGGTGGCGGTGGTGGTAGCGCTCCTCGCCGACCGCCCGCAGGCGCGCCTCGAGATCGGCGCGTGCGCTCACAACTCGATCTCCATGCCGTCGCGTGCCACCTCGACGCCGTGCTTCGCGACGCTGTGGGTTTCGGGCGCATTCGCGTCGAGGATCGGGTTCGTGTTGTTCATGTGGATGTAGAGCCTGCGGCCGGGTGTGCCCGCCAGGGTTTCGAGGCTGCCGCGCGGGCCCGTCACCGGGACGTGGGCCATGACGAAGGCGTCGGGGGCGCCCGGGCGTTGGCGCTGGAGCTCGTCTGCCGTGTGGAAGGTCCCGTCGACGAAGGCACAGTCGGCGTTCTCGAGCTCCGCACGGACTCCGGCATCGATCTCGCGCGTGCCCGGAACGAAGACCAGCCGCTTCCCCGTTTCGAGTTCGGTCACACGCACGCCGACGTTCCCCTCGGCGGAGTAGGGCGCGGCCACTTCCTTCAGGAACCCGGGAGTCTTGCCCGGTGCTGGGAAGAAGCGTGCCTCGAGGCGCTCGTCGCGATCGAGGGGGAAGGGCCGGTCGAGGCCGAAGGCGCCCCACGCGCCATCGAGCAGGCGAAAGCACGCGTTGTGGTCGAGCAATGCGCGTCGCACCCACTCGGTCGAACAGACGCGGTAGGAGAGGGCCTCGCGCAGCACGAGCAGGCCGATCGTGTGGTCGAGTTCGGCGTTGGTGAGGACGACGGTGTCGAGGGGGAGGTCGCGCGTGCCCGGGCGCGGGTGGAGGGGCGCGGTCGCCGCGAGTTGGGTCCGGATGTCGGGTGCGGCATTCAGGATCGACCAGCGGCCGCCATCCGCCGAGACCGCGATGGAGGGTTGCGTGCGCGCCGGGACGTCCGGGTCGCCGGCGCGAGCCCGCACGCAATTCTCGCACCCGCAATTCCACTGGGGCAGCCCGCCTCCCGCACACGAGCCCAGCACTCGGATCTTCATCGCCCCGCCCCTCGTATTCTCGTCGCGAGCATAGCCCCGGCGGAGAGGGTTTTCTGGATTGCGGCGCCAGTTCCGATTCCGCCTTCGGCGGGGTAGCTTATGCGCCCCATGACCCAGCCCGTGTTCCAAAAGGTCGCCCCGGTCGAGAATTTTCCCGAGGCGGAGGCGCGCATCGCCGCGTGGTGGCGCGAACGCGAGACATTTCGTCGCTCGCTCGAAAAGCGCGCGGGCGGGCCACGCTGGACGTTCTACGAAGGGCCGCCCACGGCGAACGGCCTGCCCCACAACGGCTCGGTCCTGACCCGGGTCATGAAGGACGTCTTCCCGCGCTACCGCTCCATGCGCGGCTACGACGTCCCGCGCAAAGCCGGCTGGGACACCCACGGCCTGCCCGTCGAGATCGAAGTGGAGAAGGAGCTCCGCATCTCGGGCAAGCAGGCCATCGTCGACTACGGCGTCGAGCCCTTCGTGCGCCGCTGCATCGACAGCGTCTTCCGCTACGTCGGCGAGTGGGAGACCTTGACCGAGAAGCTCGGGTTCTGGATCGACACCGACGATGCCTACGTCACCTACCACGAGTCCTACGTGGAGTCGGTCTGGTGGGCGCTGTCCGAACTCTACAAGCAGGGGCTCCTGTATCAGGGACACAAGGTCGTGTGGTGGTGGGCCCAGGGCGGCACGGCGCTCTCGGCCGCCGAGGTCGGCGAGGGCTACAAGGAGGTGGACGACCCCTCCCTCTACGTTCGGCTCCCGCTGGCCGACGGCTCGGGCCGCTCGCTGCTCGCCTGGACGACGACGCCCTGGACCCTGCCGGGCAACTGCTTCGCTGCGGTGAAGCCCGCGTTCGACTACGCCGACGTTCGAGATGGCGACGACGTGTTGGTCGTGGCGGCGGCGCTGGTGCCGACCCTCGCCGAGAAGGTCGGGCGCGAGCTCACGATCGAGCGCACCTATCGCGGGGAAGAACTCGTCGGCCTTGCCTACGAGCCGCCCTTCGATTGGTTTCACGGCCAGGCCGAACGGCCGGGCGGCGAGGGGGGCTACTGGCGCGTCGTGCCCGCCGACTTCGTCGAGCTGACGGCCGGCACCGGTGTGGTGCATGTCGCGCCGGCCTACGGCGAGGTCGACTTCGAGCTACTCGCCGGCGAGCGCAAGGCGCGCGAGCTTCCGCTGGTGAATGCGGTCCTCCCCGATGGCAGCTTCGACGGCGAGGTGGCGCCGTCGCCCTACGCCGGCCGCTGGGTCAAGGAGTGCGATCGCGACCTCATCCGAGAGCTCGAGGCACGCGGCCTGGCCTGGCACACCGAGACCTACCGGCACGACTATCCATTCTGCTGGCGCGCGGAGAACGACCCGCTCATCCAGTACGCGCGCCCCGCGTGGTACGTCCGGACGACGGACCGCGTGGAGGAAGCGCTCGCCAACAACGCGGCCATCGGCTGGCTGCCCGAGCACATCCAGGAGGGCCGCTTCGGCGACTTCCTGCGCAACAACGTCGACTGGGCGCTTTCGCGCGAACGTTTCTGGGGCACGCCGCTCAACATCTGGGTGAACGACGAGACGGGCGCCATGGACGCGCCCGCGTCGGTGGCCGACATCCTGGAGCGCAACCCGGATGCCTTCGCCCGCTTCGACGCATCGCTCGCGGAAGACCCGACGCTCTCGCCCCACCTGCGGGTGCACAAGCCCTGGATCGACTACGTGACCTGGCAGAAGCCGGGCGAGCCCGGCACGTATCGACGCGTCCCCGAGGTGATCGACGCGTGGTTCGATTCCGGCTCGATGCCCTTCGCCCAGTGGGGTTACCCGCACCGCAACCGCGAAGAGTTCGAAGCAGCGTTCCCCGCCGACTTCATCTGCGAAGCCATCGACCAGACGCGCGGCTGGTTCAACTCACTGCTCTGGATCTCGACCCTGCTCTTCGGGGAGAGCGAGCTGCCGCACCCCTTCCGCAACTGCGTCGTCCTCGGACACGTGTGCGACCGGGCCGGACGCAAGGAGTCGAAGAGCAAGGGCAACTACACGCCGCCCGAGATCATCCTCGACCGCGTGCGGCTGGAATTCGCCGTCGCTGATTCGGGAAAGGACGCTCCGCCCGCGGGGCGCGCACGCATCGGCCGAGAAGACTACGAAGGGCTCGACTTCACCGGCGAGAAGACGACGGTTCGGATCTATCGCGGCGATGCCGAGGGCTCGGGTGTCGATCTGACCCTCGAGCCCGCGAAGCTCCCGCGTCGGGTGATCGAGCTGTCGCCTGCCGACCGTGAGGCTCTCGGCGTCGAGCTCGCGCCCCACGGCCTCGAGACCCGGCTCGGCGAGGTCCCGAGCCTGCCCGCCACCCAGAAGCTCTTCGTCGAAGACCCGGGCACGCCTGCGCCGGGCGCCGATGCCTTCCGTTGGTTCTTCTTCGCGGCGAGCCCGTCGTGGAGCAACACGCGTCACTCGCTCGGCGGCGTGCGTTCGCTGCAGCGCGACGTGCCGATGAAGCTGCGCAACGTCTATGCCTTCCTCACGATCTACGCGAACGTGGACGGCTTCGACCCATCGGATGCCACATGTCGCGCCGGCCGCCGCCCGGCCGGCGAGCGTGCGTTGCTCGACCGCTGGATCCTCTCCGAGCTGGCGCTGACGAATCGCCGCGTGATCGAGCACATGGACGGGTATCGCCTCTACGAGGCCACCACGGCGCTCTCCGAGTTCGTGGACGCGCTGTCGAACTGGTACGTCCGCCGCAGTCGCGACCGCTTCTGGGCGCCGGGTCTCGAACCCGACAAGCTCGACGCCCACTGGACGCTCTACGAGAGCGTCGTGACCCTGGCGAAGCTGCTCGCGCCGTTCCTGCCCTTCGCCACCGAAGACCTCTGGCAGAACCTCGTGCGCGGGCCCTTCCCCGAGAGCGACGACGAGAGCGTCCACCTCGCGGACTTCCCCGAGCCCGACGCGGCCCACATCGACGAGGCGCTCTCCGACGCGATGGGCCTCGTGCGCGAGATCGTCTCCCTCGGCATGCAGGTGCGCACGGCCGAGAAGTTGAGGGTGCGCCAGCCCCTCGAAGCCGCCGAGGTCGTGCTCGCCCGTCCGGAGCTCGCGGCGACCATCGAGCCCTACCTCGATCTGGTGCGTGATGAGCTGAACGTCCACGCCGTGCACTTCGTCCCCAAGGCCGACGAGTACGTGAGCTATCGCGTGCAGCCGAACTTCCGCGCCCTCGGGCCGCGCGTCGGCAAGCGGATGCCGGCGCTGAAGAAGACCCTCGGTGAAGCCGATGGCGCGACCTTGTTGGCGGAACTCGAGGCTGAGGGCCACGTGTCGATCGAAATCGACGGCGAACGCTTCGAGCTGTCCCCCGACGAGATCTCCGTCACGCTGCAGGCGAAGGAGGGCTTCGCGGCGGCGGCGGGGCCGGGCGGGGTGGTCGTTCTGCGCACGGCGCTCACGCCCGAGTTGCTCGATGAGGGCCGTTTCCGCGAGGTGGTGAACCGCGTCCAGAACCTGCGCAAGGAACTCGACCTCGAGTACACGGCGCGTATCGAGCTGACGCTCGATGGCTCCGCGACTCTGCTCGATGCCATCCGGCCGCGGGTAGACCAGCTGAAGGCAGACACGCTCGCCAGCGCCGTGGCCTTCGACTCCCCGACGGAATCGCACGACTTCGAGATCGACGACGAGCCCCTGCGCGTCGGCCTGGCGGTCGTCCCGAGCTAGCCAGCACTCGGCCCGGCTAGCTCGTGCTTGGCCCCGGCGTGTCGCCGCCGCTCGCGGGCAGGGTCGGCTGGGCCACGTAGCCCTTGTCCACCCGTCCGGTCAGGCCCTCGAGGAACCTCACCAGGAGCCGCACCTGTTCGGCGTCGAGGTTCTTGCCGAGCTGATGGCGGCCCATGATCCGGACCATCTCACCGAGGTCCGCGACGCTTCCGTCGTGGAGGTAGGGGCCGGTCTCCGCGACGTTGCGCAGCGACGGGACCTTGAAGAAGAACTTGTCCGCGTCGTTGCCCGTGACCTTGTGGCGGCCCGTGTCCTCGGTTTCGTAGGGCTCGATCAGCCCGAGCTTCTGGTACATGCCGCCGCCGACGGCCGGCCCCACGTGGCAGGCGATGCAACCCACGTCGAGGAAGAGCTCGAGGCCTTTCTGGGCGTCGGGCGAGAGGGCTGCGTAGTCTCCTCCCAGGAAGTCGTCGAAGGGCCCCGGCGTGACGAGGCCGCGTTCGAAGGCGCCGATGGCCGTCGCCATGTGGTCGTAGGTGACGGCGTCGTCGGCCGAGTCGGGGAAGGCCGCCGCGAAAAGGCCCGGGTAGTCGGGGATGCTCTTCAGCATCGCCACCACCGCGGCCTCGCTCGGCATGGCCATCTCCACCGGATTCAGGATCGGGCCCTTGGCCTGCTCTTCGACGTCCGCCGCGCGGCCATCCCAGAATTGCGCGATGTGGAGTGCCGCGTTCAGGGAGGTCGGCGAGTTGCGGTCGCCGCGCTGGCCCTGATGCCCCGGCGAGGTCGCCTCGCCGTCCGCACCGAAGCCCGAGAGCGGGTGGCAGGAGTTGCACGCGATGTCGTGGTTCTTCGACAGCCGCAGGTCGTAGTAGAGCATGCGCCCGAGGTCGACGCGGGCAGGGGGCATCGGGCGGTCGGGTGTCGCGGCCGAAGCGGGCAGGGCGCCGAGAGCACCGGCCGCCCGCGCGGCGAGCGCGCGCGCCTCGGAATCGTCGGCCACCGGCGGGGGTGCGGGCGGGGGCGTCTCCTCGGAGCCACCACAGGCCGCGAGGCCGGCGGCGGCCATCGTCGTGAGGAAGTCGCTGCAAGGGGCCCCTTCGAATTGCGCAGCGTAGGCTAAAGTCCTGCCGCGACAAGCGCCCCCCCCGCGTCCGCTCGCGCCTGGGGGAGGCCATGTCCGATCACTTCGTCTTCGCAAAAGCACATGTCCGAGCTCTCTTCGTTGCGCTCATGCTTGCTGGGCCGGCTTCGCCGGGCCTCGCCCAGGATGCGTCGGAGCAGAAACCCGATCCCCCCGAGCCCACAGCCGCCGTCTTCGATGAGTTCGACCGCGGGACGCCGCGCGGCACCGCCATCGGCTACCTGACCGCGTGTCGCGCGGGCGATTACACCCGCGCCGCTCGCTACCTCGACCTGCGACGCCTCGACCCCGCAGAGCGCAACACCCTCGGGCCGAAACTCGCGCGCGAACTCAAGGTCGTGCTCGACCGCCAGCTCTGGGTTCCGGTCGACGACCTCTCCGAAGACCCGGCTGGCATCCAGGGCGATGGCCTCGAGGCCCACGTGGATCGCCTGGGCCGGATCGACGGGCCCGACGGCGGCGTCGAGATCGATCTGGAACGCGTGTCTCGCGAGGACGGCGTGCCCATCTGGCAGGTCTCCGCCGCCACGGTGGCGCGCGTGCCGCGACTCTACGCCGAGTTCGGCTACGGCCCGCTCGAACGCTTCCTGCCCTCGGTCTTCTTCGAGGTCCGCGTGCTCGAGGTGCTGCTCTGGCAGTGGGTGGCGCTGCTCTTCCTCACCTTCACCGCCTGGTTGCTCGCCTACCTCGCCGCCGCCACGACGCTGGCCGTGCTGCGCCCGATCCTGGCGCGCACCGAGACGGACCTCGACGACCGTCTCTTCGACACCATGCTCCCGCCCCTGCGTCTTTTCATGACGATCTTCCTCTTCTGGATCGGTTCGAACTCCCTTGGCCTGGCGGTGCCCGCGGAGGCCTTCATCAGCGCGGTCTGTCGCGCGGCCGTGCTGGGTGCGATCACCTGGCTGCTCATGCGGCTGGTGAACGTCGTCGGAGAGGTGGTCGAGCAACGCCTCGAGACGCGCGGGCAGGAGACGGCCGTGCCCCTCGTGGCGCCGGGCCGCAAGGCCGTGAAGGGCGTGATCTTCCTCGTCACCTTCGTCGCCATGCTCGACAACTTCGGCTTCAACGTCACGGCGCTGGTGGCGGGCCTCGGCGTCGGCGGCATCGCCGTGGCGCTCGCCGCCCAGAAGAGCATCGAGAACCTCTTCGGCGGCATCATGCTCTACGCAGACCGGCCGGTCCGCGTCGGTGACTACTGCGGATTCGGCGGGAGGGTCGGCGTGATCGAAGAGATCGGGATGCGCTCGACCCGGATTCGTACCCTCGATCGCACCATCGTCACCGTGCCGAACGCCGAATTCTCGAGTCTCCAGATCGAGAACTTTGCCGAGCGCGACTCCATCCGTCTCTCGACGACCCTCGGTCTGCGCTACGAGACGACGCCGGACCAGATCCGGCACCTCCTGGTGGAGCTTCGCCGGCTGCTCTACGCGCACCCGATGGTCTCGAACGATACGGCGCGTGTTCGCTTCACTAGCTTTGGAGCGTTCTCTCTCGACTTGGAGATCAGGGCCTACGTGACGACCTCGGACTGGACCGAGTTCATGGGCATCCGGGAGGACCTCTACCTGCAGATCATGGACCTCGTGGCAGCCAGCGGGACGGGCTTCGCGTTCCCCTCGCAGACCCTCTACCTCGGCAAGGACGACGGCCTCGACAGCGAGCGCGGCCAGGCTGCCGCCGCCGAGGTGGCGGCCTGGCGCGAGCAGCACGAACTCTTCCTGCCCGATTTCTCCGATGCCGAGATCGAGCGCCTCCAAGGGAAGCACGAGTGGCCGCCCGTCGGCACACCGGGCGAGACCCACGACTCGGGATACAGCGCGAAGGGTGGCGACGAGACTTAGATCTCGATCCCGCTCCCGGTGATGAGGGGCGTGTTGGTCCAACGCCCCTCAGGCGTGCGGTACCAGCCGGCGGCCGCCAGCGCGCCGCCGTCGCAGTGCAGCACGGTGCCGGTCACCCAGCTGGCCCACTCCGAAGCGAGGAAGAGCGTGCATCCCGCCACGTCTTCCGGCCGACCAAAGCGCCCGAGCGGGATCCAGTCCTTCACGCGCTCCTGGTTCTCCGGCGCGATCCACTTCGACGGCGTGATCTGGCTCGTCTCGGTCGTCTCGGGGGCGACGGCGTTGACCCGGATGCCGTCGCGCCCGAGCTCCAAGGCGAGGCTCTTTGTGAACCCCTCGATCGCGAGCTTGAAGGAGGCGTACGGGACGAGGTGCGGGAGCCCGCGATAGCCCTCGATGGACGAGATCGAAACGATGCTGCTGCCCGGCGCCGCCCGTCGCAGCAACGGGATCGCCGCGCGGCTCACGACGAAGACGTGCTTCAAGGTCACCGCAAACTGCGCGTCGATCTCGGCGTCGGTCATCTTCTCGAGTGGCTTGATGACGCCTTGGATGTCGCCGACGTTGTTCACGAGTACGTCGAGCCCACCGTGACGGGCTTCGATGTCCGTGAGGAGCGCCTCCACCGCGGCCGTATCCCGGACGTCGCAGGTGGCAGCCAGCAGCGGGTGGCCACGCTCCTCGAACACCCGCTTGCAGTCGGCCAGCGCGGTCTCGTCCACATCGGCGATTGCTACTCGCGCGCCCCGCTCGGCAAAAGCCTCGGCTACGGCTCGGCCAATGCCGGCGGCGCCGCCCGTCACCAACACGCTGCGCGCCTCGAAAGTGATTTCGTTCATGGGAGTGCCTCCTCGGGTCGGCTCGTCCGTTCGGGCCAGGATCGAGGTGATTTAGCCACGATCATGAAAAGCTAGCTGACAGAACCAGGAGTTCCCTAGCGCCATCCTCCTGAACTCCCAATCATTCCGGCCGAGTTTCGTGAAAAAATGCGCGTTCAGGAAATGTCCCGAGGAGGGTCCCGTGAGCCGGCCTGTGCTCTACGTCCTTTCGTTCATCGTCGCGGTCTCGATGGCCGGCCCGGCGGCCGCAGGTGAGGCGCGTTTGGCACAGTCCGACCTGATCGACGGGCTCTACCTCGAGTCCACGGGTCACGCGGTCCACATCAAGGCGCCGGCCGTCGAAGGGCTCGGCTTCGCTCTGGTCGCTCCCGGCAACAACCTGGGCCAGGACCTCGACGACGAAGGTCGAGCCGACGACGTCGGCGGCGGCTGGGACGGGCGCCTCGGCTTCAAGCTGCCCGGCGGTCCCAAGGGGCTGAGCATCGAGTTCGGGGGGCCTACGCCGAGGCCAGCACCGAGAGCAACGGTGCAATCAACCTCCGGGGGAACGGCTTCAACTTCCTCACGCCGGTGAGCATCGACGGTAGGGCCAACACGGGCTTCCTCCGCTTCAACCAGACCAACCGCCAGCGGTTCGAAGGCGACGTGCAGGTGTGGGACACGCGGATCGGCGTCGCCAGCGTCCCAGTGGGTGCCGCCGATGTCGGGCTGAAGATCACGATCCCGCTCCACTAGCGGATCGGGACGTTTCGGTAGCGGGTCGGGAAGGGCTCGCGGCGCAGGGTGTAGTGCCACCACTCCTTCGGGTAGTTCTCGAAGCCGTGGCGCTGCATCACCGAGCGGAGCCGCATGCGGTAGCTGCGCTGCTCCGGCGTCACGAGTGGCGACCCGGTGTGCGAGATCGGATCGAAGAAATCCCAGGGGCTCCCCATGTCGAGGGGGGCCCCGTTTTCTTTTCGGACCAGCGTCAGATCGACGGTGCTGCCGCGGCTGTGGCCCGAGCGTTCCGCGATGTAGCCCTCGGCGAAGAGCGTCTCCTTTGCAACGTTCGGGTAGTAGGCCGCCTTCGTGCTGCGGTCGCTCGCGTCGGACGCCCAGCGCACGAAGTGGTCGACGGCGCGCTGGGGCCGGTAGCAGTCAAAGACGTGGAGGCCGAGGCCCTCCGTCCGGAGATCGCTCTGCGCGGAGGCGAGGGCCCGTGCAGCGGCGTGTGTGAGCCAGCAGCGAGGCGCGCCGTAGCCGTCGATGGGCTCGCCGACGAAGTTGTGCGAGCCGGCGTAGCGGACCTCGGTCTCGATGCTGGGGTCCACCCCAGCGAGGTCGACGAGGTCGGGGTCGCCGCGCGGCGTCGAGCCGCCGCAGGCAAGCGTTGCGAGGGCGGCCGAAGCGGCGAAGCGCCTCATCTCGAACACCGGTCTTCTCACGGCGACGGAAGCTAGCGAACGGTGGGGCGGGGCAGGGCCAGCGCCATCTGGGTCTCCGAGGCGCTCTGGCCGCCGTGTCGGAGCGCGTCGGGCTCTTCGCCAATGGCCTGGAAGCCGGCGGCTTCGTAGAGTCGCCGCGCGCCGGGGGCGCTCTCGCTGACACCCAGTCGGAGCCAGGCGATTCCCTGGGCTTCGGCGTGGAGGATTGCGGCTTCGAGCAGCTGGGCCGCGAAGCCTCGCCGGCGCTGGGCTGCCGTGACGTACATCGCGAAGACGTTGGCCCGGTGGGCGCGCTTCGCATGGGTCTCGCGGAAGACGCTCACCAGGCCGACGAGCCGGCCCTCCTCGAAGGCGCCGAAGGTCATCGAGTCCGGCGCGTCGGCGATTCGCGCTTGGATCGCTTCGGGGTCCGATCCGAGATCGCCTTCCGGTGAGGCCGCGAAGGCGAGGGGTGCATCCAGCAGCGCCTCGCGGCGAAGTGCCGCGGCTGCCTCTACGTCTGCGTCGGTGATCGGCCGGATCACACCCGCCCCCGCAGCGTCGGTTCGAAGACGACCTCGAGCTTCATCCCATCCGGGTCCGGGAAGAACACCGCGTAGTAGCCCGGGGTGTAGTCGTACTCCGCAGGGGGGTCGAGGACGGGCAGGTCGGCGTCGGTCAGGAAGCTGTGGAACGCATCCACGTCGGCGCGGGTGTCGGCGTGGAAGGCCACGTGGTGCAGGCCCGGGGCACGGCGATTGTGGGCCGGCTGCTCGGGGAAGGCTTGCTGGAGTGCGATGTTGAAGTGGCCCCCATCGGAGTCGGCCAGGGCCCAGCAGGGCGCGCCGGCGCCCAGGGCGTCGAGGCGTCGGAATCCGAGCTGCCCGAGGACGCGATCGTAGAAGTGCGACGATCGTTCGAGGTCGGTCACCGTGAGGTCGAGGTGGCTGAGCGATCCGCGAATCAGGCGGGCGTTCCTCCGTCCGGCGCCGCGGCTTCGCTGCGCGGCTCGGCCGACGACTCGCCGAAACCCGTGAGGAGCAGGATGGCCACACCGGCCATCACGAACACGTCGGCGAGGTTGAAGATCCCCGTTCGCAGCGAGCCGACGCCGAGGCTCACGAAGTCCGTGACCGCGCCATCGTTCACGAGCCGCTCGACCCAGTTCGCCAAGCCACCGCCCGCGACGAGCGCCAGGGCGAAGGTCGGCCAGAACGATGGCGACCGCGCCCGCAGCACGGGGATCGCCACGGCGAGCAGCGCGAGGGGTGCGATGCCGAGAAAGAAGATGTGGCGCAGCCCGGCCGGCAAGCTCGCCCCGAGGCTCAAGAAGCCGCCCCGGTTTTCGGTGAGTTGGAACCGGACGGTGTCGGCGGCGAGCGAGATCACGGGCGCGCCACCCAGCGCGTCGCGGGCGATCTGCTTCGTCGCGTGGTCGCAGCCGCCCGCGAAGAGCAGGATCGTTGCGAACAGGGCGAAGCGCGCGCGGGTCATGGGGCGAGTGTATCAGTAGATGGGAGGGGCGGTTCGGTAGTCGCCCATGGGCGGGACCAGTTCGGGCGACGTGGGCCGATGGTGCCAGAGCATGGCCACCGCGGCGCTGCCGAAGAACGCCGAGAAGCCGACTTCGCCCGAGAGGAATGCGAGAAAAAGCCCGTAGATGCCGATCGATTCGGAGAGTACGAGGTTCAGCATGAATGGCTGAAAGGCCTTGGCGAAGCCGGCGGGCTTCGTGAGGTCGAGGGTGCGCGATTGAATCGGCCCGACCAGCGCGTGGCGCCGGTAGAAGATCGTCCCGACGGCGGTCGCGAGCGCCATCACGCAGAGGACGGGTGTCAGGAGGGCGAGCACCTCACCGTCCCTGGGCGGGAGTTCCACGAGCCAGGCGAGGAGCACGTAGATGAACTGAGAGGCGACCAGAGAGGCCCAGAGCAATCGTGTCGTGAGGTTCGCCATCGCCAGTGGCTAGCGAATCGCCCGTCGTGTCGCCTTGGGCCTCCGCAGCTTCTCAGTACTGGACGATCGGCGCCTCGTGGAGCCAGGTGTCGTCGTCGAGCATGCCGATCATGGCGTGAGCGCAGTCGGTGAAGTGGATCTTCGAGAAGCCGTTGAAGGCGTGATAGCCGAGCCGGTAGTCGCTGCGCTGGGGGCCCGCGTTCATCTGGAGCGGACGGATGCCAAACCATGCGACATCGCGACTCTCGGTGAGGAGTGCGAGCTGATGCTCCTTGTCCCGCTGCCGGAGGCCCATGAAGGTGGTCGCGAAGAACTTCACGAACTTCGCGCCGAACGTGACGACATCCTTCGGGAGGAGGTTGCTGCCTCCGCCACACCAGACGAAGCGGCCCGCACCGGCGGCGCGCAGGGCTGTGAGAATGTGGCGCGTCACGTCGGTGCAGAGATCTTCGGGTGATTTCGAGTCGACGCCCACCGCGAACAGCACGGCCTCGGTTCCGGCCGGGATTGCCCGGGCGACCGCGTCGGCATCGAGGGCGTCCCCCTCGACGAGCTGCACGCGCTCGCGCAGTTCGGCCGGGAGTTTTGAGGGCGAGCGAGCGAGCACCGTCACCTCGTGGCCGGCCTCGATCGCCTGGCGGAGGCACTCGCTGCCGAGTGCGCCCGTGGCGCCGAACAGGGAAACCTTCATCGCGACCTCACTCTCGCGGACCCTACATCACGGGTCTGATCGTGGCCCGCCTAGGGTAGGCTGGGCTCCCCGCTGCCGTGCAAGCGCTGAACGCCGCGACAGAGGTGCTGCCGGCCGACTGAATCTTATGGCATCATATGTGCCAACTCTTTTGGAGGCCCCATGACACCCCCCGACGGTCTCGAATTCCAGGTCGACAAGAAGGCCTGGCAGAAATCCCGCTTCGTCGAGACCGAGGTCTCGACCGATCTCGCCCCGGGGCAGGTGCTCTTCCGCGTCGATCGCTTCGCCTTCACCGCCAACAACATCACCTATGCCGTGGCCGGCGAGATGCTGCGCTACTGGGACTTCTTTCCCAAGGACGCGGGCTGGGGCTGCCTGCCGACCATGGGCTTCGGGGACGTCGTAGCCTCGACCCACGAGGGTGTCGCGACCGGGACGCGTTGCTTCGGCTTCTTCCCCATGGCGAGGCACCTGCTGATCGAGCCCGCGTCGGCGAACCCCGCCTCGATCGTGGATGGCGTCGCCCACCGCGAGGGGCTCGCGCCGGTCTACAATCAGTATCAGCCCGTCGCGCACGACCCGCTCTACATCGCGGAGAAAGAAGATGTGCTGGCGCTGGTGCGTGGCCTGTTCATGACTTCCTTTCTGGCCGAGGATTACCTCGTGGATGCCGATCTCTTCGGCGCCGACTCCATCGTGATCTCGAGCGCGTCGAGCAAGACCTCGATCGCCATGGCATTCGTGGCCCACCAGCGGGGCAGGGCGCGTGCCGTGGGGCTGACCTCCTCGGGCAATCTCGACTTCGTGAAAGGCCTCGGCGTCTACGATGAGGTGTTGACCTACGACCAGGTCTCTTCCCTGTCGTCGGGGACCAAGGCGATCTTCGTCGACATGGCGGGCAACTCCACGGTGACTCGCAACGTCCACGAAACCCTGGGCGAGAGTCTGGTCTTCAGCCAGCGGATCGGCGGCACCCACTGGGACGCGGGCGGCGACGACGCCGAACTCCCTGGGCCGCAGCGCGAGTTCTTCTTCGCGCCTGGGCAGATCAAGAAGCGCCTCGCCGACTGGGGCCCCCAGGGGTTCCAGGAGCGCATCGGCGCTTCGCTCCAGGCCTTCATCGCATCGACCGAGGGTTGGCTGCGTGTCGAGCGGGGCTACGGGCGCGACGCGGTCGAGCGCGTTTACCAGGCCACATTGGCGGGCTCGGCCGACCCCTCCGAAGGGAACATGCTCTCGCTCTGGGAGAGCGATGCGGCAGCTTCGGGGCGATAGCGTGGAGACGCTGTGCACGCCGGACACATGCTTCGAAGACCTCAGCGACTATCCCTTCGCACCCCAACACGTCGCCCGCAGTAACCCGCGAACTGGGAGGCGTGGAAAGTGGTGAAGCGGTTCGAAGGGCCGCTGCTCACGATCTACGGTGCCAAGGACGTCGTTGCGCCCCATGGGTTCAAGCAGTTCGTCGATGAGGTCCCCGGCGCGGCGGGCCAGGCCCACGCGATCCTCGAGGGTGGCGGGCACTTCTTGCAAGAGGACGTCGGCCCCGAGTACACGCAGGCGTTGTTGACGTTCCTCGAAGCCACGCGCTGAACGGCTCTCGGGGGAGCGCTCAGTCCGCGGGCTTGCTGCCGAAGCCCTTGCTGAGGCGCGGCCCGTTGCCACCGACCTCGTCCCACGCCGCCTTCGATCCGACGAAGATGTGCCCGGCGATTCGAACGCCCGGGTCGTCGTCGAGCACGCCGGCCGGCACCCAGTACGCCCCGCCGCCCCCGTGAAGCTTCGGAAGAGGCGAGCCGCACGTCGTGCAGCGCCAGGCACCCCAGCCGTCCGCCATGGCGTACTTCATGATGTGGTCTTCGCCCGAGACCCAACGCAAGTTGTCGCTGCTCGTCATCAGGGTCGCATTGCTGGCGACCCCGGAGACCTTCCGACACTTCGAGCAGTGACACATCCCGATCTCGGTCGTCTCGCCGTCGATCTCGAACACCACGGCGCCGCACAGACACGATCCACGAGTCATGTCGCCCTCCTTCCGCACGAGCCTACAGGAGTCGACGCCCGCGTGGAGCCCGTGTAGGTCGTCACGCGTCGCATCGAGCGAGCCAGAACCCGATCGCTAGAACTCGTTCCGGCCATCGCAGCGCAACGGAACGCCACGCCGACGAGGACGGTCCGAGCCCGGTGCCAGCGGGCCCAACGAGTGAGCTCTGTTCGAGGTGGCCATCATGCTCGCGCCCGTTCCGAGAGTACGGCGAGAGTCAGCGCCACCGCCCCCGGGAGGGCCTGGATGAACAGGATCGATCCGCTCGCCGTGAGGGCGCCGAAGACCCCCGCGACGCATACGCATCCGAGGAAGAAGACTTTCAGTTGGAAGCCTTCGCGTCCGCGCATCAGTGCCCACACCAGGCCGGCGAAGAGGAAGCCGTTGTAGAGGCCCTGGTTCGCCGCGAGGCTGGCCGACTGTTCCGCAAACTCGGGTGTGAGTCCGAAGACGCGCAACCCGGCGGGTTTCGTCCAGAGGAACATCTCGAGGATCAGGAAGCCGAGGTGTTCCAGGGCGACGAAGGCGACGAGAAGGTTGGCGGCGAGCTGCACGGAACCTCAGCGCCTTCCGTCGCGGTCGCGACCACGATCTCGGGACGGCCGGCGATACCCCTCCGTGGCCCCGCGTTGGCCGGACCGATCGCCGGGCCGACCGGCTGCGGCCCGCGGCGGTTGGGACGGGATCAGGCAATCGGGTCCGTCGCCGATCAGATCCTCGCGCCCGAGCTTGCGAAGCGTCGCCCGCACGAGGCCGTCGTTCTCCGGTTTGAAGAACTGGAGCAGCGCGCGCTGGACTTCGCGGTCGCCGAGGCGCTTGGCCGTCTCGACCGGCTCCATCGTCATCGGGTCGAGGCCCGTCCAGTACATGCAGGTCGCGATGTCCATGGGCGCCGGGATGAAATCCTGAACCTGGCGGGGCCGATAGCCCCGCTTCTTCAAGAAGATCGCCAGCTCGACCATGTCCTCCGGCGCCGAACCGGGGTGGCTCGAGATGAAGTAGGGCACGAGGTATTGCTCCTTGCCCGCGCGTTTCGACGCGGCCTCGAAGCGCTCGGCGAAGCCCTCGAAGCTCCCTTGGCTCGGCTTCTTCATCAGGCCGAGCACCTTCTCGCTCACGTGTTCGGGTGCGACCTTGAGGTGGCCGCCGACGTGGTGCGCCGCGAGCTCTTCCAGATACTCGGGTTCGTCTGCCGCGAGGTCCATGCGGATGCCCGACGCGATGTGGACCCGCTTCACGCCGGGGGTCGCCCGGGCGCGACGCATCAGATCGAGGGTCGGCGCATGGTCGGTGCCGAGGAGCCTGCACACCTTTGGGTGGACGCACGAGAGCCGCCGGCAGACGCGCTCGGCCTCCGGCTTCGTGCAGCGCATGCGATACATGTTCGCCGTCGGCCCGCCGAGGTCGGAGATCGAGCCCTTGAAGTCGGGGCGTGCCGCAAGCGCCTCGACCTCGCGCAGGATCGAGTCGGGGCTGCGGCTCTGGATCTCACGCCCCTGATGCATCGTGATCGAACAGAACGTGCAGCCGCCGAAGCAGCCGCGCATGATCTGGACGGAGTCCTTGATCGTCTCCCACGCCGGCGGCGGCGCGTCGTAGTCGGGGTGCGGCCTCCGCGTGTAGGGCAGCTCGTGGAGCCGATCCATCGTGGCTTCGTCGAGAGCGTGCGCGGGCGGGTTCACGACGAGCAGCCGGTCCCCGTGGCGTTGCGTCAAGCGCCGCGCGTTCGCGGGGTTCGTTTCGTGATGGAGCATCCGGGTCGCCTCGGCGAAGGCGCGCTTGTCCTCGCGGACGACTTCAAAGGCCGGTAGCTCGATCGTCTCGTCACCGCCGGCGCTGCCGAAGCTCATCTCGGGCAAGGTCTCATTCTTGCCCAGCAGGTAGGCGACCCCGCGCAGGTCGCGCATGGAGGCCAACGTCTCGCCGCGATCGAGGCGTTGGGCGATCTCGAGGATGGCCGGCTCGCCCATCCCGTAGCCGAGCAGGTCGGCCTTCGACAGGGCGAGGTTCGAGGGCCAGACGCGGTCGCTCCAGTAGTCGTAGTGGGCGATGCGACGCAGCGAAGCCTCGACCCCGCCGGCGATCACCGGGACGCCCTTGAAGGCCTCGCGGCAGCGTTGGGCATAGACGGCGGTCGGGCGGTCGGGCCGCAGGTCGATCCGCCCCCCGGGCGAATAGGCATCCGCGTTGCGGCGCTTCTTGTTCGCCGTGTAGTGGTTGACCATCGAGTCCATGTTGCCCGCGCTGACGGCGTAGAAGAGCCGCGGCCGGCCGAGTTCACGCCAGGCGTCGGCACTCTTCCAATCCGGCTGCGCCAGGATCGCGACGCGAAAGCCGTGGTGCTCGAGCCAGCGCCCGAGGATTGCCATGGCGAAGGAGGGGTGGTCGACATAGGCGTCGCCCGTCACGAAGACGACGTCGACCTCGCTCCAACCCCGCGCTTCGACGTCGGCCCGGCAGGTCGGCAGGAAGTCCCCGCGTGTGGGTGAGCCCCGGTCCGGAGCGTTGCGATCCGGGCGGCGCCGGGGTCGCGAACGTTTCGCGCCGGGGGAGGGGGGCATGGGCGGGAGGTTAGCAGTGTGGGAAGATCCGCAGATGATCGACTGGAAGCCCTGCGACGCACCGAACCTGGCGCCCCAGAAGGGTGGGTTCGTTCACATCGATTCGATCCGACCGGATCGGGATGGGGCGGAGCTGTTCGCATCGATCGGTGGAGCGGAGAACGAAGACCTCTGGCGCTACATCCCCTTCGGCCCGCCCGAATCGTCCGAGAGCTTGATGGCTGTTCTGTCCCTCATGGCGGAACACCAAGGTTGGCAGACCCACGTCTTCCGAGGCGCCGACACGGGGCGGATGCTCGGCATGGCGAGCTACATGCGGATCCGTCCGGAGGCCGGCTCTGCGGAGGTCGGCTGCGTCGTCTTCTCGAAGGCGTTGCAAAGGACGCCGGCCGCGACGGAGGCGATGTTCTTCATGGCGCGTCATCTCTTCGATGATCTCGGCTACCGCCGCTTCGAATGGAAGTGCGACCACGAGAATGCCGCCTCCCGCAGGGCCGCCGAACGCCTTGGCTTCACACCCGAGGGCGTGTTCCGTCAGGACATGGTGGTCAAGGGCAAGAACCGCGACACCGCATGGTTCTCGATGCTCGACGGGGAGTGGCCCCGGCTCCGGGGGGCCTTCGAGAAGTGGCTGGCGCCGGTGAACTTCGACTCGGCGGGGCAGCAGCGTCGCTCGCTCGCAGACGTGAGGGCGGAGCTTCGCTAGGCCGAGGCCGCCCCGTTCGCGGACGCCGGCCCGAAGCCCTTCGCCGCACGCTCGCGCGCCTTGTTGAACCCGCTCGGCTTTCGAACGAATTGCAACGAGGCCGCGCGGATCTCTTCCTCGTTCGCAGGCGGGTCGAAGTTGTAGAGCGTCTTGATGTTCCGACACATACGTCACCTCCCTCGGTCTAGCCGGGCGGGTTGGCGCGAAGCTCGGCACGGATCTCAGACAGTAGAGTGCCCATCCGGTTCTCGCCGGAACCGTGCGCGCCCCAGTACCGGTCTGTCGGCGAGGCTTCGACGAGCGAACGTTCCCCTGTGGCGATCAGCCGTTCAAGGAGCTCCGGCCGCGCAAACTTCCGGCGCAGCGCATGGCGCATGACGTCCTCTTTGACCTCGTTCCAGTCCGGGCGAAGCGGATGGTCACGGGTCTGTCCGAGATCCTTCGCCGTTTCGGCCGACGCAGCGGTTCGAATCCGCTCGCGATAGCTCGCGAGGCTCGGCCCGGCGAACTTCTGTGCTTGGAAGTAGTGCTCGACGGTGGGCCAATGGAGACCTTCGTCCTCGAACCCGAAGGGCGCGAAGTTCGAGAACTCGGCATAGGGGTCGTCCGGGGAGAAGAAGTGGATCGGCTCGGCCATGGGGCGCAGTCAGTCCTCACTCCCGAACCCATCCCACGCCGAAGACACCGTTCAGAAGGACGTACAAGGTGTGGATCCCATCGCGGTCTTGTCCGGGGGCACTCGCAGTCTACCATCGCCGCGTGACGACCTTCCTGCTCTGGGTGCTGGGCGCGAGCGGAGTCTGGCTCACGGCCACGGCGCTGTGGTCGATCGTCGTCCCCGAGCGGCGCCTGTGGCCACCGCCGAGCCCGGATCTCAACAGGGTCCAGCGCATCGGCGGCGTCCTCGGCCCCGGCACCAACTTCGTCCTGCTCGCCGTCAACCTGTTCGGCTGGGGCAGCCTCGGCCTCGCGGGCCCATTGCGCTTCCCCATCGGCGGCGTGCTCTTCGCGGCCGGCGCATACCTGTCCCTAGGCGGTGTCTTCAATCTGGGAATGCCCCAGACCCAGGGTGGGGAGGGCGCGCTCGTCGCGAAGGGCCCCTATCGCTTCTCGCGCAATCCCCAATACGTGGGCGCTGTGCTGAGCTACGTCGCGGTCGCCTTGCTCTGCAACTCGAGCGAGGGGTTGCTCGGCGCCGCGATGATGACCCCGTGGCTGCTGCTGCCCTTCGCCGAGGAGCCCTGGCTACGCGAGAAGCTGGGCAAGCCCTACGAAGACTACGCCGCCGGCGTTCGACGCTACCTCTAGAGCACGCCGCTCACAGGGCCGTGGTCCCGTACGCGCGCAAGCTCGGAGAGTGATTCCCGGATCACCGAGAATGCCGTCCGAAGGAACAGCCAAGCGATGCCTGCACCCACGATGACATCGGGCCAGAACGATCCGGACAACGCGACGAGAACGGCCGCAACGAGCACCGCGCCATTGGCAATCAGATCGTTGCGGGAGCACAGCCACGTGGACCGAAGGTTGATGTCATCGGCGCGGTGTCGCCAGAGGAGAGCGAAGCAGAGGGTGTTCGCGAAGAGCGCGAGCAGGGCGATCGCTGCCATGGTCGGAACCACGGGAGGCACGTCGCTACGAAGGCTGAAGGCAGCCTCCAACAGAACGCCGACCCCGAAGGCCGCCATGATCCCGCCCTTCACGAGAGCCGCGCGGGCGCGCCACACGAGACTTCGGTGGAGAACGAAGAGGCTGAATCCGTAGACGAGCGAATCTCCGAACATGTCGAGTGAGTCGGCGAGCAGCGCTGTCGATCCCGCGACGAGGCCGCCTCCGAACTCGACACAGAACATGACGAGGTTGATCGCCAGCACGACCACCAGGGTTCGTCCTTGGCGGAGCCGCAAGGCTGCGACTTCTCGCCCTTTTGCGTCACAGCATTCGTCCATCGCTTCGGACGCCTCCGACTTCTGCGTATGCACGGCCCAGCGGACTAGGTAGCGGCTCGTTGTTGCCGTCGCCTACTCGAAGCCTCGGCGGGGATTCCGCGTTCGATGAGCTCCCCTCCTGTCGACCTCGCCGCCCACCGGGCCTGCTGCAGCCCCTTGTCAGGCGGCGGAGCTTGAACCGGACTTCAGTTCCCTCAGGTGCGCATCGACCCTAGACCTAAAGGGTTCGCCGTACCCCTCTCGCTGCCGAGCCCACCACTCCTGCACACCCGGAGCCCTGAGATATTTTGCGTGAATGGATCGAAGACGAAAGTGGAGACTGGGTCTCCGAACCGGTCCGCGTTCTCGAAGGCGGAAAATATCTGATGCAGGATGAACCCGACACGCTCACGGTCCTCGTCGCTTGCATCTGCTGGCGAGTCGAGGACGGCTCGCCACACTCGAAAGAGTTCAGGATCCTTGGCGACATCAGCCGTTATCTCAGAGATAGACCCGCTGATCACCAGATGGGCGTTCCAAGTGGCGAAGCGCCTGCTCTCCCGAATCTGACCGGCCAGGTAGAGCAACGAGACGATTACGCCCACACCCGCGATCAGCTCACCGATATTGGCAAGGTCTGCGAGGCTCACGGTGACGTTCCTCCCGCCGCCTAACGGACTAGGGGCTCAGCTGCGACCATGCCCGTGATGGTCGAGCGAAGCACCCGAGTTGCTTGCCCAACAGTACCAAGGTCAGATAGAGGAAGCGGCTGGTCGACGGCTGCAACCCCGTGTTGGGCGGTGCGTGAAATGAGTCGGTTCGTGCTCACGACCTGCCGGATGTACGCCGGTACAGCCAAGTTGCCCAGGCGATGGCTGCAATGCAGAACGCCAAGCCAAACAGCAGGAACTTCGCCGGCGTGACGATCGACTTCAAGCCGAGCCAGTCGGCGGTGCCTGTGAGAGCCAGGATTTGCACGACGCCCTCGATGAGGTCGGTTGGGATGACCAAGAACGCCGGCACCGCGAGGTAGCGGCCATGGCGTGTGAACACACGCAATGCACTACCGGCGAACAGGCCGCCATAGGCAAGGGGGTATGCGACGTCGAGTGTCGCCGTGATCCACGCATGGATCATCTTCTGGTGAGGCGTGAAGCTGTCGAGAAGGCTCCTCGCATCGGCCGGGGATGTGATTCCGTCGAGAAGCGTAAGCTGCCAATAGCTCGCTACGAGGGGGAAGGAGCAGGAAAGCGCCAGTGTGGCGGCGAACAAGAACCACAGCGTTCTCGTGCCTGCCAGGGACGATGCCATCGAACTCAAGAAGCGCCTCACTCCGCCGCCGAACGGACCAAGGGCTCAGCGGCCACCGATCTGACGGCCAGCTGTTGCACCCGGCTAGAAGGCCCATTGTGCCACAACAGAGTCGTTGATCTCCGTGTTAGGCCGTCCGCTGCAACCCTTGTCAGGCGGCTCGCCAGCGCGAGGGTGGCGGCCGACTCCGGCGCAGGCTGGGCGGCTGCCAAGGGCTTCAGGACGTTCCGCCGAATGGGTTCCGTCTTTCAGTTGCTGCATGCTCCCGAACGCCAACGTGAGTCAACGCTCGACTTGCGGAACAACTCGCCGAGTACGTCGACCGGGTTGCGGCCACCCTCCTTCTCGTCTGGTGCCACGAGACGAACAAAGGGCTGGTCAGGCAAGTCGTTGGGGCGGGCGACGATCAGGAAAGCCGAAAGAGCTGTCTGCTCCTTCGAGCAGCGGCGATCCCCTCCGGCGGCAGCACCTGCCTCGAGTGCCACGAGCAAAGAGTGCGGGAGGCCGCACTCTTTCGGCGTGGAAGTGAAGCCGGACAGGACTGCATCCAAGACACCTGCACGAAGAACGTTCCCTTGAACGGATACGCCGGGCACCTGTCGGCCGCCTCGATGCGGTAGGGCCAAGGGCCCTGTGTAAGCTTGCGCCAACGGCGGAGCCGCCAGCGAAGCCACACCGTATTGCCGAAGCCACCGCTGGAAGAACCAGCCCCTGTCCACCTGAGAGGATGTGATGGACTCCAGGATCGCAATCGCAGGCATACCCTTCTGGAGAAGCGCGACGGCGTGTTGGCGCGCCGGTTGGCTCGTAAGCCCCTGGGCGCTGACCACACCGCGGCCTGGCACGACTCCAGCGATCGTGTGTGATCCCGGGTGGCACGTAGCCGCGGCGATTCCCACCTCGCGGGTCGTCGGGTCTACCGCGACGACCGACCACGTAGCGGACGCGGGGAGTGATGTCGTCACGCAGATCGCAATACAAATCGCGAGATAGCACCGGAATCGCATTCGCCTCACGGACCGCCGCCTAACGGGTCGGGCGTCAGCTGCAACAGACAGCGCTGACCGCCAACGCGATGCCATAGAAGCCCGACGCCAGAATGCTACCCAACTCAGGAACGCGTAGCTGTCTGTTGTCCACTGCGAGCCCTTGTTAGGCGTCGTATGATTGCCTTCGTTCTCTTGACGCTGGGGATACGAACCGTGGCCACAACGCGCCCGCCGAATGAACCTGAAGATGCGAAGCGATTCACTCTGGAATGGGATCGGGCCTACACTGCGTTTGCTCAACCGTACGACTTCGCCGTCCGTCTACTCCCTGTCTGGAAGACCTGGCTTCGGCGCGCACTGCCCCATATCCAGGGCCCGAGAGTGCTCGAGGTCTCGTTCGGAACAGGATATTTGATCTCCCAGTACGCTGGAAGATTCCAGACGCACGGCATCGACTACAACCGCAAGATGGCGACGATCGCGCGGAATAACCTTTCACGTGTTCGGAAGAAGGCAGATCTCGTACGGGGAAACGTGGAAGCACTC
>JAFDDA010000128.1 GCA_019311105.1 Deltaproteobacteria bacterium
GCCCGAGCGATGCTCCTTCGGCTACCCGAAGGAGGGAGACGCCGAGGCCCAAGTCCGAAACCTGGTGGACGAGATCGCCGCCCGACGTGCGGACGGGCGACGCTACGGCGCCGAAATCCGCTGGACGAGGCCCCGTGACCCCGAGTGGCCGCCCGTATGGGGGTACGAAACGCAATCTCCCGAGGCGTCGAGGTGAGCGCGGTGTCGGCCTGGGCGCGCGTATGGCACGGCGACGTTCCGGCCGTGCGCTTGGCGGCGTTTCGCACCTTCCTGGCGCTCTACGTCCTCACGATCTATCGAGGGCTCCTCGCGAGGGATCTTCGTGCGCTCGAGCGATGGGAGTTCCATTTCCCGTTCGTCGACGGCCTGCCGATCCCTCCGGCCTGGCTGCATTCCGGCATCGAAGGCCTGATCGTGCTGGCCGCCCTCGCTCTGTTCTTCGGTGTCGCCGCGCGCGCTGCCGCCTTTGGCCTCGCCGCGATCGGCTTCTGGATCGTTCTCCTCGACCAGGACTTCTTCAAGCACAATCTCTGGCTTTGCATCAACTTGCTCTTCCTCCTCGGGTTTGCCCCCGGCCGCATCCGGCTCTGGGATCTCTTCACGGGCCGTGCGCGTGCAATCCGGGCCGCGGCGTGGCCCGAGCGACTCGTGCGTATGCAGATCGCGATCGCCTTCGGATTCGCCACGGTGCACAAGATCGTGGGTCGCGACTGGGGCCTGGAGGGAGCCCGCACACTCGCACCCTTGGATTCGGCGAACGACTTCGCCCTGTCCGCTGCGCCCGGTGCGATCAGCGCCTTCGTCATCGTGTTGGAGGCCGCGATCTTCGTCTACTTGTTGCGACCCAAGCCGTGGTGGTTGGCCGCGACGCTGGTAGCCGGCTTTGCTGCATACATCGAGGTCCTGCTGCGGCCCCTCCTGTTCTCATGGATGGTCGGCACATCGATCCTGCTGATCGTCCCGGTCGGAGGCGCGACGTGCCGGATCGTCACCGCTTCGGATTGCGCTCGCTGCACACGCCGAAGGCGATGGACAAGCGCTCTCGATTGGTTCGGGCGCGTCACTTTCGAGCCCGGGACGGACTGCCAACCAGAGCGTTGCAGCGGCTGGGTCGTCCACGACGGCGCCGAGACTCTGCGCGGCCTGCGAGCCATGGCCCGCGTCGCCTTCACGTCCGTCGTGCCCGTTTTCGGGTTCGTGATCCTGGCGGGCGCGGCCGGGCTGCGCTGGCGAGCCTCTCATGTTTCGGGCCTCGACCTGCTCGTCCTGGCCATGGCCGGGGTGGCTGCTCTCGCTGCCGTCGAGATCTGGGGGCGGCTGCGCGCCCGGCGGGCGAAGCCGGCCTAGTCGAGCGCTGCACCTGCAGCGAGCTGCGAGAAGCCCATGGCGTTGGCTCCCTGCCGAGCCGGGCTGCGCTCGGCGCCATTGGTCAGGAACGTGAAGGAGATACCGGAGTCGGGGTCACCCCAGGCGCATTGGCCGCCCGCTCCCATGTGGCCCACGGCGCGGGGGCCGTTGGCGGGCGCGAAGCCCCGCCAGATCTGGCCCTTCTCGCCGGCAACTGTGACGCCCAGGCCACGCAGGGCGGGATGCCCCGTCATCGGGTCGACGAGTTCGACGTTGCGCGGCGTGCAGGCGTCGCGAGCCATGGCCTGACTCCAGAGGGCTCCGGGCGCACCGTCGAGCGCGGCGATCACTCCCTGATAGAAGAGCGCAACGTCCGCAGCGGTTGCGAATGCACCTCCGCCCGGGTGACCGAACGACCGACCCGGCGCTCGATTCGCCCAGAGGACCGACTCGTCCGTGAGGCTCGGCGCATCGACGGGGTTGACGGCGCGCTCGTCGTCGCTTTGCGGCTCGCCCACCACGACGACGTCGGCGGCACGCGCGTGCTCCGCTTCGGGGAGACCGACCCAGAGATCCGTCGCGCCGAGGGGCTCGAAGATCCGTTCCCGGAGAACGCGGCGATAGTCGCCGCCGGCCAGCTTCGAAACGAGATGCGCCAACACGAGCATGGTCGCCGCGCCGTGGTAGACGAAGCGGTTGCCCGGCTCCCACTCGAGCTTCCACTCGGCCATGCACTCGAGACGCGTCGCCTCGTCGAGAAAATCGTCGCTCTCCATGACGGCACTCGGGAAGCCCGCGGTGTGGGTCAGGAGTTGCTCGACCGTGACGGCACCCTTCCCGTGGCGGTCGAACCCGGGCACGTGACGGGCGACCGGGTCTTCGAGCCCCAGACGCCCGGCCTCGAGCAGCATCCAGGCCGCCGAGGAAGTGAACGCCTTCGTGACGGAGAAGGTGCAGAAGAGTGTCTGGTCGGAGACGGGTTGAACGTCGCCCGCGATGGGGGCGGACCCGAAGCTTCGCAGCACCGCACGGCCGCGCCTGGCGACGGCGATCTGCGCACCGCACCCGTCATAGCGGCCCACGGTCTCTGCCACCTTGGCCGCGAGCGCATCGATCGCGGCCGGGTCGAGGCCGGCGTCGCGCGGGTCGCGGACGAGCTGTTCGGATCGCGCCACGTTCGGCACCCCGGAGTTCGGGTCAGCCCCTCGACGCCTAGAGCGACGCCCGGGCCTGCGGCCCGCGGATCAGCTTCCCGGGCAGAGCGCCGGTCGGCTCACCGTCTTCGTAGATGACCTCACCGCTGCAGATCGTGTAGCGATAGCCGTCGACCTTCTGGATTAGTCGCCGCCCCTCGGCCGGCAGGTCGTGGACCATCTCCGGCGCGTGGATGTGGAGCGCGTCGAAGTCGACGACGTTCACGTCGGCCTTCATGCCGGGCTCGAGGACACCGCGGTCGTCCATCCCAAAGGCCTCGGCCGTGCGCCGCGTCTGACTCTCGACCAGGAACTCGATCGGGATGCGCTCGCCGCGATCCCGATCGCGCGCCCAGTGGGTCAGCAGGTAGGTCGGCATGCTCGCGTCGCAGATGAGGCCGCAGTGCGCGCCGCCGTCGGACAGGCCGAAGATCGCTTGGGGGTGCAGCATCATCTCGCGGATCGCCTCGAGGTCGCCCCCGGCGTAGCCGAGCAGCGGGAGGTAGACGAACCCTTCGCCGTCTCGTTCCTGCATGACGTCGTAGACCACCTCCGCCGGGTCGCGACCCTCGCGCTTGGCGATGGCGGCGATGCTCTTCTCCGGGCCCGGCTCGTAGTCGGGCGGGTCGCCGAGGGGGAACATCGTGTCATAGCCCTTGGCCACCACGGCGATGACACCTGCGAAGGCCGAAAGGTCGGGCGCGTTCTCGAGGATTCGGGCTCGCACCGCAGGATCGGCCAGCTCCTTGCGCCGCGCGTCGATCGGCAGGGCCGCGAGCTTCTGGTACTCCGGGTAGAACACGAACGGATGGACCGTGCTCTCCCAGCCGAGCAGCATGCCCGCTGGACGTTGCGCCACCTGGGGCGTGAGCAGGCCACCCTCGGCGGCATCCTCTTCGCAGAAGTGCAGCAGCCGGCGCCACTGTTCGGGGTCGAGGCCGTTCTGGAGGCAGGCGAAGCTGACGCGGCGCCCGGTCTCGCGGGAGAGGCGCTTCATCCAGTCGAGTTCCTTGCCTTCGGGTGTGAGGTCGCTCGCGACCTGGAAGACACCGTGGCCGGCCTCGCCGAGGGCCCGACCGATGCCAAGCACCTCGTCTTCATCCGCGGTCGTGCCGGGCACGAGTTCGCCGTCCTTCGCGCGGTGGAGGATCGTGCGTGAGGTCGAAAAGCCGAGCGCACCCGCTTCGAGGCCCTCTCGAACGATCTGGGACATCTCGGTGATCTCTTCGGGTGTCGCCTTTTCGTTCTTTGCCCCACGCTCGCCCATGACGTAGGCCCGCACGGCGCCGTGGGGAACCTGTGCGCCCACGTCGATGGCGTGCGGCATCTTCTCCACGACATCGAGGTACTCGCCGAAGGTCTCCCAACCCCACTTCATGCCCTCCGAGAGGGCCGAACCGGGGATGTCCTCCACGCCTTCCATCAGCTGGATCAGAAAGGCTTCCTGGCCGGGGCGCACCGGCGCGAAGCCGACGCCGCAGTTGCCCATCACGATCGTCGTCACGCCGTTCCAGCCCGAAGGTGTCAGGTGCGTGTCCCAGGTAACCTGACCGTCGTAGTGGGTGTGGACGTCCACCCAGCCCGGCAGCACCAACTGGCCCGTGGCGTCGATCTCCCGGCGGCCCTCTCCAACGTCCGTGCCGACGGCGGCGATCTGGTCGCCGTCGATGGCGATGTCAGCCTTGCGGGCCGGGCCTCCGGTGCCGTCGAAGACGGTGCCGCCGCGAATCACGAGATCATGCATGGGAGTCTCCAGCTGGTTGCGAGGGGCTCGAGCGAGCCGCGCCAGTGTACCCGGTTGGGGAGCCCCTGCGCGCCTCGACGCAGCGCAGCATGGTGCAGCCAGACTGCGCACCCCGCCCTGCTAGAATTCCGGCATGGAGACCGCCCCCGCAGACTCCAGCTTGGAGCCCGTCGCCGTTCGGGTCCGGCGCATGCGCTTCGATCTCGATGCCGCCCCTCGCTACTGGCACAGCGACAGCCCCTTCCTGACGCACCACTTCACCGCCATGTCGCTCTTCTTCCCGGGGGGCGAGCGTTTCTTCATCGACTCCGTCCGCCACTTCGAAAAGGACCTCGCGGACCCGGTGCTGCGCGGGCAGGTCAAGGCTTTCGTGGCTCAGGAGGGACAGCACAGCCATCACCACCGAGTGTATGACCGGCTGATGAGTCGCAGCGGCGTCCCGGTCGATCGCTACGAAGGCTGGGTCGACGGCCTGCTGCGCTTCATGCGACGCTGGATACCGGCGAAGGCACAGCTCGCCCTGACGATCACGCTCGAACACTTCACCGCCGTCTTCGCAGACCTGCTCCTCACCGACGACCAGATCACAGAAGGCATGCACCCAAAGGTCCGCGAGCTCTGGCTGTGGCACGCCGTAGAGGAGACCGAGCACAAGGCCGTCGCCTTCGACGTGTACCAGCAGGTGTGCGGGAGCTACTGGCTGCGGGCGTTCATGATGGCACGCGTGATCATCGGCTTCCCGATCGGCATCCTGTTCTTCCACTTCCTGCTCATGATCGGCGACCGGAAGGCCTTCGGCGTGCGCGACATCGCGCGGGGCTTGCGCATCGTCTGGGGCCCCGGCGGCTTCTTTCCCTCTGCGCTTCGGGGCCTGCTCGTCTTCTTCCGCCGCGACTTCCACCCGTGGCAGAAGGACAATCGCAACCTGATCGATGACTGGTCGGAGCAGCACCCGGCCGTGGCCTCCTAGGCACTCTCCTCTTCCAACTGGTCCTGGATCTGTTCCAGCGTGAGCCCGCGGGTCTCGGGCGCGTAGCGCAGGACCAGGATTGCTCCGAGGATCGGCCCCACCGCCACCAGTGCGATCGAGTTCGCGATCCCGATCCAGGCCGCCGAGATGCCAATCACGGCGGGCGTGATCACCTCGGTGATGCGGCCCGTGAGGTTCGTCGTCCATGCGTAGCCCGTGGCACGGATCTCGGTGGGGAAGAGCTCCGAGGCATAGACGTGGGTCGCGGTGTTGGCCGCGCCGAACGAGAACACCGTCGCAACCATCCAGAGGTACTGACCGAAGACCGTCGTGTGCTGGTAGAGCATCGCGATCGAGATCGCTGCCATCACGTAGAAGCCAGAGCAGGTGGGTTTGCGCCCAACACGCTCGATCAGCCAGGCAGCCACGAAGTGGCCGGCGGTGCCACCGAAGTATCCGTAGAAGACGATGTCCCCGACCGTGTGGGGCGAGAGTCCGAGTTCTTCGCGCGCGAAGATCACGTAGAACACCACCGACGGCCCCGTGACGATGTGGACGGAGTTCCAGAGGAGCGTCACCACAGCGGTGCGTCGGCGGTAGCGCTTCTCCCACGGAATCTTCGCCTGGGCCCAGAGGTCGGCGAGGCTCGTTCGCTTCGCCGTGGGTGCCGTCTGTACCGCCGCGAAGCGTCGGGTCTCCCGCATGCCTACACGGAGGAAGAGGATCAGCAACAGCGGGACCAAGCCAAGCACGTAGAGTGCACGCCAGTTCTCGCCGTCCTGCTCGAGCCCGAGCAGGCCCTGTACCGCGGCAACGGCCCCGGTGCCGAGGCCGTGCAGCCAATTGCTCTCCGCACCGTCCGGGAGCAGGACGAAGGGCTGCACCCCTTTCGCCATGACCATCACACCGACCGTCGCCAACGACGTGAGGATGGCGATGGCGCGCCCGCGGTAGCGGGCCGGGAACTCCTCGCCGGCCATGATCACGGCGAGCGAATACTCGGCGGTCAGGAAGAGACGCGCAAAGAACTGAAACAGCGCGAACTGATACTTGTCCGTCGCGAAGGCCGTCATCCCGTTGAAGACCGCGAAGCCCACGACCGTGACCATCATGAGTGTGCGGCGGCCGAGGCGGTCGGCGAACAGCATGAACAGGAACGACGCCCAGACGCCGAGCCGAATGAAGGAGTTGAGGAGCCCCCACTCCGAGATCTCGATCCCGAGGGTCCGGCGCGACTCGGGCGCCGCGAAGCTCAGCATCCCCGAGTCGAAGCCGTCGAACAGCGTCGCCGTCGAAAGCAGGACGAACAGGAACCAGAGATAGGGTGTCATGCGGTCGACTTCGACCGCCGTGCCCGGGGTGGGGCGCGCCGCGCTCATCCGCTTGCCCTTCGCAGCTCAGGCATTCATGACGTAGGCGCCGTCGAGGGGCTCGACGTGCCGCGTCCAGACGCTCTCGTAGCGGTCCGGGTCGTGGTCGGGCTTGCGCATCATCTCGCGGCAACACTCGATCTGGGTCTCGTTGCTGCTCGGCTGACCGAACAGTTGGAGGGCGTGCTCCGACACGTCGCGCACCATGAACTCGAAGATCTGGTCGAGCAGCGCGTCGTCGAGTTCATAGATCTTGGCGTTCTCCAACAGCAGCTGTGCATAGACCACCAGGGCGAAGATCTCCCCCCCGGCCATCAGGAAGTCGACATCCTTCATCTGGTCGGGCCCGGGCGGAGCCGTCTCCAGCATCCGGCGGAAGGCCTCGGTCTGCTCGGCGAAGATGTGCACGTTCGGGAGGTCGACACCCTCGAAGGCCGCGCGGTAGTCATGGAACTGGATCTGCCCGAGGCCGCGCGCGCTGCCCTGATTGAAGAGGAAGTCGTCGTTGCGCCCATGGTCCTGCCGCTCGATCTCCGGATACTCGGCGGGATTGAAGAAGTAGTTCGGCATGAACTTCGAGATCAACGCGATGTTCACGTGGACCGTGCCCTCGAGCTTCGGCAGGCCCCGGATGTCGACGGCGGCCTGGCTGAAATACATGTCTTTCTCGAAACCCTTGGCCGCAATGGCGTCCCAGAGCAGGTTCATCACCGTCTCGCCCTGGGTGGTGGTCTTCATCTTCACCATGGGGTTGTAAAGGAGGTAGCGGCGGTCGTCCGACGAGGCCGCGCGCATGTAGTCGGACGCGCGCAGCGCGAAGAGCTTCATGGCCACCAGTCGCGCATAGCCTTCGACGAACATGCGCCGGACGTGAGACATCTCGGTGACCCGCATGCCATAGAGGACGCGGTTGTTGGCGTGGGTGATCGCCTCGTAGAGCGCGTGGGTGCAGATGCCGATGGAAGCCCAACCGAGGTTGTACTTGCCGACGTTCACCGTGTTCAGTGCCGCGTCCCAGGCCTTGCGCCCGCGATGGAGGATGTCTTCCTCTCGCACGGGGTAGTCGCGCAGCTCGAATTCCGAGACGTAGCTCTGGCTCGCGACCACGTTCTGCACGAGGTGATAGTTCGGATGTTTCGCGTCGGCGGCAAAGAAGACGTACTCGTCCCCGTCCTCGAAGCGTCCGAAGGTCGAGACGATGGCCGCGTCGTTGCCGTTCCCGATGTAGTACTTCCGCCCGTTGGCGACCCAACCGTCGCCCTTGTCGTTGGGCGTGAGCACCATGTCGGTGGAGTAGATGTCGGCGCCGTGAGTCTTCTCGGAGAGACCGAAGGCGAAGATCCCACCGTCTTCGAGGGCTTTCGACGCGCGGTCGCGAAGGGCGTCGTTCTCGCTCATCCAGATCGGCCCGAGGCCGAGGACCGAGACCTGCCACGTGTACCAGTACTGCAGGCCGTAGAAGCCCAGGATCTCTGCGAACTCGCAGTTGCGCCACGTGTCCCAGCGCGCGTCGGGTGCGCCCTCGCCTGCCGGCGTACACATGGATGCGAAGATCCGCTCCTTGCGGACGAACTCGAGGAAGTCGGAGTACCAGGGCCGGTCGTAGTAGTCGGCGAGGAGCTTCGTCTTGCCCTTCGCTTCGAAGAACTCGACGGTCTTGCGCATGATCTCGGACGAACGCTCATCCGGGTAGGAGCGATCGAGATGGTTCGGGTCGAGCAGGATCACGACTTCTCCTTGGTGAGTTCGAGGCTGGGCAGCGACACGCGCGCGCGCTCCAAGAACGATTGCACCAGCACCGGGTCGGGCCCCTCGATGCTGCCCTCGTAGCGCGGGCACTCGCCCGGGATCACCTCGGGCAACACCTGGGGAAAGAGCGAGCCCGCGAGCGCGTCGCCGGCCTCTAGGCCGTGGCTCCAGAGCAGCGGCATGGTGGCATGGCGCGGGTCGTAGACGGTGCCCTCCCCCATCCAGCGTGTCGCGAAGGCGCGGCGCGGCGAGTCGGTCGAGGTATTCGCCGAAGACCCATGCACGACGTGGGCGTCGAAGATCAGGCAATCGCCGGGCGCCATGTCGGGGCAGAAGAGGTCGTAGTCGTCGCGGTGGCCGTCGATGTCCGGTGGGTCGGCGAAGCCCGAGTCCATCATGTAGGGGTCGAAGGTCGGCGTGATCGCCTTGTAGCGCTCGGGCCAGCGGTGCGACCCGCGCACGAACTCCAGGCCACTCGTCGCCCGGGAGATCGGGTCGAAGGTGATCCAGATCGAGCAGAGGTTGCGGCTCTCGATGTCTACGGGCCAAAACGTCACGTCGTGATGCCACGGCGTCGGCACATGGCAGCCGGGCGGCTTCACGAAGAGCTGGTCGTAGAAGTGTCGAATCCGCTCCTCGCGCAGCACCTGCTGCGCGACCTGGGCCGCGGGAGAGTCGTAGACCCAATCACGGAAGTCGTCATCGCTCTTCCAGACGAAGAGATCGTTGGTGAACCCCTGCTCCGCGTCGGAGACGGCCCGCCCCATCGGAGTCGGCTCGGCATGGATGCAATCTACTGCCGCTGCCATCCGAGTGACCCACGCCTCCGGGAAGAGACCACCCACGTGGACGACGCCGTGGGTGTCGTATTCGTGGATCTCGCTCTCGGTGAGCGGGCGAAGCGGGGCTTCGGGCATGAGCTCTCCGGGTCGAGGGCGACCCGGGGGCATCATACGCTCGAAGAAGGCGAAGCGGCGAATCAAGGAATGGGCACGGCCGGAATTCGGCCGTGTTAGCGTGCCGCGGGTGCGAACCTCGTTGATCGAAGAGGAAGCTCTCACGGGCGACCGGCGCCGGCTCTCGGGTAACGCGGTGTTCGGGGACGGCGGCGAAGTGCCTGTCTTCTACGAATTCCCGGACTTCGGGCCCGTCGCGGCCCCCGGCGACCCATGGCTGCCGCTGCTGATCGCTCCCGCCATGGCACTCCACGAAGACCTCTACATCGACGCGCCGGTTTCGAAAGGGCTGCTCGAGGCGGCGAACGAGCGCATCGGTCCCGTCCTGGCCGGCTTCCACTCCGAGTTCGCGCAGGTCGAGGTCCACGCCGCCGAGGTCGTGGAGGACCGAGCGCCGCGGCCCGCTGCGGGAACTGCCGCCTTCTACTCCGGCGGCCTCGACAGCGCCTACATGTTCTCGCGCCAGGCCGAGCGCCTGAGTCACCTCGTCTACGTCCACGGGTTCGACAT
>JAFDDA010000129.1 GCA_019311105.1 Deltaproteobacteria bacterium
GCCGTCGGACGGCGCACCAACGAGGATCGGGTCCGTGGCGAGCAACATCTGCCCCGACCCGAAGCAGTAGTCGTAGACGTTCTTCACGGGCGCAAGCCCGAGCGTTTCGCGCTCGCCGTTGATGCGGCCCCGCATGATGAAGTCGAAGAAGCGCTCGCAAGCCCACCACGACAGCAGGTTCGCCGCACCGGACCGATGTTGGTTCGTGAGCAGCGGCGCGGGGTGCTCGCGCGAGCGCAACACCACGGGACAATAGGCGGCGTAGAAGTAGGGGATGCCGAGCTGCTCGGCGATCGACGGCCCGGCGATGTGGATGCCACCCCCGACCAGGGCCTCTGCCCCTTCGCAGGCCTTTCGCATGTCGTCGAACTGGAAGCGGACGAGGTCGTCCATGATGCGGAGCGGGGCGAGCGGCTTGCGGACGACGTCGCGGCAGGTGACGGTCATCATCTCGTGCACGTCGTGTCCGACCGGAACGAACGGCAGGCCGGCGTCGATGGTGGTGTCGTGGAAATCGGGCGGGGCGCACAGTCGAACGTCGTGGCCACGGGCGCGCAGGCCGAGGCCCAGCGCGATCATGGGCTGGACGTCGCCGCGAGTTCCGATGGCAGAGAGGGCGATCCTCATTGGGGGGATGCTCCGAGAAGGGTTGGGGGTTGGGTCAGGCGACCTTGACCGGTTGGGCCTTCAGCTTCGTCTTCCCGTTCTCCACCACGACGCGGAACTTCACCGAGCTGCAGTCGAAGCGGGATTTGATCGCGCTCTCCTGCTTCCCGATCAGGATGTCCAGCTTCTGGCGGGTCAGGCCTTTGACGTTCTCGCCGCAGGCTTTGCGGGCCTCGACGTAGGAATCGAACAGGTCGTCGACGCGATGGTCGACGAAGGAAAGGGGCTCTTCGGTGGCCTCGGCCGGGCGGCCGCCCGAGCGGAGCTTCGCCTTGAACTGGTGGGGGGCGTAGGTGCCGTTCTCGATCTTGCGGCAGGTCTCGTCCCATTGGCGGCGGAAGGTGAAGAAGCGCTGGCAGAGCGTGTTGAACTTGAAGCGCGAGGCCGTGTTGCGGATGGCCATGTTCGACCAGTACGCGACGATCTTCTGGACCTCGCTGCGCTCGACCTGGGGCTCCCGAGGGCGGTTCCCGAGGAAGTACTGCTCGTACTGAAACTTCAGGACCTTCATCTTCGCTTCGAGAAGCAGCATGTCTTCATCGATGTCTTTGCCGAGGGGGCGCGCCATGACCCGTGGGGTATCGGCTACACAAAGGTGCGGCTTGAGGCACTTCCCTCGGCAGAAGGGCTAAGGTCCGGCCCGTGACGCAGACTCTTTTCCGCAACGGCTTGGTGCTGGATCCGGAGCACGCAGAGCCTCGAGCGGGCTCCCTTCTGGTGGCGGATGGGCGGATAGAGGCCTTCCTTTCTTCGGAGGAGGCCACTCCCGAGGCCGCTCAGGTGGTGGAGCTGGCCGGGAGGGCTCTCGCGCCGGGCTTCATCGACATCCACTTTCATGGGGCGACGATCTTTGACGCACTTGACGCACCTGCGGCGTCGCTGCGTCAAGATGCTGCGTCAATCTTGCGTCATGGAGTCACCGCGTTCCTGCCCACGACCATCGCCCTCGATCCCGCCGGCCTGCGTCATCGCGTCGAAGGCCTGGCCGCTGCCGTCGCTGACCACAAGGAAGGGGCGGCCGCCCTGGGCGTCCACCTGGAAGGGCCTTGGATCAGCGCCAACGCCCCCGGTGCCCAGCCGCCCGAAGCGATCCGGCCCTACGAGCCGGCCGAGGGCCGCGACGTGCTCGATCGAGGTGAGGGAGCCATCCGCATGGTGACCCTGGCACCCGAAGCGCCCGGTGCCCAGGAGCTGCTCGCCGAGCTCGGCCGGCGCGGCGTCGTCCCGGCCCTCGGCCACACGAAGGCGAGCGCCGAGGTCACTCTGGATGGCTTCGACCGGGGCGCCCGCCACGTCACCCATCTCTTCAACGCCATGGGGTCGTTCCATCACCGGGAGCCCGGGGCGATCGGGGCGGCGCTGGCCGATGACCGAGCGACCTGTGATCTGATCTGCGACGGCGTCCACGTCCACCCCGCCGCCGTGCGGGCCGCAGCACGGGCCAAGGGCGAGAAGCTGCTGTTGATCACCGATGCCATCGACCCCGGCGCATCGGGCGAACTCGAGGGCGGCCGCCTCACCGAAGATGGCCCCGTGTGGCGTCTGCCGGGCGGAACCCTCGCAGGGAGTCGCTTGCCGCTTTCCGATGCCATCGCGAACGCGGCGGCCTTCGGTGCCATGACGCAGCTCGAGGCTGTGCGCGCCGCGAGCCTCGGGCCGGCGTTGCTGCTCGGCATCGAGTCCGAGCGCGGCACGCTCCGGCCGAAGGCACGCGCCGACCTCGTCGTGCTCGAAGACGACGGATCCGTGGCAGAGACGTGGATGGGCGGGGAGAGGGTGTATTCTGCTTGAACGAGAAGGGTCGGGTTTGACGAAGACTTCTAAGATGGCAGGGCAATCTCCGATTTCGCCCGTGGCGACCCGCGAGCGACTGATCTTCCCCCTCGACGTGCCGACCCACGAAGAGGCGCTCGAGCTGGTCGATGAGCTCGGCCCCGCCGTCATCTTTCACAAGGTCGGGCTCCAACTCTTCCTCGCCGGCGATCACACCCGCCTCGTCGATGAGCTGCTCTCGCGCGACAAGAAGGTCTTCATCGACCTCAAGCTCTTCGATATCCCCGCGACGGTGGGCAAGGCGGTGGCTCAGGTGGCGAAGCTCGGTGCCCACTTCATCACGGTCCACGGCAACGATGGGATGCTGCGCGCGGCAGTGGCCCACAAGGGGCCGAAGCTCCAGGTCCTCGCCGTCACGGCGCTGACCAGCCTCGACCGCGGCGACCTCGACGACCTCGGGTTCGACTGCGACGTCGAGGAGCTGGTGCTCTCGCGTGCGCGCCGCGCTCTCGAGATCGGTTGCGACGGCGTCGTCTCCTCGGGTCTCGAGGTGAAACGCATCAAGGAGGAGACAGGGGACAAGATCCTGGTGGTGACGCCGGGCATCCGCCCCGTCCAGAACGACGACGATCAGAAACGCGTCGTGACGCCGACCCAGGCGATCCAGGACGGCAGCGACTATCTCGTGGTGGGTCGCCCGATCCGCGAGGCGCGCGACCCGCGCGCCGCCGCCGAGGCCGTCCAGCAGGAGATCGCAGAGGCACTGGCCTAGAACCGCCCGAGAACTCCGCGCCCGGAGCCTCCATGACGCAATCCGATCTCCCGCCGGTCGACCCCGGCCGCCTTCGCGACCTGCTGCGCGCGCACCTCGGCTCCGACGCGATCGGGTTCTCCGAGCTGCCGACCTTGCTCGGGCAGGGAGGCGAAGCCGTCGTCGAGGCGTTCGCCTTGCGGGGCGCCGAAGATCCACGCTGGAACGCCCCGCTCGTGTTGCGGCGTCTGATGGCCCAGAAGGATCCGGTCCAGCTGCGCTGGGAGGCGGCCGTTCACGAAGCACTCGGTGAGCTGGGCTACCCGGTGCCGCGGGTGCTCCACGTCGAGACCGATCCCAAGCCGCTCGGCGCGCCGTTCCTGGTGGCGGAGCGCGTGCCGGGGGAGGTGATGCTGCAGGCCGTGACGCGGCCCACCGAGCTCGCGCGAAAGCCGCACCGCTTCCCATCGTTGATCTTCGACGCGCTCTTCCGCGTCCCGAAGCTGCTGGCCGAGAGCCAGGCCCGGCTGCACGGCCTCGACCCGACGCCCCTGCGCGAAGGCCTCACCGACGCCGGCCTCTCGCCGCGCGAGGTGCGCTTCGACACCTGGCTTGCGCGCATCGGTCAGAACCTGCGCAACGCGGACCTCGACGGGCTCGTCGAAGGCCACGTCTGGCTCGAGCGCCACCGCCCGAGCCAGTCGCGCGAAGTGATCGGCCACGGCGACTTCGTCTTCACGAACCTGTGCGTCGAGGGCGGTCGCGTGAGCGGCGTGTTCGATTGGTCCACGGTCGGGCTCGCCGAGCGCGAGTGGGACGTCGCCGCGACCCTCGCTCACGCGCCGCGTCCAGGCCGGGATGGTGCGCCGCTACCTCGCCGCCTACGAGGCCTGCGCGCCGCTCGACCCCGAACGGCTCCGCTACTACGACGCGTATTGGCTCCTCTATGAGCTCACCCGCAGCGGCGAGCGCCTGCGCGCGGGGGGCGAGGCCGGCGAGGCGATCGAGACGCGCTGGCTCCACCCGGAGACGATCGCCAAGGGCGTGCGCGAGTTCCGCGAGCTCACCGGGGTCGAGCTCGAGCCGCTGCTGCCGAGCTAGAGCGCGAAGCGGCCGAGGTCCAACGCTTCGGCGGTGGGCCCGTCGCCCTCGCCGAGTGGAAGGATCTCGCCCACCAGGCGCGGGCCGAGAGCTTCGCGCAAGGCGACGAGGTTCTTCGCGTCGGCGTCCGTGAGCGCGCCCGTCGCGTGAGAGATCACCACCCCAGCGAGCCCGAGGCCCCGCGCGTCGATCGCCTCCACCGACAGCAGTGTGTGGTTGATCGTTCCGAGCGCAGCCCTCGCAACGAGGAGCACGGAGAGGTCGAGTTCGCCTGCGAGGTCGGCCATGGTGAACCCTTCGGCCAGCGGGACGAGCAGCCCCCCCGCGCCTTCGACGACCATGCAATCGTGGCGTGCCGCGAGAGTGTCGTAGGCCTTGCGCACGGAAGCGACGTCGAGCCGCCTGCCTTCATGGGCCGCTGCAACGCTCGGGGCGGCGGGAAGAGCGAGTTGGATCGGGCAGATCTCGTCGAGCGAGTCCTCGACTCCGGCGGCCGCCCGGAGGGCCTGGGCGTCGAGGGGGCCGTCCGAGCCAACGCCGGTCTCGGCGGGCTTCATCACGCCCACGTCGCGCCCCACCGCGCACAGGGCCCGAATCAGCGCGCACGCGACGACGGTCTTGCCGACGCCGGTGTCGGTGCCGGTGACGAAGTAGCCGCGGCTCACGGGATCTCGGCGAGGGCTTCCGCGATGACGTCGGCAAGAGCATCGATCTCGGTCGCTTCGTGGGTCGCCATGGGGGTGATGCGCAGCCGCGCTGTGCCTTCGGGGACCGAGGGGTGGCGGATGCCCTGGGCGTAGAAGCCGCGCTCGAGCAGGCGTTCGCACACGGCCATGGTGCGTTCGTTCGTGCCGAGGACGACGGGCACGATGTGGGTCGTCGACGGCTCGGTGGAGATGCCGTGTCCCGCGAGTTTCTCGCGCAGCCGCGCAGCGTTGGCCTGGAGCCGCTCGCGCCACCAGGGCTCGCCCACGATGACGCGCAGCGCCGCGCGGGAGGCTTCGACCTGGGGCGGCGAGAGCGCGCAGGAGAAGATGAAGCTGCGCGCCGTGTTGACGAGCAGCTCGCGCAGGCCGTGGCTTCCCGCGACGAAGGCGCCGAACGAGCCGAGGGATTTCCCGAGCGTGCCGACGTAGACATCGATCTCGTCTTCGACGCCGAGCAGCTCCGCCGTGCCTCGACCGTTCTTTCCGAGGGTGCCCGTGGCGTGGGCATCGTCGAGCAGGACCATGGCGCCGTGGCGGCGGGCGCTCTCGACGAGCGCGGGGAGCGGCGCCACGTCGCCGTCCATGCTGTAGACGCCGTCGATCACGAGGAGCGTGCGGCGATACTTGGGTGTTGCTTCGGCGAGCACGGCTTCGAGCCCGGCCGGGTCGCTGTGGGGGAAGACGCGGACATCCGCGCGGGCGAGTCGGCAGCCGTCGATGATGCTCGCGTGAGAGAGCGCATCGGAGACCACGAGGTCGCCCTGGCCGGCCAGGGCCGGAATCACGCCGACGTTCGCCATGTAGCCGGTGCTGAAGGCGAGGGCGGCTTCGACGCCGAGGAACGCGGCGAGTTCTTCTTCGAGCGCTTCGTGGATGGTGAGGTTGCCCGAGATGAGGCGCGAGCCGCCGGCGGCGCAGCCGTATTCGTGGGCGGCGCGGGCGGCGGCTTCCACCACGTCGGGGTGGTGGGCGAGGTCGAGGTAGTTGCTCCCAGCAAAGAGCGCGACCTCGCGCCCGTCGACTTCCATGCGCGGCGCCTGGGCACCGTCGAGCACGCGCATGCGCCGGTGCGTCCCGCGCGCGCGAATCGCATCGAGGGTTTCGCGCGCAACTTCGTCGACGATGCTCATCGCGCTAACGACCGACGGTTCGACCCGTCTCGCTCGCAATCTCGGGCTTCAAGATCTCACCGGCTCCACCCGTCAGGCGGAACTCGCCGCGCTCGGGCAGCTCGCCTTCCCAGTCGGCGTTGCCTTCCACCTCGAAGCCCGCGTCGCGGATCATGGCGTAGGTGTCGTTCACCGCGTCGCCGCGGGTCGTGAGGTAGCCCTCGACGAAGAGCGAGTTCGCGGGCCACAGCAGCAGCGCGCCGAGCGACCGCAGGTGGCCTTCGCGCCCGCCCGCGGCGCGCAGCTCGGCGCGCGGGTTCACGAGCCGCATGAGTGCGAGTGCCCGGAGGCATCGCTCGGGGGACAGCGAGCCATCTCGCCGGACCGGGTTGCCGTCGATCGGGATGAGGAAGTTCACCGGGATCGACTGCACCTCGAGTTCGCGCAGGCGGAAGCCCACCCCGATCAAGTCGTCCGTCGTCTCGCCCATCCCCATGATGAGGCCGCTGCACGGCTCGATGCCGCACTTCTTGATGGCCTGGAGCGTGCGGACGCGATCCTCATAGGTATGGGTCGAGCAGATCTCGGCGTAGTGCTCCTCGCTCGTGTTCAGGTTGTGGTTGAAGCGGTCGAGGCCGGCGTCGGCCAGGATGCGCGCGTGCTCCTCGTCGACGAGGCCCGCCGAGATGCAGACCTCGATGGGCCAGCGCGACTTGATCTCCTTCACCAGCCCGGCCAGCTTGCGCGTGCGCTCGAGGGTCGGGCCGCGGCCCGAGGCGACCATGCAGTAGCGGCTCGCGCCCGAGCGGGCGGCGGCCTCGGCCTCGGCGAGGATCTCTTCGTCGGACTTCAGCGGGTATTTGCGGATCGACGCGTCGGAGTCGCGGGACTGGGAGCAGTAGCCGCAATCCTCGGGGCAGAGCCCATTCTGGATGTTGTTCAGGACGTGCACCTTCACGGCCCGCCCGAAGTGCTTTTCGCGCGGGACGAAGGCGGCGTGGAGCAGGGGCAGCAGGGCCACGTCCTCGCCGTCGAGGATCCAGGCGGCCTCGGCTTCGGTGGGCGGCTCGTCGCGCAGGGCGCGCTCGGCAAGGCGGGAGTAGGCGTCGAGCACGGGGTCTCCTCGGGCGGTCGGGGCGAAAAGTGGCGAGCGGGCGGGAGGCTACACCACCGTCAACCCAGCGGCCCCGGGCGGTTGACGGCCTGCTGGGGCCGGGTTGGCGGCAGGCGGGCACGAGGAGCCTGCCCACCGGTCGTGAAGGCGCGTTAACCAGCTGATTTATCATCCTTTTTCGCGGACTCGGGCTTTGACAGCTCCCGGGGGTCCAGCTAGTCTGCCCTCGATGTCGCCCTCCTCCAGCGACCTTTCCGCCCCCATCGCCGAAGCCCTCGAGCGGGTCGAACCGCGTCTTGAGCAGGTCGAGCGGGCGATGAACGACCAGCTCGCCTCCCAGAGCGAGGCGGTGGCCCTCGTCGGCGACCACGTTCTCTCCTCGGGCGGCAAGCGGATCCGTCCTGCGCTCCTCTTCTTTGCGGCCGAGATGTGTGGCTACGACGGCCCGCGGCAGGTCCAGATCGCCGCGAGCGTGGAGCTGCTCCACACGGCGACCCTGTTGCACGACGACGTGGTCGATCTCTCCGAGTTACGCCGCGGCCGACCCGCCGCCCACGCGGTCTATGGCAATCGCCGCGCCGTACTCGTGGGCGATTACCTCTACGCACGCGCCTCCTTGATGATCATCGAGGACGGCGACTCCGAGATCCAACTCCTCTTCTCGGACACGATCCGTCGCATGGCCGAGGGTGAGCTCTTGCAGTTGGCCCGCGGCTTCGACCCCGAGATGACCGAGACCGTCTACTTCGACGTGATCGAGCGGAAGAGCGCGGCGTTGCTCTCGGCCGCGGCCGAGGCCGGCGCGATCCTCGCTGCCGTCACCCGGGCCGAACGTCGGCGCCTCTCGGAGTTCGGTCGTCAGATCGGCCTCGCCTTCCAGCTGCGAGACGACGCCCTCGACTACTCGGGAGGCGAAGAAGAGCTGGGCAAACGCCCCTATGACGATCTGCGCGAGGGCAAAGTCACGCTCCCGCTGCTCCTGACTCTCAAGCGCGCCACGCCGGCCGAGCGCGACGAGGTCGCCTCGGTGTTGAAAGCGCTGTCGCGGGCTGCGGCTCATGGCGATGCGGTGCCCCAAGACCGCGACCGCGCTCTCGACGAGGTGGACGTGGCTCCGGCCCTCGCTCTCGTGGAACGCTACCGCGGCGTCGAGGACACCGTGCGCCGGGCGCAAGAGCTCGCCCGCGGCGCCGTCACGAACATCGAGCCCTTCCCCGATGGGCCCGGCAAGCGCGCGCTGGTGGCAGCCGCCGACTACGCGGTGGGGCGCGAGAACTAGCCCTCCGCTTACCTCCCCCCGTTCGGTCCCGGGGAGAACGATCGATGATGCATTCAGAACTTCGAAGCCCTGCCGGTGGCGGCATGGGGTGGCGCGGCCACGTGCTGGGGCTCGCCCTGGCGCTGGCCCTCGGGGCCTTGGCCGTGCCGGCCTGGGCGGCCGGGACGCTCTCGGGCGTGGTCAATGTGAACACGGCCTCGGCGGAGGAGCTGCAGCTCCTGCCGGGCGTCGGTGAGTCGCGCGCGCGGGCCATCGTGTCGGCGCGGGCGACACGCGGCGGCTTCCATCAGGTGGACGAGCTGGTCGAGGTGAAGGGGATCGGTGTGGTGCTGCTCGAGCGCCTGCGCCCCTTCGTTGCGCTCGACGGCAAGACCACGGCGCGCATCCAGTAGGGCGAGCCTCGGCGGATGTCGGGGCCCGCGCCCGGCATTCGCCTGAGGCTTCGTGCCAGCCGGTCATCCGTGGGCGGCGCCGGGTATCATCCTCGCTCGATGGATTCCCGGAATCGGAAACTCGGGCTCGCGCTGGCCGCTCTGGCGCTGGTGGCGTTCGTGGTTCCCGCGGCGCGGGCGGAGGGGGATGCCGCGCCGGCACGGCGAATCGTCTCGCTGAACCCGTCGCTGACCGCGATCCTCGTGGCGCTCGGGGCTTCCGACCAGCTCGTCGGGGTCGACGTCTGGTCGCACCGCCAGAACCCGCATCTCGTGGCACTGCCGACGGTGGGGGGCCTCTACAACCCGAGCCTCGAGGCGCTGGTGGCCGCAACGCCAGACCTCGTGGTCTACGTGCCCTCGGCGGAGCAGCGCGACTTTCACAGTCGACTCGCCGCCCTCGGCGTGCGCGTGGAGGCCTTCGACCCGCTGCGCTTCGAGGACGTGCTCACTTCGATCGAGCGCCTGGGTCGGATCGCGGGCGCCGAAGCCAGCGCGCGCGCACGCACGGATGCGGTCCGCGCCGCTCGCGCCGAACTCGAGGCCGCCGTGGCGGGGCGTTCGCGCCCGCGGTCCGTGTTGATCCTGCAGCGTGACCCGCTCTTCGTCGTCGGTGGCGGGAACTTCATCGACGAGATGCTCGCGAGCGTGGGCGCTGTGAACATCGGGGCAGAGCAGGGCGAGGGCTACCCGCGGGTTTCCCTCGAGTGGCTCGTGGCCCAGGCGCCGGAAGTGATCCTCGACTCGAGCCGCGACGTCGAACCGCCCGCGACCTATTGGGCGCGCTTCGGGTCGCTGCCGGCGGTCGCGAGCGGCCGGGTCGTGCGGCTGCCGGCCGGCACGGCGACCCTGCCGGGGCCGGCCCTCGACGAGGCGCTCCGCTTGCTCGCGCGCAGCATCCACGGCGACGGCCTCGTCGCCGCGGCACCTGCTCCTTGAGGGTGGGAGGGCTCGCGCGGTGATCGCCGGCGTTCTCACGCCGACCCGCCTCGCCGTGACGTTGTTGGGGCTCCTGGCGCTGTTGCTCGCCGCGGTGCTTCTCGGCGTCGTCTCCGGGCCCAGTGGGATCGACCTCACTCAGGTCTACGGCGCCTTGGTCGGTGACGGCGACGCCGTCGCCACCGACATCGTGTTGCGCATCCGCCTCCCGCGCGTGGCGCTCGCGGCCGTGGTGGGGGCGTCGCTCGCCGTGGCGGGCGTCCTCTTTCAGGCGTTGCTGCGCAACCCGCTCGCCGACCCGTTCATCCTGGGCATCTCTGGCGGCGCGGCCCTCGGCGGGATCCTCGTGCTGGCCTTCGGTTCGGCGGTCGGCCTCGCCCAGTCGGCGGTGCCCTTCGCGGCCTTCGCCGGTGCGATCCTCGCGACGGCGCTGCTCTTCGGGATCACGGGTTTCGGCGGGCGCGTGTCGACGGCTGGGTTGCTGCTGACCGGAGTCGTGTTCAATGCCTTCGCCTCGGCGGCAATCGTCTTCATCGCCTCCCTGGCCGGGTTGGCGGAAGGGGCGGGCATCTTCCTGTGGTTGATCGGCAACCTCTCGGCGGGGGAGCTTCGGATCGCAGGCTGGGTCGGCGTGTTCCTGGCAGCCGGGCTCGCGTGTGCGTTCCCGCTGGCGCGCGGGTTGAACCTGCTGGCGCTCGGCGACGAGCAGGCGAGCCAACTCGGTGTCGAGGTCGAACGCCACAAGCGCATCCTCTTGCTGGCGACTTCCCTGATGGTAGGCGCGGCCGTGGCCGTGTCCGGGCTCGTCGGCTTCGTGGGGTTGATCATCCCGCATCTTCTGCGGCTTCTCTTCGGCCCCGATCACCGGCTGCTCGTCCCGGCTTCGGCTTTGACCGGCGCGGCTTTTCTCGTGGTGTGCGACACGGTGGCTCGCACGGTGCTGCCGGGCCGCGAGCTTCCGGTGGGCGCGATCACGGCGCTGGTCGGCGGCCCGCTCTTCCTGTTCCTCCTCCGACGCCATCACCGAACCGTGTACGCAGACCGATGAGCGCCCTCGAATTCCAGAGCGTGTCGGTCGCGGCCGGCGGAAGGGCGATCCTCTCGGGCATCGACCTCGTGGTGGAGCCGGGCGAGGTCATGGGCCTCGTCGGCCGCAACGGCGCCGGCAAGACGACGCTCTTGCGCGCAGCGAGTGGCGTGCTGTCCCCCGACTCGGGCCGTGTCCTGGTGGCGGGCGAACCGGTCGCTGAGCTTTCGCGCCGCGACCTGGCGCAGCGTGTCGCCGTCGTGCCCCAGGACACGAGCGTGCCGTTTGCCTTCCGTGCCTTCGAGCTGGTGTTGATGGGACGCTCGCCCCACCTCGGGACCCTCGGCTTCGAGTCGCCCGAGGATCTCGCCCGCGCCCAGGATGCCCTCGACGACGTCGGCATCCCCCATCTTGCTGAGCGTTCGGTCCTCTCGCTCTCGGGGGGGGAACGGCAGCTCGTGGTCGTAGCGCGGGCGCTGGCCCAGGATTCGCCGCTGCTGCTCCTCGACGAGGCCACCGCCTTCCTCGACCTGCAACACCGAGCCCATGTCCTCGACCTGGCGCGCCTGCACGCGAGACAGGAGGGCCGTGCCGCGCTCGTCGTCTCCCACGATCTCACACTCGCGGCGCGCACGTGCGACCGGCTTGCCCTCTTGGTGGATGGAGGTGTGCTCGCATGTGGGCCGCCCCGCGACGTCCTGACGCCGGAGCGTGTCGAGCAGGCCTTCGGTCTGCCCGTCCATGTGATCGACGGGCCCGACGGCGCGCCCATCGTCGTCCCGTCGGCCAGCGCACCCCAAGTGTGAGCCACCGCGGTGCCCGCGCACCGCGATCGCGAGCCACCCCAGAGCCCGCGGCCGGGTGCTACGCTCCCGCCTCCCCAACGTCTTGCGGAGATGGACATGGCCGAGCTGACGCTTGCACGCCTGCACGGGCGCGAGATTCTCGATTCACGCGGAAACCCCACCGTCGAGGTGGAGGTCGAAACTTCCGCCGGGCACATCGGCAGCGCCGCGGTGCCTTCGGGCGCTTCGACCGGCGCGCGCGAAGCGCTGGAGCTGCGCGACGGCGATGCCGATCGCTATCTCGGCAAGGGCGTGCAGAAGGCCGTGGGTCACGTGAACGGGGAGCTCGCGCGGGAGGTCGTCGGGCGTCCGCTCGGAGGGCTTGCTGAACAGGCGAGCCTCGATGCGGCGCTCGTGGAACTCGATGGCACCGACACCAAGGCGCGTCTCGGCGCGAACGCCCTGCTCGGGGTTTCGCTCGCGGCGGCCCACGCGGCCGCGGCCGCGGCCGGCGAACCGCTCTACCGCTTCCTCGGTGGCGCCGATGCGAACCTGCTGCCCGCGCCGATGATGAACGTGCTGAACGGCGGCGCGCATGCCGACAACAGCGTCGACCTCCAGGAGTTCATGCTCTATCCGGTCGGGGCCGAGAGCTTCGCCGAAGCCCTGCGCTGGGGCGCCGAGATCTTCCACCGCCTGAAGAACGTGCTCAGCGAGAAGGGCTACGCGACGTCGGTGGGCGACGAGGGTGGGTTTGCGCCGGACCTCGGAAGCAACCGCGAGGCCATCGAGCTGGTGCTCCAGGCGATCGAGGCCGCGGGCTACCGCCCCGGCGAGCAGGTGGCCATCGCCCTCGACCCGGCCGCGAGCGAGATCTTCCACGATGGCGTCTACGACTTCGCGAGCGAGAACGTGAAGAAGAGCTCGGACGAGATGGTGGAGTTCTGGGCCGACTGGCTCGCGCGCTACCCGATCATCTCCATCGAGGACGGCCTCGCTGAAGACGATTGGGAGGGCTGGGCGAATCTCACGCGCGCCTGTGGCAAGGGTTGCCAGCTCGTGGGCGACGACCTGTTCGTCACGAACCCGAAGATCCTCGCGCGCGGCATCGACGAGCAGTGCGCGAACGCGATCCTGATCAAGGTGAACCAGATCGGGACGCTCTCCGAGACCCTCGAAGCGATCCGCATCGCGCGCGCGGCCGGCTACGCTTCGGTCATCTCGCACCGTTCGGGCGAGACCGAGGACACGACCATCGCCGACCTCGCGGTGGCGAGCGGTGCGGGCCAGATCAAGACGGGCTCGCTCTGCCGCTCGGATCGCGTCGCCAAGTACAATCGCCTGCTGCGGATCGAAGAGCAGCTCGGCAGCCGGGCCGTCTACGCTGGGCGCAGCACGATCATTGGCCAGTAGCGACTTTCAAAGTAGCGACTTTCAAAGAGCCTCGGGGGAGGGCATTCGATGACGAACCACACGCACGGGCGGTCGCTTCGGTTCGCGGGCCGCACCCTCTTCTTGTTCACCTTGATCGTGGGCGTCTCGCTGGGCGAAGCCTGGGCCTTTGTTCCGCCGATCGGCAAGATCGCGGACCAGGTCGCGCGGGCGAATCGCGCTGCTGGCCGCGCCCACTCCCTGGTGCTCTCGGTGGCGTTGCGAAGCGGCGATGACCGGACCCTCGCCCAGGGCGAACTCGCGACGGATTCGCGCGGCGTGGCACGGCTCGAACTCACGCAGCGGCGGCGGTGAGCGGCATCTGCTGCGCGGGGGCGAACACCTCGCCGCGCGTCACGGCTCGATGATCTCGGGCCCCGCTCCCTACCTGCCGCCGATCTTCTTGCTCCAGGCGGGCAACGGCGATCGGCTGCTCTCCGGCGTCCTCTCCCAGGGCGCATCGGGCGACGAAACGGTGCTCGGCCGCCACGACGGGGCCGTCTGCTACGTGCTCGGCGGCCGCGACCTTCAGCCTGCTGGCAACGCGTCGGCCTCCGAGGTCGGCTCGGC